>CAZQXS010000005.1:5440-57536 GCA_964597275.1 uncultured Pseudomonadota bacterium | reverse complement strand
CGGATGGAGTGCATGGAGAGCATCGCCGCGCCCACGTCAAGCGTCGGCAGTCCAAGGTCGCTGGCCACGAAGGGGCCGATGGTGCTGCCGCAGGCGAGGTCAGTGCGGTTGACGAACTTCTGCACCGGAATCTCGCGTTCCTGACAAATCAACTCAAACCACGCCTCGGACCAACCGCTGGTCGCGTAGCGCCCTTGCGCGTTGATCTTGATCACGGGCCCGGCGTTGATCTTGGGAAAATGCTGGGGGTCGTGCCGATCTGGATAGTTGGGGTGAACGGCGTGCGCCATGTCGGCGGAAAGCAGGACCGAGTTGGCCACGGAGCGCTCGTAGGCCTCCGGAGCCGTCTCCCGAACCAAGCGTCCCAAAGTGTGCCGCAACAGCGAGGAACGCGCCCCTTGGGTCGTGAGGCTGCCGATTTCCTCATGATCGAAGCATGCGAGCATCCGGGTTTGCGGACAGGGCGTGTCGAGGTCCGCCAGCAGCGCTTCAAGTCCGCAGAAGCACGAGCAAAGGTTGTCGAGCCGAGGCGCGGCAACAAATTCGCCGTTCCGTCCCAAAATCGCGGAAGGCTGGGTGTCGCAAAGGCTGAGGTCGTAGCTGAGGATGGCCTCCGAGTCAACGCCCAGAGTTTCGCCAAGCAGCGATTTCAGCGCCTGTTCATCGGCCTCGCCCTCCAGCGCAAGCAACGGAGGCAGGTGGGATTGGGCGTTGAGGATCAAGCCTTTCTCGTTGACGTTCCGATTGAGGTGGATCGCCAGCAGTGGAATGCGCAGCAGCGGCTTGTCGAGATGAACGAGGTGTGTCCGAATGCTTCCGGCATCCTTGACATGCACCTGTCCAGCGAGGGTCAGGTCGCGGTCCATCCAGCTTGAAAGCAAGACCCCGCCGTACACCTCCACGCCAAGCTGGTGGTAGCCGTGCTGGTGGAGGTCCGGGTTGGGCTTGACGTGCAGGTTGGGGCTGTCGGTGTGCGCACCGATGATCCGAAACCCATGTGAGGCTGGAGTTTCTGCGCCTCGAACCCATGCGGCAATGGTCCCTCCTCCCCGGATCACATAACCACGCTCGTCGACAGAATCCCACGGTTCCGACTCCCGGAACTCCCGGAAGCCAGCGTCCTCCAAACGGAGGCGGATTTGCTCGACGGCGTGAAAGGGGGTGGGGGAAGCGTCAATGAAGGCCAGCAGTTGCTGCGCCGTTGCCGAGACGCTTCCAGAAGTCATGTGGAGAGGGCAGGCTCAAACGCCAGTGGCCACGGCGTACACCACGATCATCAGGTAGGTGAACCCCATGAGTCCGGCCTTGGGCTTGGTGAGCGTGTAGTTCTTGCTCCAGAAGAGGTAGAACGCGAGTGCGGTTGCAGCGATCAAGGCCCAGACGAGTTCGACCTGCTGGAGGTCAATCAACGTTACTCCAGTCATCGGCAAGGCGATGAGGACCGGAACGCTGAGGCAGATGCAGATGTCGAAGATGTTGCTGCCAAAGACATTGGAAATCGCGGCATCGTAGTTACCGCGCTGGGCGCTGATGACCGAAAGCGCGGTGTCCGGGACCGAGGTGCCTGCCGCGATGATCACAAAGCCCATCACCACCGGCTTGATGTTGAGCAGGTCGCCAAGGTGGATGGAGGACTGCACCAGCACTTCCGAGGCCAGCCCCATCAGAACCATCATGCCCGCAATCCACGCCCACGCCTGCCCTTCGGAAGTGATCTCGATGGGACCGTCCTCATCCTCATCCTCACTTTCCGGCTCCGGCTCGCCGGCATGCGCCTGCTGGTATTTGCGGTAGTCGTGCTGGAGCCAGAAGACGTAGAGCAGATACGCCCCCAAGAAGATGAGTGCCACGCCCAGCCCCCAGTACGTCTGCACCTCTCCGGAAGGCTGCACTTCGCCCATCTGGGTCAGCATGGCGTAGAGCAGAGCCACGACCGCAAGATAGAAGACGTTGTCGCGCCAGACCACCTCCTTGCCGATTTTCATCGGAGCCGTAGCAACCAGTCCAGCCGCCGCAGGAATGACGAGGACGTTGTAGAGCGCAGAGCCGATGATCGTGGAGACCCCCACCTCGGCCTTGCCCAGTTGGACGGTGGCGATCACCGCAACACAGAATTCCGGGAAGGAGCTGGCCACCGCATCAATCACCGCCGCCTTGATGGATTGGGGCAGGTTGTGATGTTCCTGAATGTAGGTGGATGCGGGTGCAAAGAAATCCCCGGCCCGCCAGATCACCAAGGACGAAAGCACAATCAGGGAAATCCACAGCACATGAGAGGAGCCGGCGATGCCCTGACGATGAGCGACCCATGCAATGATGGCGACGACCGTGAGGCCTATCGCGTTCTTGAACATGTGTTCGCCAAAGAACACCTGTAGCGGCTTGAAAACTCTCATGTCGAAGACTCTGATGGTGTGGAGTTGGGAGCTTTCAGCTCGGTTTCCTGCCCTGTGTGCAATCGGGCTATGTTGTCACGATGTTTGTAAAGAAGCAACACATCAAGCGCACAAAACATTCCGAACTGCGACCAAAGCACCGGATTTCCCTGAAACCAAGGGATCAGCAGGAACCAAACAGGGAGCGTTGCCAGCATCGTGATGGCCGATAAACTGGAGATGCGCTTGGCGGCAAAGAGACCCAGCCAAACCGCTGCTGCTCCCAGCCCAACGGACAGGTTCAGCACCGCCAGCGTTCCGAACAGGGTGGAAATGCCCTTGCCGCCCTTGAAGCGCAAGAACACCGAGAACACATGCCCGCAGACCGTGACGACGGCAATCAGGCTGACCTGCCACACCGGAGCCTCCATCTCGCCCGACAACCAAAGTTGCGCCAGCCAGACCGCCAGACCGCCTTTCCCGAAGTCGAGCAGGAAGGTCAGTACGCCCGGAAGCTTGCCGCCCACGCGCATGACGTTGGTCATGCCGATGTTTCCGCTTCCCGACTGCCGGACATCCACACCCAGCAACAGCTTGCCAACGATGAGTCCAAAGGGAATGCTGCCCAGCAGAAACGCCGCCAGCAGAAGCAGGAGCAGAGTCATGTCCGGAAAAAAATCACCAGGAATGCTTCCGGCGTCCCTGAGCTTCTTCGATGCCCCGCTCTTGGATGAGCCGGAGTAGCTCGCGGTCCTCGCGGTGTTTGACGAGTGTTTGTGCGCCTTGCAGCCGCCGGATGGTGTCAAGGTCGGTCACTCCCGCCCGGATAAGGTAGGCGATCCAGTCGAGAATTTCGCCGGTGGAGGGTTTGCGGGTGAGGTCCAGATCTCGGAGCTGATAGAAAATCTCAATCGCGGCCTGCACCATCGTTTCCTCCGCCCCCGGATGGTGCATCCGCACGATCTCGCGCATCCGCTCCGGCGAGGGGAACTCGATGTACATGTAGATGCAGCGCCGGATGAAGGGCGCAGGCAAGTCCTGTTCGTGATTGGAGGTGATGACAATGGTGGGCATCTGCCCCGGTTCGCACGCGATCACCTGCTGGGTTTCCGGAACCACGATGCGCCGCTCCGAGAGCAGAAAGAGCAGGTTGTTGGGCAGTTCCCTTGGCGCCTTGTCAATTTCGTCGAGCAGCAGGATGGACCCCGGAGTGGAGAATGCTTGGGCGAGTGGGCCAAGATGAACGTAGTCCTCCAACTGATCCACACGCCGACTTCCGGTGTCAATGTGCTGGTCAATCCCGGCCTGCTTCATCTGCGCATTGGCAATGGCCGCCTGCGCATCCATCAGCCGCTGCACTTCGTCAAAGCGAGAAACAAGCTGGGAGACCTTGCTCTCGGACGTGATCGGCACCTCGAAAATCGAGTGGTCCAGATGGGTTGCAAATTCCTGGGCGAGCTTGGTTTTGCCCGTGCCGGGTTCGCCTTCCAGCAGCAGGGGCTTTTCCAGCAGGCGGGCGATGTGGAAGGCCTCTGCGAGTTTGGGGTCGCAGAGGTAGGTTGGGGTTCCCGTGAAAAATTCGTTAGCGGACATGCTTATTCAGTGTGGGTGGCTTCATAGGCCTTGCTCTTGACTTGGCTGACGATTTCGTGGATCGGGATGTCCGGGATGCTGTCCCAGCCCATGATCTTGAAGATGTGCTTGCGCACTCGGCCTCTGGAGAGTCCGCGCTTCTGCCAGCCTTCGTAGATTTCCTCCTGATCGGCCTTGAGCGGACGGCCATCCAGCTCTTTGCGCATGAGGAACTTGATCGCGCTGTCGGTGCTTTCCATGATGAACTTGCTGTGGGCAGCATCCGTGATCCTTCCGGTTCCGTAGATGACATCGGAATCGTCGGTTTCCGTCATCTGGATGCCGTCCTCAAAGTCGTCGTCATCTTCGTCCTCATCCATCAGGCTCAGGTCTGGCGCAAGCTCAATTTCCGGAGCGTCCGCTGCCGCAGGCGCGGCCTGAACCGGCGGTGCGCCCGCCATGGGTGCCCCTCCGGCAAACGGAGTGGCCACCATGCGCCGCTGAATCTGGTCCTGACTGGGGATCATGATCACCAGAATCAGCATCAACAGGGCAATCGCAAAGGCCGAGCAGTACACCAGCCCGTTGAAGTAGAGATCGTAGCGCGTCTTGTCGAAGAAGTAGGTCGTGGTCTGCATGCCCTTGTACGTCAGGTAGCTCGCCGCAGACATGCCGTTGTAGCAATAGACCACGCCCGCGACCGTGGCGGAAAACGACCCGACCACGCTGATCAGGTAGATCGACAGGTAGTTGACTGGGGGCATGATGACCCTTCGTTCACAGGTTCAGTCCGAAATTCGCCAACACCGATTGGCCAATCTGGACAAGCATTCAAGTGGATGCACAACGCCACCACCCCCGGACTTCCGGGGGCTGTGCGCTTCCTGTGTACGTTATCGGCAGAACTGCGAAAAACTTGACGAAGAAAATCGGCAGCCTCCACCGGCTCCTGAGCTTACCAGACGGTGCGGATCATGCCGCCATCTACCGCAACGCTGGAGCCGGTGATGTAGCTGGCCGCGTCGGAAAGCAGAAAGGCTCCGGTCTTGCCGAATTCCTCGATGGTGCCGTAGCGTTTCCACGGCAGGGAGGCTTGACTTTTTTCGCGCATCTGCTCCGGGGTGATCCCCAGCTTTTGCGCCTGGAAGGCATCGGCGGAGCGCACCCGGTCGGTGTCCATGCGTCCGGGCATGAGGTTGTTGACGCGGATGTTGTCGGGCGCGAGTTGCAGCGAGAGGCTTTTGACGAGTCCGGTGGTTCCGGAGCGCATCACGTTGGAGAGGATGAGGATGTCAATGGGTTCCTTGACCGAACTGGACGTGACGGTGAGGATCGAGCCGCCGCCGCGTTCGCGCATCGAGGGCAGCACGCCCCGGATCATGCGGACCCCGCTCATCACGTTCAGTTCAAAGGCGTTTTGCCAGTCGTCGTCGCTGAAGTCGTCAAACTGCCCCGGAGGGGGGCCACCCGCATTGGCCACCAGTGCGTCCACCCCGCCGAATTCGGCAAGCGTGCGCTGAATCCAGTTTTGGATGTCGTCGGGCTTGGTGGCATCCATCGCCGTGGCCAGCACGGAGGCTCCGGTTTCGTCACGCAGTTGGGCGGCGGCGTTTTCGATGTCGGCTTGGGTGCGGCTGGCAATCGAGACCGAGGCACCTTCGCGGGCGAGTTCCTGGGCAATGCCGAAGCCCAGCCCCTTGCTGGAGGCTGCGACCATCGCCACCTTGCCAGTGAATCCTAAATCCATTTGGTTCTCCTAAGTCGAAGTTGGTTGGGAACGCCAGCCGCCGAGCAGGTTTTCCCGACGGTGGCCTATCCAGAGTAGTCCAAGAAACAGCACCAGCCAAGTGGTATTCACCCACTCCTGATGCTCCCGGTAGAACGAGAAACGAGGCTCCAGCCCGATGGTTGTCGAAATCACGTCTTCCTCAAAGAGGCCCAGCCGAGGACTGAGGTTCTGGCCATCCGCGCCGATGAGGACGCTCCTCCCGTTGTTGGAGGCGAACAGCACGGGGGTGCGGTTCTCGATGGCCCGCCAGCGCAAAACGGCTTCCATGTTGTCCGAGGCGGTGCTTTGCCCAAACCACGCGAGGTTGCTGAGATTGACCGCCAGCAGCGAGCCGTTGCGCGTCATGTTCCGGATGGTGTCCGGCGCAAAGATGTCAAAGCAGATCGGGGCGGACAGGCGCACCTGCTCGGAAAGCGAGAAGGCTGTGAACTCACTTCCGGCTTCAAACTCGGAGAGGTTGCGAACGTGGTCCCGGAGCCGTTGCGCCAGTCCGGGGAACCAGTCGGAGAGCGGAATGGTTTCGCCAAAGGGAATCAAGAAGATTTTGTTGTAGCGCCCCCGCACCGTGCCGTCCGGTCCCACCAGCACGGAAATGCCATGAAAGCGGTAGTTTCCGGGGGTTCCGCTCCAGTCAATGGAGGCGAGCAGAATGGCGGTTTCGTGTTCGCGGGCAAAGCGTGAAACGAGCTGTTGGGCCTCCGGATTTTTGAAGAACGCCTCCGGGAACACCGATTCCGGCCAGACCAGCAGGCGCGGCACTGCGGACTGATCGGGCAGTTGGGACAGTGCTTGAAATGAATCGGCCAGCAACGCTCCAATGTTGCGGGCACGTTGTGAATGCGCCAGTTCCGGGTTGGACGCCAGCTCCTGAAGCGAAAAATTCGGCTGCACCGAAACGACCTGAAGCGGAGCGCCGGAGGAGGTTTCACCAAGTGCCGACTGCCGCCATGCGCCGTAGCCCACTCCCAGACTGAGCAGCCCCAAGTAGCAGGCGAGGCCGACGCCAAGTGCCTTTCCGGAGATGCCCTGCCCCTCGATTTTTCGACGCCACAGCAACAACAGCCAGAGACTCAGGCCGATGCTGAAGAGCACCATTCCGGAGGCTCCGATCAAATCTGCGAATTGCTCCAGCAACGGGACTTGCGTGAAGGTGAGTCCGCCAAAATTCCAGTGGATCAACCGAGGGTACCAGGTGTCCACCCAGAGAAACCAGCACAGCCGCACGGGCAAATCCCACACACGCCCGGAGCGTAACAGCAGGATCGGCACCGCATGCAGCGCGAAGAGCAACAGCCCAACCTCCAAGCCGTACCCCACTCCGGTGATCACCACCGCGACCACCCACGGCAGGTGCCCAAAAACGTGAGCGCTGTTGGTGATCCAGTGTGCGCCAATCACGGCTCCCAGCACCCCCGTTCCCCAACAGAGCAGGAGGCACGGTAGCAAGCACCTCCCCAAGGAACTGTGGCGTTTTCGGGCTTGCTCCAGCATGAGCATGACAGGCAGGTGTGCCACCAAGCCCACAAGCTGGGTGTGCCATCCGGGAGCGTTCAGCCCGATGAGGACTCCACCCAGCACCGCCCACCACCACGGAGATGTGTTCTGGAGTTTGGCTTTCAAGGATTCAGACACAGAGGGTTGTTGCGACTTGCAGGAATCGCGGTACGATACTGGCTACGCACTCCAGCATCCTGTTTGACATGATCCAACTCACACCACACGCCATTGATCATCCCATCGAGGTATCACAGGAGGAGTACGACCAACTGGTCCACCGTACCGAAAACGGGTGGAGCCAATGCGAGAACCGGGAGGAGTGTCTGGCGAAACTGCACTACTTGCGCAACGGCCTCAAGCAAGGCAAGATTGACGAAGCCACCTTTCAGGAACGCGAGAAGCTGCTGGTTCTGAACTGGTGGCGTCGTTCCTTGTGAGCAGTGGTTTCATCTGAGGCGAGCCACCACCTTGGGGTGTCCGGCTTGCTCGGCAAGCGTCCGTGCGGACTGCCCCTCGTGATCCTGCAATTCGACCGCCGCTCCCGCCATCACGAGCAAACGCACCACCTCCTCATGGCCAAGCCGAGCTGATTCCATCAACGCGGTGCGCCCGGCTTGGTTTGCCGTGTTCAGCGATGCCCCCAACTTCAACAGTGCGGACACGGTTTCCGGATGGTTCCGGGAGGCCGCAAGGTGCAGGGGCGTGTCCCCCTTCTGTTCGACCGCATTCACCGACAGGCCGTGCTTGGCAAGGAGTTGGACCACGCTTGTGGCTCCAGAGCGGGCGGCGAGGTGCAGGGGGGTGTCGCCATGAAAATCCTGAATGTCGGCAATCACCCCGAAGCGTAACAGTCGCTCCACCGTCTCGTAATGCCCACGCACCGCCGCCTCGTGGATGGCCATGCGCCGGAGCAGTAGCTCGACTGCCACAGGATTCGCTCCGCGCTCCAGCAGGATCTGCACCACCTCCGTCTGCCCGTGGCGCGCCGCCAGAATCAGGGGGGTGCCGCCCTCTCCATCCAAGTCAACCCCGTTCCACTCCAGTTCCGCGCCTTCGTGAAGCAGCAACTCGACCACCCGTCCGTGACCGTACATGGCGGCCATGGACAACGCGGTATGCTCCCGCTGATTCCGGAGGTGCAAATCCGCCCCGCCGGAAAGCAAGGCTCGACAGATTTCCAGATACCCCCGTGACGCGGCAAGCATGAGGGCGGTCTGCCCCTTGAGGTTGGTGGCGTTGAGGCGGGGGTTTTCGTTGAGCAGGGTTTCCACCACGGGAAGGTAGCCCCGCGAGGCGGCGAGCATGAGCGGGGTGTTTCCGCTGTCGTCAGCGGCCCCCTCCGTGGGCTGGAGTCCATGTTGGATGAGCCGGACGACCCGGGGATTTCCTGCCAGCACCGCGTGCATCAACGCCGTTCGCCCCCGGTTGTCCATCAGGTTGGGGTTTGCGTGGTTTTCGATCAGGAGCCGCACCGTTTCCCAGTGTGCGCCACGACTGGCAAGAATCAGGGCAGTTTGCTCCTGTTCCGACCGCCAATTCACCTCGGCCCCGTGGTTCAGGAGGAACTGGACGACTTGGGCATGTCCTCGACTGGAGGCGTGGAGGAGGCTCTGGTTCAGGTCCGCCCCCTGCTCAATCAGAACGGTTGCTGTGGGTTCATGACCCTGCTGGATGGCCAGCGTGAGGGCGCTGCGCCCGTGTTCGTCCTCCAGCCGGGGATTGGCTCCAAGCTCCAGCAGCGTGGACACCGCTTCCAAATGCCCGAAGGCTGCCGCCCACATCAGCGGTGTGCTGCCGTCCGGCATGCGTTCGTTGGGATTGGCACCACTGGCGATCAACCTGCGCAACACCCCGACCCGTCCTTTCGCGGCGGCCCACGTCAGGGCGCTCCAGTGTTCTTCATCCTGCTGCATGGGGTCGGCTCCGGAGGCCAGCAGCAAATCCACCGTTTCCTCATGCCCACGCCCGGCGGCGAGCATGATCGCCGTCCAATCCTTGGGTCCAGTCCGGTTGGGGTAAGCCCCCCGGTTTAACAACAAACGCGCAACCTCCGTGTGTCCGCGATCGGCAGCGTACATCAGGGCCGTCCAGCCCTTGGTGTCCTTGGTGTCTGGAGAAATCTTGAACCCCAGAATCAGCCGCACCATGTCCACCGACCCCGTTCCGGAGGCGTAGATCAGGGATTCGCTCAAGTTCACCCCGCTGGTGCTGAGGATCATCGCCACCGAACTGTTGCCCGTGTCCGCCGCATACATCCATGCGGTTTTTCCGTACTTGTCTTTCAGGTTCGGGTCGGCATGGCGCTGGAGCAGCAGCTTGACCAGCGACAGGTCTCCGCTTTTGGCGGCGAGCATGAGGGGAGTCCGTTGCTCGCGTCCAACGATGTTGGGATTGGCTCCCTGCTTCAGCAGGAACTGGGCGATCTCGGTCAGCCCCAGAGCGGCGGCTTCGGTGAGTGCGGTGCTACCGTAATGATTGGCTTGGTTCAAGCCGATCCCTTTCTTGATCAGCAGTCCCAGTACACGGATGTTTTTCCCTTGCACGGCAGCAAGCAAGGGAGGGGTGCCTTGAAAATCCGACAGCACGGGATCGGCTCCAGCCTTGAGGAGGGTTTGAACCAGGTCGTCTTGACCGTCTCGCGCCGCAAGGATCAGCGGGGTGCGTCCAAACTCGGATTCTTGGGCATCCAGCAGCGCCTCCTGCTCAACCAGCATGCGGACCACGCCAAGTTGTCGGCCACGGACGGCCCAGTGCAGCGCAGTCGAGCCATTTCCGGAGGGGTGGTTGGGATTGGCCCCTGAAGCCAACAGCAGGGCGACCACCTGAACATGTCCGCGCCGCGAAGCGTGGTGCAGGGGAGTCAGCCCCAGATCGTCCATGAGGTCAACCTGAACTCCGGCGGACAGCAAACGCTGGATCACCTTCTGATGCCCATGATACGCCGCAAAGGTGAGCGGCCCCCAGTTTTGATCGGTGCGGGCGCTGGGATCGGCCCCAGAGTCCAGCAAGAGCCGGACGATGTCGGACTCGCCTTCTTGCGCGGCGCGGATCAACGCAGTGTAGCCCTGCTGGTCGCTGTCGTTCACTCGGCCCCCGCGCTCCACGAGCAGCCTCACGGTTTCCAACGAGCCAATCCGGGACGCAAAGGCCAGCGGCGTCATGCCCTGAAACGGTGCCACTCCCCGGATGTTGATGTCCACCCCGCCCTCCAGCACCTGCTTCACGGCCTCCACGCCTTCGATGATGGCCAGCATGAGTCGGGTCCAGTCGTCCCGGTTGGAGGTGGTGGCGAGAAAGTTTTGCAGCCGATAATCCTGCTTCGGGTCAGGGTTGGTGGCAAAGGACGTCGGCAGGCCGATGAAAACCGAGCAGCCCACCCAGACGGCCATCCACCCAAGCTTCTGGAACAAGAGGGGACGCAACATGTCAGGCAGGCTTGGGAGCCGCCGCATTCTCAATGATGTGGCTGCTGATGTTGAGCAGGATGCCCGTGAGGAAAAGCGAGGTCACCAGAGAGGTGCCTCCGTAGCTGATGAAGGGCAGGGGCAGTCCCTTGGTGGGCAGCAGCCCGGTCACCACTGAGAGGTTGAGGGTGATCTGGAGGCTGAGCAGGGTGGTTGCTCCAAAGGCGAGGTACTTTCCAAAGGTGTCCGGAATGTGCCACGCAATCCAGTACCCCCGCCAAATGAAGAGGGCGAACAAGGTGATGAGCACGCACACCCAGAAGAACCCCAACTCCTCGCCGATGATCGCGTAGATGAAATCGGTGTGCGCATCCGGGAGGAAAAGCGCCTTCTGGCGGCTTTCCCCAAGTCCGCGCCCAAACCAGCCTCCAGTGCCCAGCGCGATGAAGGACTGGATGATCTGGAATCCGCTGTTCTGCGGGTCTTCCCACGGGTCCAAAAAGGCCAGCATCCTCCGGACTCGGTAGGCATGGGTTGCGATCAACAGCCCTCCGATCAGTCCCACCCCGATCAGGCTGCCGAAGAGGTGCGAGGGCCGTCCGCCGCCAACGTAGAGCATCATCAAGACCGTGAGGGCGATCAGCACGGCAGTGCCAAAATCTGGTTGCAGCAGGACGAGGAAAAGGTAGATGCTCGTGACAATGAAGTTGGGCGTCAGCCCCCGGAAGAAGGAAGACAGCACCGCCTGCTTGCGCTCAAGGTAGGACGCGACGTAGATGATGAGGACCACCTTGAGCAACTCGGCAGGCTGGACCCCAAAGTTGGCAAACCGAATCCAGCGGCGTCCTCCCTTCACCTCGGTTCCGATTTCCGGAATGAGGACGAGGATGAGCAGGACGAGCATGCCCAGCATCAGCCACGGGGAAAGCCGCTGCCATTGTCGGTAGTTGAGCGAACTGGCCAGCATCAGCCCCGCGATGCCCACGAGGAGGTGGAACAGGTGTTTTTGGAGAAAGTAGCTGTTGTCCTGATAGCGCAAGTCGGCATAAACCGCACTTGTGCTGTACACCATGATCGTCCCCCAGCAAATCAGGAAGAACGTAACTCCGATCAAGGGTAGGTCGTAGTGCAATTTCATGGAACGATCACAAGTGGCTGACAGCAGAAATTATAGCAGTCCGTCCTCTTGCTGCCAATGCTGGAGGTGATTCTGCAACACAACCAAGCCGCACAATCCATGCCAGCTTCAGGAGCCGATCAGTCGTTCATAAAGCCGCTCGAACTCATCCAGCGAGTGGTAGTCAATGCGCACCGAGCCGCGCCCCTTCTGATAGGTGAGGGCCACCCGTGTTCCGAGCATCCGCGCCAGTTCGTCTTCGAGTGCCTTGATTTCCGGGCGCAAGCGGGACGAGGGCGTGGTGTTTTTTGGGTTTTGGCCCTTGGGCTGGGGAGTTTGGGGGAGCCGTGCTAGCCATGCCCGCACCTGCTTCTCGGTCTCCCGCACGTTCCAGCCGTGCCGCAGCAGCCGCTCCCGCAGGTGCAGTTGGGCGGCTTCATCAGGAAGGGGAAGCAGAGCGCGGGCGTGCCCAATGGTGAGCCGCCCGGATTCCAGATCGTTTTGCACGGGCGTGGAGAGCGCCAGCAGCCGCATCAGGTTGGCAATCGTGGAGCGGTCCTTTCCGAGTCTCCGGGCCAGCGCTTCCTGCGTGTAGCCGTGCTGCTCCACGAGCAGCCGGTAACTGCGGGCTTCCTCGATGGGCGTGAGGTTTTCGCGCTGGATGTTCTCCAGCAGCGCGACTTCCAGTACCGCCTCGTCCGGAATGTCCCGGATCAGCACGGGCGCGTCCTTGGCCTCCAGCAGCTTGAGTGCCCGCCAGCGTCGCTCTCCCGCGATCAGCTCGTAGCCTCCTGATCCGGAGGAACGCACCACCAGCGGCTGCAAAACGCCCTGGGTGCGGATGGACTGTGCCAGACGCTGCAACGCCTCTTCCGAAAAACGCTGCCGGGGCTGCTGCGGGTTTGGGAAGATGTGCTCCAGCGGAACTCGGCGCAGTTCCTCGCGGCCCCCCGGATACCCCGTGCCAACCCTCAAGTCGCTCATCTGCTCGCTCCCACCGAAATCACTACGCCTAAACTCCTAACAGCCTAAACCCCTACAGCCTAAACCCCTAAGCTAAGGTGCAGGAAAAATTCCCGGTTGCCGCTTTTTTTTCCAAGAATCGGAGAATCGCACTGGCCAAGCACCCGGAACCCCAAGGCTTGGGCGGCGGTGCCGAGTTCGTCCAGCACACGCTCATGCACTTCGCCTTCTGCCACACGCCCACGCTTCCCCACCTCCGCTCGGCCCGCCTCGAACTGCGGTTTCACGAGCGCAAGCACCTGCCCTTCCGGAGTCAGGAATTCCCGGACCTTGGGCAGGAGCAGCTTCAGGGAAATGAACGAGGCGTCAATGACCACAAGGCCCACGGTTTCGCCGATGGTTTCGTAAGCAAGGTTTCGGAAGTTGGTGCGTTCCAGCACAACCACACGGTCCTCTTGCCGCAACTTCCACGCCAACTGCCCGTAGCCCACATCCACGGCATAAACCTTGGCCGCACCATGTTGAAGCAGACAATCGGTGAAGCCTCCGGTGGATGCGCCGACATCAAGTGCGGTCCAGCCCTGCGGGTTGATCTGAAAGGCGTGGAGCGCCTTTTCCAGCTTGAGGCCGCCCCGGCTGGCGTAGGGATGATCCTGCCCGACAACTTCCAACACAGCCGTCGCCAAGACCGCAGTTCCGGGCTTTCCCGAAACTTCGCCATTGACGCGCACGGCTCCGGCCAGCACCAAGGCTCGCGCCTTTTCCCGGGTTTCGGCGAGTCCTCGCTCCACCAGCAGCACATCGAGCCGACAACGCTTGGCCATGACTACTTCCGATTCAGCTTCAGCCGAATGACTTTTTTCCGCGTGCGGTTGGTTTCCTGCTGGATGTTCTCCAGCACTTGGTCCAAGCCCTCTGGAAGCTGGGGGAGGTTGTCGAGCCTGGGGAGGTTTTTCGGCACGGGAGCAGGAGGCTGAGTCGGAGCAGGGCGCTTTTCCTCGGATGCCCCAGGAGTGCCACCGCTTGCGGGCTTTTTGGCATCCTGCTTTTGTGCAGATTGTTTTCCGGAGTCCTTCTTGCTCGCAGCCTTCTGCTTGGAGTCCTTCTTCTCCGATTTCTTGTCCGCTTTCTTCTTCTCTTCTTTCTTTTTCGCCTCCTCCTTCTTTTTGGCTTCCTCGCGCTTCTTTTGCTGACGCGCCTGTTCGATGGGCACGGCAGGCGGGAAGGCCACCACCTTGAAGGAGTTGGCGCTGTCGGATTGCGTGATTTCCTTCTGCACTTCTGGAGGCACGGACACGGGTGCGGTGGGTGCCAGTCCGCGCTGCACTGTGGAGGCTTGGTTCTCCGGCACCGTGACCTCGATCTCTGGCGCCTCGGCAGAGGCCATTGCCACCTCGCCAGCAAGCGTCAGCAGGCTGGTCTGTCCGCTTTCGGAGCCAAGCACGAACTCGGTCCCGCGCACAGCGACAATCGCCGTGACCGTCCGGACCTGGAATTTTGCCTTGCTGCCGAACTGCTTGCCTCCGAGCTTGCCTCCGAGTTTTTTTCCGCCGAGCTTGCCCAGCCTCCGGGTGACTTTGAATTGCGCCTTGCCCGTGGGCATGGAAATCGTGGTTTCCTCGGCACTGACGCTGTCGAGCGAAAAGTACGACCTCGGAGCCAACTGCACCGTCTCTTCGCCCTCCCGGATCCACACCGTGGCCTTTGAGTTTGTGCCGACTTGCACACGGTCTTCCAGTGAGAGGGCAATGGGCTTTCCGATGTCCCGCAGAATCCGAACCTGCGCTCCGCGAGTGATCTTGGCGAAGCCGCGCTCGATGCGCAACACGCCCTCCTGTGCATGAGCCAAGGTCGCTCCCAGCACCATCAGGAAGATCGCCAGACCCAGCCGTTTGAGGCTCTGCTGCCCGAAGGCTGGATTGGAGTGGAGCAAGCGGTTCATGGACGGTTTCGACGAAGCCAGTGCTTTGTTGTGTATTCTTTCAATGATAGTGCGAACGTTGGCGCAGAACAAGCCGCACCGGAACGGATCAAGCTCCGGGCCTTTTGGAATCAGAACACGAAGGTGGTTTGCAGGGTGTGGGTGTTCTTCACATAGTCGTCGCCGACCAAGTTGCTGGACTGCCGCTGGTGCTTCAGGCTGTAGCCGAGAATGAACCAGCTTGCAACGGGGTAGCTCACTCCCAAGGTGTAGGTTTGCTGAACCTTCTTGGGAACGACTCCGGTGGAATCTGCGGAGGCATACGCGGCATTCACCAAATCCACCTGCGCTGTTCCCGACAGTCCGAAAATTGGAGCGGCATACTTGTAGCTGCCCTTGGTTTCGGTTTTGTCCTCGGTTGCATCCGCAAGGTCTGTGACCACCCCTCCGAGGGTGGTGGTGTTTTGTCCGCCCCATGCTGGAAACTTGAGGCTCACACTGGTCGTGTTGGCTTGTCCGTCCTGAGTGTCGTCCTCCACGTTGTCCTTGAGGCGATGCTCCAGCTTGGTGGTCCACGTGATTGTCTCGGAAACCGTGGTTTTCACGGAAAGCGTTCCGAAGGTGTCCTGCGTGTACTGCTTGTAATCGTCCACCCACGCATCCCGCAAGGCGCTGGCTTGGTCGTCATCCCGCAGGCTGATCGTGTTGGATCCCAGCCCGATGGTTGCTTCCGAGCGCAAGACGTACAGCTTCTCCACCCACTCCGTGCTGAGCTGCTTGAGGAGGATTTCCTGCGAGCGCAGTTCTGTTTCCTGATAGCGATCGGTCACCAGCAAGCCCTTGACGGCAATCCGGGAGTCGTGATCCAGCGTGAAGTTGAAGCCGGGCACGAGGATGAGCGAGCTTTTGGTTCCGGTGGTTTTGGCAGAATCGGAATCCGCGCTGAGGGCGTTGTCATCCGAAGCTGCGCTGGCCAGCACGACCATCGTGAACGGCGGCTTGGGCTTTTCGCGCTTGACGAGATCGGTTTCCAGAAACACCACGAACTCCTCCGTGCTTTCCCCCAACACCGAGGTCGCCTCCACCACAAAGGTGTTCTCGCCCGGTTCGAGCGTGTAGGGAATCGCAAAGATGGCTTCATAGGCTCCTTCTGGAATGGTCTGGGCTTTCCCGTTGACCGAGACGGAACGCAACGGGCTGAAAGCACTTGCCTGAAAGAGAAACTCCCCCTGCGGTTCCTGCACCAAGTCTGCGGTTCGAGTAAAAATCAGCAAGTCCTCCACGGAATCCTCCGCCTCAACCTCAATTGAGGTTTCCGGAGGAAGGTCCAGGGTCTCTGGCTGGGGAACCTCCGGGAGGGCCACTTCCCCCTCGCCTTCAGGGACTACCGACAGCTCTGGGATTTGCAACTCGATGGGGAGTTCCGGGAGCGCAGGGATCAGCCAGGACTCCCGACTCATCTCCGGAGGGCTGGGCATGATGAGCACCGAGTGGACGGGGATGTACGGATCGGGACTGAACAACTGCTCGGAGAGGATTTGCACTCGTCGGGTCAGCTCACGGATGCCGCATGCCTTGCAAAAGTCCGTGACCTCCCGGCGCTGACTTCGAGAGAACTCCATGAGCTTGAGCTGCTGGAACCGTCCGGTTTGCAGGATTTCCAAATCATACAGCCGCACCACCTGCAAGCGGTCCAGCAGGTCCAGCAGGCAACGGTCATCCAGGCAACTACGGGAGTTGGTCGCCTGTCGGGACTGAAGCCGCAACTTCAGCGCGGTGGATTGCGGCAGCATGGAGTGCTTGCGGCCCAACTGTTGCTCCAGCACCTTGCCCAGATGCTTGGTGGGCACAGGGGCCAAGTTGCTCCGGACGATCAGCCCGCTCACCGCCCCATAAGCAGGAACACTCAGGAGGACAACAGCGGCTCCAGAAAGCAAGAGAGTGCGTAGCAGAACTTTAACACCGAAAGAGTTGGCAAAGCGGTGGAACTGCGCTTCGGACTCAGCCCTTTTCGGTGAGCGTGTGAACGCCGTCCCAATCCTTGTCCGGAGGTTGCAATTTGAAAGCCTCACAGCGTTTCAGGTACTCGGCGGAGGGGCCGTCATCCTCGTCAATATCCAGAGCCTTTTCAAAGAAGGGTGCCGCCGCCGTGAAATCCCGATTGTGGTAAAGCTCGTAGCCCTGGAGATAATTCTCCACCACGAGCGCCTTGTCTCCAGAAAGCTGGTTCTTGCGGTCCAGCGCCTCATACACTGTCACCGGCTCCTTGCGGCCAACCACCCGGATGATGTCGGTGGGGCGGGCGTCAAGGAACTCCCCGGCCTGAGCGTAGGTGAACTCGGAGATCATCGTGTACGTCTTGTAGAACTTGTTCGCCCCCTCCAGGCGGGCCGCGAGGTTGACCGCATCGCCCATGATCGTGTAGTCCATGCGCTGGCTCGATCCCATGTTCCCCACGACGATGGGGCCGCTGTTGATGCCCATCCGGGTGTAAAGCTGGGGCTGGCCCTGCTCGCGCAGTTCCTTGCGCAGATCCACCAGTCGCTTCTGCATGTCGAGAGTCGCGTAGCACGCGAGCTTCGCATGGTCGGGCTGATCCAGCGGCGCTCCCCAGAAGGCAATGATCGCATCGCCCTCGAACTTGTCCACCGTCCCGTTGTAGCCGGAGATGATGTCGCACATCTCCGTGAGGTAGATGTTGAGCAGATTCACCAGTTCATCCGGAGTCAGGCTTTCCGAAATCGTGGAGAACTTCTGGATGTCCGAGAAATAAGCGGTCATCTCACGGCGCTCGCCGCCGAGCGAGAGCTTGCTGGGATCCTCGACGATTGCGTCAATCACCGCCGGGGAGAGGTATTGCGAGAACGCGCCCTTGATGTAGGACTTCTGCTTGCGCTCCAGCATGAACTTGTGGAGGTTGATGGCGACGAAGCTGAGGATCAGCGCAAGCAGCACATAGCTCATGGAGAAGGCGATTCCGTAGTAGGCGTAGGCATAGACCCCGAACGCAAGGTAGGCCAGCAGCACCGCAAGAAAGGCCAGTGCCTCCCACTTGGGCAGTTGGCTCAACCCCAACACCAAAAGCATCAGAAGGACGAGGATTGCCACCTCCCATGAGGAGTCCGCAGGCTGAATCGGCGCACCACTCATGATCGTGTTGATCGTGTTCGCCAGGAACTCGACCCCGTAGATTTCGCCCACCGGGGTTTCAAAGATGTCGTGCGAAACCTCCGTGGTGTCGCCCACCAGCACGATCCTATCCGCAATCATATCCTGCAACTCCTCAATCTCGTCCTCGTCCAAATCCTCCAAGTCCAGCACCTCGATTGCAGAGAGTCCGGCGTATTTGGTGAGGAAGGGAATCCCGGCAGGCAGCAGCGGGTAGTCCACCCAGAGGTCGTTGAAGTGGTCCAACGGCACCCGGTACTCTCCCACGACCAACTCGCGTCCTTCGAGCCTCGGCTCCACCCCCTCAGCCATTGCCAGAGCCTTGACGGCAAACGGCCAGAGCTGATGCTGCTCGTGGATGGTGGGATAGAAGCGCAACCGCGAGAGCATGCTGCCCGTGTTGGTGTGGTTCGTGTAGCCGCTCTCGGTCTTGTCCTTGATCACTTCGGTGGGGTGGTTGATTCCCTCAAACTTCCCGTTCTTGAACTGAATCTGCGCCGCCGCCATTGTGTTTCCGGCGTTTTCCAGATGCTCGGCCAAGATGGGGTCGTCCCCGTAGCTGTTGGGGAAGTCAATCAGCATGTCGAGGGCGATGACCTTGGCCCCCAACTCCTTGAGGTTGGAGGCGATCTGCCCGATGTCGGAGCGACGCAGGGGCCAGCCGCCGTATTCCTCAAAAAACTCTTCGTCCGTGTCCACGATGATGATTTCGTTAATCGGGAATCCCGTTTCGCTGGGAGGCAGCACGGACCAGCGCACGAGGTGGCGCAGGCCATGAAGCTGGTTCTCCGACGCCGAGAACAGCTCAAGCCGCTCTGCCGGAATCATGAGCAGGAAGATGAGGATAACGAACCAGGTGTCGGGACGTTTGAGGAAGGCTTGCATGGCGAATCCTTTCTGGAGGTCAAATTCAAGTGCAACAGGCATTCTCTATCAAAGGGTGGTGGAAGTGACAACCCGATTCAAGCTATTTGACACAAGAGGCTTGCGATTCATGCCCAAACTGCGGTAAGTATTTCACATCTGACAACAGGGACGGGCCGGAATGCGTTCATGGATAGTGGCAGGAATTTTGGGGGTGGGGTTGGGACTGGCTGGCAGTCCGGAGGCGCTCTGCGCCAAGGGAAAGGTCCAGTGGCGATCTCTTGAAACCAAGCGGATCACGCTCCGCCGCGAGCAGGTGCCGGACCTCCGGGCCGCACTGGAAAAACTGCTCCAAACCCACGCCGAGCACCCGCAGCGTATTGTTCTGCATCCAGAGGTGCAGGGACCGTTGCAGGTGGGGTTTGTGGAAGGCGGAGGGCCGGAATCGGTGCTGAGCTATTTGTTGAGCCAGCACGGGCTTTCTGTGGTCAACCAAGCCGAGCAAACGCTCATCCTGCCCCGCAAGTTCGTTTGGCAACACCAGCCTGTCCAGCGGCCCCTTGCTTCTCCGGTTCCGTTGTCTGCCATTCTCGACGAGCTTTCGGAACTCGGCGAACTGCCCATCGAGTACGCCCCGGAAGCTTTGGGCGCTCGCAAACTTCATCGCAGCCTTGCCCACGAATCCGTTGCGGAGGCGCTGACGCAACTGGCGCGGGAGCATTCAGCGTTTCTGGAATACTTTCCCGGAATCCATCGCATGCGCTGGGTGCAGTCTCCTGAAATGGCGATTCGCACGTTGCGGCTCAAGCACCAACGTGGCGAAACGGTTGCTGCCGAGTGGTCCCGGATCACCGAATCCCTACTGGAATTGCAGCAGGTCGAGTTCGTGAATCCAGCAGAGCGGCTGATCGTGCTGAAAGGCCCGGAGCCGTGGGTCGGCGTTGCCGAGGAATTGGTGCGGCAGCTTGACGTGGTGCCGCAGGTTGCGGTAACGCAAAAATCTGCGGACGCACCAGTCACGAACGCTCCCCCGGAAGCCGTGCGCACCTTGGTGCTGGAATCCGTGAGTCCCGAATTGCTGGAATCGCGCTTGGCTCCGCTCGTGGGCGAGGGAGCGGCTTTGGCGGGGCGGGTTCGGGTGTCGTGGGGGGCGGAGGCCACAGAGGGCGGCAGGCTGATCGTTGCGCTTTCCGGAGAGCCTAAAGCCATGACTGCCGTTGCCGAAGTCCTGCTGGAACTGGAGCCGTGGCTGGACGAAACTCCCCCGGCGCCATCCGTTACCACCCAAACTCCGGAAGCCCAAACGGCCAAGCGGCAGGTGTTGCGAATCCCCCTGCGCCACCTGCACATCGGCGACCGCAAGGTTCGCAGCAACGGCGAAACCGTCACGCTCAAGGGGGCCGACACGCGCTTGCACGAATTGCTGAAAAAACAGTTCCCGGAAGGTTCTTCCAAGGAACGCCCCACGCTGATTCCAGACCGTCCCGGAAATGCGCTGGTGCTGATCGGATCCGCCGAAGCCCTGCGCTCGTTGCAGGAGTTGCTGGAAATCTGGGATCGGCCCAGACCGCTGATTCGCATCGAGGCGCACATCTTCGAGACCAGCGAGGAGTTTTCGCGGAAGCTGGGCGTGGAGTTCAGCGCACGAGGGGCGCCTGCCAGTGGCACCCCAAACGTGGATGCGCCCGGAGCCTTTTCGGCGGCGGGAGTGCTGGGCGGGGCCGAAACCAGCCGAGGCTATCGTGTGGACACCGTTTTGCGGCTCATGCAGCAGGAGGGCAAGGGCCGAGTCCTCTCGCGTCCGCTGGTGGTGACCGGAAACGACTTGGAGGCCGAAATGAACAGCGGCTCCGTGATCAACGTCAAGCTTGCCGACAAGGGCTTGCAGGAACTGAGGACGGGGGTTACGCTGAGGGTGACGCCCCGGCTGATTGCGGATGGGGACGACAATCGCAGCCGTGATCGCATCTGGCTCAATGTCTATGCTGAAACAAGCACTCCGATTCTCACGAACACCGTGGACGGCATTCCGCAAATCAACGTGCAACGGACGCTAGGAAGCGTGGAGGTGAGCAACGGCCAGCCCTTCCTGCTGGGAGGACTCATCAAGGACCGTGCAGGAACCTCTGAATCCGGAATCCCGTTCTTCAAGGATTTGCCACTGCTGGGCTGGCTGTTCCGCTCCGGCTCCAACGAACGCCGCTTTGACCACGTCATGGTTTTCATCACGCCCACCCGCATCCTGCCCGCATCCTCGCCTGTGCTTCCCGACTTTGGACTGGAGCGCGGGGAGTCCGCGAGTTTCAGCGACTGAGCCATGCCGGATTCCTCCAAAAACGCCCAGCCTCCGGGAAGCTTCGACGAAGCGGCTTTCCATGCCCGCAAGCGCCGCGAGCGCAACCATGCGTGGATTTTCGGGGCGCTTGGGGCGTTCGTGTTGCTCGACAGTGCCCTGCCCTACCCCATCCCGCTCACGGGCTTGCCCTCCGTGCTGATCGGCGGGGTGTTGCTCGCCTACGGCCTCTTCCAGTACCGCGCCTACCGCCGCCCGCCCCTCCACGAAGCGTTGGAACTCGGACGCAGTCTCGGAGGCTCGCTCACCCGAACCGAGCTTTTTCTGCGGCTGCGGCTCAATGCCGAGGAAACCGACGAACTGCTTCAGGAACTGATCCGCCAGGGCTTCTTGGAGCAGATGCACGAGGATGTCCGGGCCGAGCAGGAGCCTCGCTTCCGGCTGCTTGCCTGATGCCCGCACTCGCTTCCGGCTCGGTGCCTCCGACGCTCGGACACCGGATTGCGTTGGGACCGCTGGAAGCTCTCTACTCGGCGCTGGTCCGGGTTCGCGTTCATGCTTACGAACGCGGCTGGCTGCGCACCCACCGTCCTGACATTCCCGTGATCTCGGTCGGCAACCTCACGGCAGGCGGCTCTGGGAAAACTCCGGTGGCCGATCACCTGCTGACGACGCTTTCCCCCAACCGTGCCGCGCTGCTCAGCCGGGGTTACGGACGCACCAGCAACTTGGAGCCGTTGCGCTTTCGCTGGAACGACGGAGTGCCGGGCACTCCAGAATTGCTGGGCGACGAACCCTGCCTGCTCGCGCAGCGGCACCCGGACACGCCTGTGTTTGTCGGAGCCAACCGTAGCGCCTCTGCCCGTCTTGCCGAATCGCTGGACCATCCGGACTGCCTTGTGCTGGATGATGCCTATCAGCACCTCGCCTTGCACCGCGATCTCAACCTGTTGCTCGTGGATGCCGAGCGCGGCTTGGGCAATCGCCGCCTGCTCCCGCTTGGTCCGCTCCGCGAGCCGATCTCGCATTGGGAACGGGCCGATGCCGTGCTGATCACCAAGGCGAACCTTGGCGACCCGGAAGTGCTGTTGCACCAGTTGCAGGGCGGGCTCGGCCTCACCAAGCCCGTCTTTCGCTTCGACTACCTGCCGAAGCAACTGGAGCGCTTGGACGGCCAGACCACCCGCTCCCTCGATTCAATTCGAGGAATGCGCGTGATGCCCGTCTGCGGAATTGCCCAGCCGGAAGGGTTTTCCCGGATGCTGGAACACGCGGGGTTCCAACTGGAAGCCCCCCTGCGATTCCGGGATCATCATGCCTACTCCCCCGCAGACGCCCGCCAGCTTCAGGCGCAATTGCAAACGTGCGGTGCGGAGGCTTGGGTGACGACCGAAAAAGACGCGGTCAAGCTCCGGGCCTTCCCGGAACTTGCGGAATCGGGATGGGTGCTGACGATGGCCGTGAAGCCGGAACCCACATGGACCGAGTTCTGGAGCGAACGGCTCCACACCCTTGGACTGAAGGAGCCGGGGGCTTCGGCCTAGCGAAAGGGCTGCCCCAGCATCCGATCCAGCCGCAACTCGTCCATCTCCCGGAATTGTGCCAAGCCGATGGTCATGCCCAAGTGGCCGTCCTCCGGCTGGGGGCGATAGCTGCGGAACAGGCGATCCCAGCAGGAGAGGTTGAATCCGAAGTTGCTGTTGGTTTCCTGCGGTTGGATGGAATGATGCACCCGATGAAAGTCGGGCGTCACCACAAAGGTCCGCAGGAAGCGATCCATTCCGGCGGGAATGTTCACATTGGCGTGGTTGAAGAGGGCCATGCCGTTCAGCACCACCTCAAACACCAACACCGCTACTGCCGGAACACCGAGCAGGACCACCAGCGCAAACTTGAAGATCATGGACAGCAGGATTTCAAGCGGGTGGAAGCGCAGTCCCGTGGTGGTGTCGTAGTCCAGGTCGGCATGATGCAGCCGATGCAGCCGCCAGAGGGCAGGCACGGCATGGAGCAGGCGGTGCTGAAGATAAATTGCCAAATCCAGCAGGATCAGCGAGAGCAAAACATGGAGCCAGAACGGCCCTGCCATCAGATTGAACAGCCCCCAGCCCTGGGCCGCAACGATGTCGGCGAACCCGATCAGCGACACCGGAAGCAGGAGGCGCACCAGCACGGAGTTCAGAAACACCAGTGCCAGATTGTTCACCCAGCGCAAGGGCCGGGAAGCCGCCCGCCGCCGTCGCGGGAAAGCCTGCTCCAGCACCGCCATCATCAACAAGACTCCGGTGAACACTCCCAAGCGGAGGAGGGTTGCGCCTTCCAGCATCATGGTCAACAACTCGTCATTCATTTGCACGGTTGCAAGCGCATTCACATTCAATTTCGTAAGCGCAGTTCACTCAGGAAGAACGCTACCAGATTACGGCGCTTTTACAAGCAGGCCGCCCGCACAGCGAGATTGCGGCGGTGCTGAAGCACCACAAGCCGACGATCAGCACCGAGGTCCGGTGTAACCGGAGCCAGCCCCGCCTTTTGGATTGTCCTTCTCCGGGAACCCCCGAATAATGATCTATTTGCTTTCCCGCCACCCCAAGAGAGGGGTGCGGACCAACCCACAGGTTTACCAAGCCATGCAGGAGTACGTCCCCAGCGAGATCGAATCGAAGTGGCAGCAGCACTGGGAGCAGAGCGGCCAGCTTGACCCGGAGCTGAATCCGGAGCGTCCCAAGTTCTACATGCTGACCATGTTGCCCTACCCCTCCGGAGATTTGCACATCGGGCACTGGTACGCGATGGCGCCCTCGGACGCCTACGCGCGTTTTCTGAAGATGCGCGGGCACGAGGTCTTCTTCCCGATTGGCTTTGACGCCTTTGGGCTTCCGGCGGAGAACGCGGCGATCAAGCACAACATCCATCCCAAGGAGTGGACCTACCAGAACATCGAGCGCATGCGCGGGCAGTTGCGCACGATGGGGAACATGTTTGCGTGGAAGAACGAGGTCGTGAGCTGCGATCCGGACTACTACAAGTGGAGCCAGTGGTTCTTCCTGCGAATGCTGGAAATGGGCTTGGCGTACCGCGAGTACGCGCCCGTGGATTTCTGCAACCACTGTCAGACGACGCTGGCCCGCGAGCAGGTGTGGGGCGAGGAGCGGCTGTGCGAGCGGTGCAGCAACCCGGTGGTGAAGAAGGAACTCAACCAGTGGAAGCTGTGCATCACCAAGTACGTGGAGGAGCTGCTCGACTTCTCAGGGCTGGAGTGGCCGGAGAAGGTCAAGGCGATGCAGACCAACTGGATCGGACGCAGCGAGGGGGTGGAGTTTGCGCTGAAAATCGCAGGGGCCGAGGAGCAGTCATTCCGAGTGTTCACGACTCGCCCGGACACGGTGTTCGGCATGACCTTCTGTGTGCTGGCTCCGGAGCATGCGCTGGTGGAGCAGATCACCACGCCGGAGCAGCAGGAGGTGGTGCAGGCGTATTGCGAGGCGGCGGCCCGCAAGGACGAGATCGAGCGCACGGCGGAGGGCAAGGAGAAGGACGGCGTTTTCACCGGAGCCTACGCGATCAATCCCATGAACGGGGCCGAGGTGCCGATCTGGATCGCCGACTATGTGATGGCCTCCTACGGGACGGGCGCGATCATGGCGGTGCCTGCGCACGACGAGCGCGATTTTGCGTTTGCCTGCAAGTACGGTCTGCCCACGCCGACCGTGATCGTCCCGGAAGGCCAGCGCGACAACGCGCCCGATGCCGACTCTCTGGAAACGTTGTTCACCGACAAGGCTGGCTCCGTGATGGTCAACAGCCCCGGATTTGACGGGCTGCGCTGGCCGCAGAGCTTTGACTCGGTGGCGGCCCACATGGAGCGCGAGGGCTTGGGCGAGCGGCAGGTCAACTACCGCATCCGCGACTGGCTGATCAGCCGCCAGCGCATGTGGGGCACGCCGATCCCGGTGGTGTACTGTAACGACTGCGGGATGCAGCCCGTGCCTTACGAGCAGCTTCCGGTGGAACTGCCGGACGACGCACAGTTCAAGCCGACGGGCGAAAGCCCGCTCAAGCACCATCAGGGCTTCCTGCAAGCCACCTGTCCGAAGTGTGGCGGTGCCGCCGAGCGCGAGACCGACACTATGGACACCTTCATCTGCTCCTCGTGGTACTACTACGGCTACCTCGCGCCGTACTGGCAACGGGGCGCGACACTTGCCAAGGACTCCCAGCCGTGGGATCTGGAAACCATGCGGGCGTGGGGTCCGGTGGATCAGTACACCGGAGGCATCGAGCACGCCACCATGCACCTGCTCTACTTTCGCTTCTACACCAAGGCGCTCGCGGACATGGGCCTGCTGGACTTCCGGGAACCGGCCACACGGCTTTTCAATCAGGGCATGATCCTCGGCGAGGACCACGAGAAGATGTCCAAGAGCCGGGGCAACGTGGTCAATCCGGACGACCTCGTGCAGCACTACGGTACGGACACGGTGCGGCTGTACCTGATGTTCCTTGGGCCGTGGGATGCCGGAGCGCCGTGGAACCCGCATGGCATCGAAGGGGCGTCGCGCTTCCTGCGCTCGGTGTGGACGCTGGCCTTGCAAGAAACTTCGGAGGTGTCCGAAAACGCCGAGGCCGAGCAGAAGGTCCGCCGCGCCCTGCACCAGACGATCAAGAAGGTCACGGACGACCTCCAGCACTTCCGCTTCAACACCGCAATTGCCGCGCTGATGTCCTTCCGGAACCAGTTGCGCAGCGAGGGCGAACAGATTGGCGGCGAGCTTCAGGAAGAGGCCGTCCGGGCCTTGCTGCTGCTGCTTGCGCCGCTGGCCCCGCACATCGCGGAAGAACTGTGGCAACGCCGCTGTCCGGACACGGGCAGTGTCCACCTCCAGCCGTGGCCGGAGCATGACGAGACGCTGGCGGCAGATGATCTCGTCACCCTCGTGGTGCAGGTCAACGGCAAGCTCCGGGACCGCCTTGAGGTGCCTGCGGGGCTGGAGCGCACGGAGGTCGAGCGGCTGGCGCTGGCCTCCGAAAAAATCCAGCCGCATCTCTCCGGGCAAAGCGTCCGCAAGGTGATCGTGGTGCCGAATCGGCTGGTGAACATTGTTGTTTGAGGGGCAAGGCCGTTTTTCTGTTGACGAATTTGTATCAGGGTGTTAGATTTACTGTTTGCCTAATTGAAGGCAGGACCATTTTCGAGCAGCGTTTCACCGTATTATGCCGACCCTGAATCAGCTCGTCCGCAAAGGACGCAAGCACAAGACCGTCAAGAAGGACACCCCGGCGTTGCAGGCTTGCCCGCAGAAGCGCGGTGTCTGTGTGCGCGTGTACACTTCCACCCCGAAAAAGCCGAACTCTGCCCTGCGCAAGGTCGCCAAGGTGCGACTCACGAACGGCATCGAGGTCATCAGCTACATTCCGGGAGTCGGGCACAACCTTCAGGAACACTCGGTGGTCCTGATCCGGGGCGGTCGCGTGAAGGACCTTCCGGGGTGCCGCTACCACATCATCCGGGGCGCGCTTGACACGGTGGGGGTGAAGGGTCGCATGAAGGCTCGCTCCAAGTACGGCGCCAAGAAGAATCAGTAGAATCCTATGTCAAGACGACGCAAGGCGGAGCAACGCAAAATTCTCCCGGACCCCAAGCACAACGACGTGTTGGTGAGCAAGTTCATCAACTGCCTGATGCGCAACGGCAAGAAGGGCGTAGCCGAGAAAATCCTCTACGGGGCGCTGGACATCATCTCGCAGCGCGAGGAAGAAGCCGCACCGCTGGAGGTGTTCCATGCGGCCATCGAGAACGTCAAGCCTGCGGTGGAAGTCCGCTCCCGCCGCGTGGGTGGCTCGACCTATCAGGTTCCGATGGAAGTGCGCACCTTGCGCAGCCAGTCCTTGGCCATCCGCTGGCTAATCCAATACGCCAACGCCCGCAGCGGCCGTTCGATGCGAGCCAAGCTTGCCGACGAACTGATGGATGCGTTCAACAGCCGGGGTTCCTCCGTCAAGAAGCGCGAGGACACCTTTAAGATGGCAGAGGCCAACAAGGCGTTTGCACATTACCGCTGGTGATCCTGTGTTCATGAACCCCACTGTCCGCTTCTGAGCATCTCTGTCGTGAAACCAGCCCTCGAACAGCGCAGGAACATTGGCATCATGGCCCACATTGATGCCGGCAAGACCACCACGACCGAGCGCGTTCTGTACTACACGAAGCGCATCTACAAAATCGGGGAGGTCAATGACGGCGCGGCCACGATGGACTGGATGGAGCAGGAGCAGGAGCGCGGCATCACGATCACCTCGGCGGCTACGACCTGCCCTTGGAAAATCGAGGAGCGCGACTACACCCTGAACATCATTGACACCCCCGGACATGTGGACTTCACGGTGGAGGTCGAGCGTTCGCTGCGGGTGCTGGACGGTGCGGTTTTGGTGCTTTGCGGAGTCGCAGGAGTGCAGCCCCAGACCGAGACGGTTTGGCGGCAGGCCCGACGGTACCAAGTGCCGACCATCGCCTTTGTGAACAAGATGGATCGGATGGGTGCCGATTTTGACAAGGCCGCAAAATCCATTGAGGATCGCCTGAACGCCGTCCCGATTCCGGTGCAAATCCCGCTGGGAGCCGAGGATCAGTTTGAGGGCATGGTGGATCTGGTGGAACTGTGCGCCTACCGCTACGGAAATGACGAGACGGGCGAGACCTTTGAGACGGTGCCGTTGAGCAAGGAATTGGCGGAGGACGCCAAGGAACGCCGCGCCAAGATGCTTGAGCGGCTTTCCCTGTACGACGATGTCTTGCTGGAGAAGCTGCTGGACGAGACCGAGCCGAGTGTTGACGAAATCAAGGCGGCGATCCGCAAGGCGACGCTGACCAACGAGATCGTTCCCGTTTTTTGTGGCAGCGCCTTCAAGAACAAGGGGGTGCAGCCGCTGCTGGACGGCGTGATTCACTACCTGCCCTCCCCGGTGGATTTGCCTCCGGTGAAGGGGGAGCATCCGCACACGAAAAAAACGGTGGAGCGCAAGCCCACCTCGGACGAGCCGCTTTGTGCGCTGGCCTTCAAGGTCGCCACCGATCCGTTTGCCGGGCAGCTTTCCTTCGTCCGGGTGTACTCCGGGCGGCTTGAAAGCGGAAAGGCGGTTTACAATCCTCGCAAGGGGAAGATGGAGCGCATCGGGCAGATTGTCCGGATGCACGCGAATAAGCGCGAAGATCTGACGGTGCTGGAAGCTGGGGACATCGGTGCCCTCGTGGGGGCCAATCTGATCACAGGAGACACGCTCTGCACCAAGGATCAGCCCTTGGTTTTGGAGACCACCCAGTTTCCGGAACCGGTCATGGATCTCGCGCTCGAACCCAAGACCAAGGCGGATCAGGACAAGCTGCAACAGGCGCTGAACCGCTTGGGTCAGGAAGACCCGTCCTTCCGCAACCATGTGGACGGAGAGACGGGGCAGATGCTCATTTCCGGCATGGGCGAGTTGCACCTTGAGGTGATCGTGGACCGCCTGCAACGCGAGTTCCGGGTGGCCTGCAAGGCGGGCAAGCCGCGCGTCGCCTACCGCGAAACGATTGCTCAGCAAGCTTCCGAAGCCGGAAAGTTCGACCGGACGCTTGAGGGCAAGCCGCAGTTTGCGCAGTGCCAGATCGCCGTGGAGCCTGTGGAAACGGGCAAGGGGGTGGTGTTCGAGAATGCGGTTGCGAGGCTTCCCAAGGGGTATGACGCAACAGTCGAGCAGAGCATCAAGAACGCCCTGAGCAGCGGAGTCCTCGCAGGCTATCCCGTGCTTGGGGTCAAGGCCCGCTTGGAAGCGGCGGAGTATCAGGAAGAAACCGCGAGTGAAACCGCGTTCGGCATTGCCGCGGTCAGCGCAGTTCGCAATGCCATGAATGCCGCCCTCCCGACGCTTCTGGAGCCTTCGATGAAGGTGGAGGTGGTGCTGCCGCCGGAATTTCTCGGCGATGTCATCGGCGACCTCAACGGACGCCGGGGGCGGGTACGGGGCATGGAAGAACGCTCTGGGGCGCAGGTTGTGACCGCAGACGCACCCCTTGCGGAAATGTTTGGCTACGCCACGGGACTGCGTTCCATGACGCAGGGCAGAGCCTCTTACACGATGCACTTCAGCAGCTACACGCCGGTTCAGCAACCGACGGAGCAGAGTGCGCAGGAATCCGAGCCGGTTGCCGCCGAAGCTTAGGACTTAAACAAGAACGGCTGCATGGCAGCCCCACTCAAGTGAGTGAACCTCAGCAAGACAGGAGAACCCAATGGCACGAGAGAAGTTCGAGCGGTCCAAACCGCATGTGAACGTGGGCACGATTGGACACGTGGACCACGGCAAGACGACGCTGACCGCCGCGATCACCAAGGTGCTTGCGATGAAAGGACAGGCGCAGGCAATGGACTACGAACAGATCGATGCAGCCCCGGAAGAAAAGGAACGGGGGATCACCATCGCCACGGCGCACATCGAGTACCAGACCGACAGTCGGCACTACGCTCACGTTGACTGCCCCGGACACGCCGACTATGTGAAGAACATGATCACGGGCGCAGCCCAGATGGACGGCGGCATTCTGGTGGTTTCGGCTGCCGACGGCCCCATGCCTCAGACTCGCGAGCACATCCTGCTGGCGCGTCAGGTCAACGTCCCGCACTTGGTGGTCTTCATGAACAAGGTGGACCAGGTGGACGATGAGGAACTGCTCGAACTGGTCGAGATGGAAGTGCGCGAACTGCTGGGCTCCTACGACTTCCCCGGTGACGACATCCCGATCATCAAGGGTTCCGCTCTGGCTGCTGTGGAGTCCGGCTCCACCGAACCGAGCGATGACGTGTACAAGCCGATTGTTGAGCTGATGGACGCCGTTGATGCTCACGTGCCGGAGCCGACGCGCGACTTGGACAAGCCGTTGCTGATGTCCGTTGAAGATGTCTTCACGATTTCCGGACGCGGCACGGTTGCCACGGGGCGCATTGAGCGCGGCATTGTCAACACGGGCGAAGAGATCGAGATCGTCGGCATCCGCGACACCCAAAAGACCACAGTCACGGGGGTGGAGATGTTCCGCAAGACCCTCGATCAGGGGCAGGCCGGCGACAACGTTGGTTTGCTGTTGCGCGGACTGAAGCGTGAGGAGCTTGAGCGCGGGCAGGTCATCTGCAAGCCGGGTTCGATCACCCCGCACACCGATTTCAAATCGCAGGTGTACGTCCTCACCAAGGAAGAGGGGGGACGCCACACACCGTTCTTCACCAACTACCGCCCGCAGTTCTACTTTCGCACCACGGATGTGACCGGGGTGGTCCACCTTCCGGAGAACGTGGAGATGGTGATGCCGGGGGACAATGTGGAAATGACGGTGGAACTAATCACCCCGATTGCGCTTGAGAAAGAAGTGCGCTTCGCCATCCGCGAAGGAGGCCGGACGATCGGCTCCGGCGTGGTGACGGAAGTGATCAAGTGATTCGCGACGAGTTCTGATTTATGGAGCAGAAGATCAAGGTCCGGTTCAAGGCCTACGACGACAAGCTTCTCGACCAGACGGTCGGGGAGATCGTGCACACGGTGCGGCGCACGGGGGCAGACATTGTGGGGCCTATCCCCTTGCCAACGCGCATCAGCCGTTACACCGTGCTGCGTTCCCCGCACGTTGACAAGAAGTCGCGGGAGCAGTTCGAGACCCGGACTCACAAGCGGCTGCTCTACATCAAGGACGCCACTCCCCAGACCATGGACGCCCTCATGCGGCTCGATGTCTCTGCGGGGGTGGACATCGCGATCAAACAGGAAGACTGACGGCAAGGACACGGATCATGGCAAAATTGCAAACCATTGACACCGCAAAGCAGGCCGTCGGCGAACTGGAGATTGCGGACCAGATTCTGGAGACGTCCTATCACCCGCAGGTGGTGAAGGAGGCAGTGGTCCACTACCTTGCAGGCAAGCGCCAGGGAAGCCACTCCACCAAAACACGGGCGGAGGTTTCCTACAGCACCCGCAAGCTCTACCGCCAGAAGGGAACCGGCAACGCCCGTGCGGGCAGCGCGAAATCCCCGATCCGCCGACACGGCGGCGTCACCTTCGGTCCCAAGCCCCGCGACTACTCCACCAAGCTGAACAAGAAGGTCCGCAAGCTCGCCTTGTGCTCCCTCTTTGCCGAGAAGGTCCGGCAGGGCTATGTTCAGGTTTTGGACTCGCTGGAACTGGCCGACCACAAGACCAAGAACCTCCGGAAACTGCTTGGGCAGTTGGTCGAGGGCAAGGTGCTGATCGTGACCGACACGATTTCCGAAAATCTGGAGCGGGCCTCCCGGAACCTTCCGGACGTGCATGTGATGACGGGCCGCAACGTGAACACTTACGAACTGATGCGGTTCCCGAACGTGATCTTTGTCAAGGGCGGGTTGGACGACTTCACCCAGAGGCTGAACTGATGAACACATTCGACGTGCTGAAGGGGCCGCACCTGACGGAGAAGTCCCTGATGATTAAGGAGGAGGGGAACCACTTTGTTTTCAAGGTGCATCCCGATTCCAACAAGTACCAAATCCGGCAGGCCGTGCAGACCGCGTTCAAGGTGGACGTGCTGAAGGTCCGGACCATGAACGTGCGCGGCAAGAAGAAGCGCATGGGACGGTTCGCTGGCCGGCGTCCGGACTGGAAAAAGGCGATCGTGACCCTCAAGGAAGGGCAGACGATCGAGTACTACGAAGGCGCCTAAGCCGAAGTTTTGCGATTCAACTATGGGAATTAAGCTTTACAAGCCCACCTCACCGGGACGCCGCAACATGAGCGGCTTCGACTTTTCGGAGATCACCACCGACAAGCCGGAGAAGAGCCTGTTGCGGCCACTCAAGAAAACCGGGGGCCGGAACAATCTGGGGCGGATCACCGTGCGCCACCGTGGCGGAGGCCACAAGCGGCGCTACCGCTTGATTGACTTCAAGCGCAACAAGTTTGACGTGCCTGCCAAGGTGGCCACCATCGAGTACGACCCAAACCGCACGGCCCGCATCAGCTTGCTGCACTACGCCGACGGCGAGAAGCGTTACATCATCGCACCGCAAGGTTTGAACGTGGGCGACACCGTGGTTGCCGGGGAGCAGGTGGACATCAAGCCTGGAAATGCGTTGCCGCTTCGTGCGATCCCTTTGGGAACGAATCTGCACAACATCGAGATGAAGCCCGGCAAGGGCGGACAGCTCATCCGCAGTGCCGGGGGCGTGGCCCAGTTGGTCGCAAAGGATGAGAAATACGCGCAGATTCGCTTGCGCTCCGGAGAAATCCGTAAGATCCGCATTGAGTGCATGGCCACCGTTGGAGCCGTGAGCAATCCGGAAAACATGAACATCAACTTGGGCAAGGCAGGCCGCAACCGCTGGCTTGGACGCCGACCCACGGTGCGGGGCGTGGCCATGAACCCGGTGGACCACCCACATGGCGGCGGCGAGGGCAAGACCTCTGGAGGCCGGCACCCGGTCACTCCGTGGGGCAAGCCCACCAAAGGTTACAAGACACGCAAACGCCGCGACACTGACAAGTACATCGTCCGGAGGAGGAAGTAGTGCCGAGATCCGTTAAGAAAGGGCCGTTCGTTGACGACCACCTCGTCAAGAAAGTCGAGGCCGCCAAGGCTGCGAGCGACCGCAAGCTCATCAAAACCTGGTCGCGCCGCTCGGTGATCCTCCCGGAGTTTGTGGGACTCAACATCGCCGTCCACAACGGCAAACAGTTCATCCCCCTCTACATCACGGAAGAGATGGTCGGCTACAAGCTGGGCGAATTCTCGCCCACCCGCACCTACCGTGGGCACGAGGGCAAGTCGGATAAGCGATCAAGGTAATCATGACGGCACAGGCCACAGCAAAACGAGTGAGGATCAGTGCGCGGAAGGCGCGGCTGGCCGTGGATTTGATCCGGGGTGAGCGCGTACCCCGAGCCATTGCGTATCTCACTCACAGTCCGAACAAGTCCGCCAAGTTGGTGCTGAAGGTGCTCAAGTCCGCCGTCGCCAACGCCGCGTACAAGGACGAGTCCGCAGACGTGGACAACTACCGAGTCACGGCGGCCTTCGTCAACGAAGGTGCCACGATGAAACGCTTCCGCCCCCGCGCGATGGGCCGGGCCGGAGCGATCAGGAAACGGACCAGCCACATCACGGTGGAGGTTGGCGATTGAACCGCATGAAACGATAGGAAACGAGTGGGTCAGAAAGTCAATCCGATTGGGCTGCGACTAGGCATCTCCAAGACGTGGAACTCGAAGTGGTTCGCGGAGAAGGACTACGCAGAACAACTCAAGCAGGATCTGGACATCCAGGGCTTCATCAAGGGACGCCTGCGCCACGCCGCCATCTCGCGGATCGAAGTGGAGCGCACCCCCAAGAAGATGAAGGTCAACATCTACACCGCCCGTCCGGGGATCATCATCGGGCGCAAGGGCGATGAGGTTGAGCGGCTGCGCAACGAGTTGAGCGGCAAGATGCGCGATGAGGTGATCGTGAACATCCGTGAGATCAAGCGTCCGGAGATTGACGCAACGCTGATCGCGGAGAACATCGCCAATCAGTTGGAGCGCCGCATCGCTTACCGCCGTGCGATCAAGCGGGCGATGGCCTCGGCTATGCGCATGAATATCGCCGGTTGCAAGATCATGGTCGGCGGACGCCTCAACGGTGCGGAGATCAGCCGTTCCGAATGGGTTCGCGAGGGTCAGGTCCGGCTCCACACGTTCAAGGCGGACATTGATTACGGGGTTGCCGAAGCCCACACCACTTACGGGGTGATCGGCGTCAAGGTTTGGGTGTACCGGGGGGAGAACTTTGAGCGTTCCCGCTCCCGTCGCTCTCGCAGAAAGGATTAGTCAGCATGTTGATGCCCAAGCGGACCAAGTACCGCAAGAAGATGCGCGACCGCATGAAGCGGAGCGCGATGACCGGAAACACGGTGAGCTTCGGGTCGGTGGCCCTGCAAGCCACGGATCGCGGCTACGTGAGCAACCGCCAGATTGAGGCGGCGCGGCGGGTGATCACCCGCACACTCAAGCGTGGCGGAAAGACGTGGATCCGCATTTTCCCGGACAAGCCGATCACGAGCAAGCCCGCCGAGGTGCGGATGGGAAAAGGCAAGGGCGCGGTGGATTCGTGGGTGGCCGTGGTGCGCCCCGGACGGGTTCTCTATGAAATTGACGGGGTCTCCGAGGAGATTGCAACGGAAGCCCTGCGGCTGGCAGCCTACAAGCTGCCCGTCAAGGCACGGATCATTAAGCGAGCGGCGGTGGTATGAAAGTGAAGGAACTCCGGGCGTTGCCCATCGAGGAGTTGGCCAGTCGGCGCAACGAACTCAAGGAGGAGCACATGCGGCTCCGCTTCAGCAATGTGATCAAGCAGTTGGGGGATGTCACCCAGATCCGCAAGGCCCGCAAGGAGATTGCGCGCATCAACACCCTGATTACGGAAAAACAGCGCGAAGCTGCTGAACAGAACGCTGGCTGAGAGAGACGGACATGAATAACCGAAAATCCCTGAAGGGGGTGGTCGTCAGCGACAAGATGCAGAAGTCGGTGGTGGTGCAGGTGGAAACCCGCGTGACACACCCGCTCTACAAGAAGACGATCAAGCGCTCCAAGAAATTCATGGCGCACGATGAGCGCGAGACGTTCAAGATTGGCGACACGGTGGAAATCGTGGAGTGCCGGCCCCTGAGCCGTCGCAAGCGGCATCGCGTACTGTACCCCGCCGCAGGAGAGTGAGATGATCCAAACCCAAACCGTACTTGAATCGGCGGACAACTCCGGTGCCAAGCGGCTGATGTGCATCAAGGTGCTGGGTGGCTCCCGCAGGCGTTATGCCCGCGTGGGAGACATCATTGTCGCCTCGGTGAAAGCCTCCCTGCCCAACGGCAAGGTGAAGTCCGGAGATGTTGTCAAGGCCGTGGTGGTCCGCACCCGCAAGGAGTTCCGGCGCAGTGACGGCACCCACATCAAGTTTGACCGCAACGCCGCCGTTATCATTGACAACAAGCGTGAGCCTGTGGGCACCCGCATTTTCGGCCCGGTCGCCCGCGAGTTGCGCGCCGGGAAGTTCATGCGGATCCTCTCGCTGGCTCCCGAAGTGCTGTAGCAGAAAATCATGGCATCGAAGAAAAAGGTCGTGGGGCCAAAGAAGAAGACGCCCCGCAAGCGCCGAATTCCTATCATCAAACGAGGCGACACCGTGATCGTGATCTCCGGGAAGGAAAAGGGGAACACGGGCAAGGTGCTTTCGATCAACTGGAAGCAGGAGCGTGTGGTGGTGGAAGGTCTGAACATGGTGACAAAACACGTCAAGCCCAACCCGCAGAACCAGCAGGGGGGGATCACTCGACTGGAGGCGCCGATCCACTACTCCAACATCCAGCTTTACAACCCCACACTCGGACGCGGGGTGCGCGTCCGCTTGCAGCGCACCGAGGAAGGTGTACGTCAGCGGGTGTGTGTGAAGACTTCAGAGGTTTTGGGATAATATGACACAAAGCCATTTGCTTGAAACCTACGGCTCCAAGGTTGTTCCGCGGCTCAAGGAGAAGTTCGAGTACAAGAACCTGCACCAGATTCCGAAGATCGTCAAGGTGACGGTCAGCATTGGACTCGGCGAAGCGGTGCAGAACCCGAAAGTGGTGGATGCCGCGACAGAACAGCTTGCCGCAATTGCCGGACAGCGTCCGGTCGTGACCCGCGCCAAGAAGTCCATTGCCGGCTTCAAGCTGCGCGAGGGCATGCCCATCGGCTGTATGGTCACATTGCGCCAGCAGCGCATGTGGAACTTCCTCGACAAGCTCCTGTATGTGGCGATGCCGCGTATCCGGGACTTCCGGGGCGTCTCGCCGAGAGCTTTTGACGGGCGCGGCAACTACTCCTTGGGCATCCGGGAGCAACTGATCTTCCCGGAGATTGATTTTGACCAGATTGACAAGGTGCGGGGGCTGAACATCGCCATCACCACGACTGCGAACACTGACGAAGAAGCCCGTGAACTAATTCAGGGGCTTGGATTCCCTTTCCGAAATTGACAGCATGGCCAAAACAGCGTTAATTGCGAAGTGCAAACGTAAGCCCAAGTTCAAAGTGCGGGGCTACAACCGATGCAACTACTGCGGACGACCCCGGGCGTATCTGCGCAAGTTCGGCATGTGCCGAATCTGCTTCCGGCTCAAGGCCTCGTCCGGCTTGTTGCCGGGAGTGACGAAGGCCAGCTGGTAAGACAACCCGACTAGCGAGACAGCAGCTCATGATGACCGACCCAATCGCGGATATGCTCACGCGCATCCGCAATGCCAACCTGCGGAGGAAGTCCGAGGTGGCCATGCCTTCGAGCAAGATGAAGGCGAGCATCGCGCAGGTGCTTCAGGACGAGGGCTTCGTGGATGGAGTCCAGGTGGAGGAAGACGGAGTGTTCCGCACCCTCAAGATTCAACTGCGCTACTGGCAGGGCGAGCCGGTGATCCGCGAGATCGTGCGGATCAGCAAGCCGGGACTGCGGCAGTACACCAAGGCCGGAGACCTCCGCCCCGTTGTCAACGGGCAGGGCATCGCCATCGTGTCCACCTCCAAGGGGGTGATGGCCGATCGGCAGTGCCGCTCCGAAGGGGTTGGTGGCGAGTTGCTGTGCAGGGTTTGGTAAGAGAGGGAACTGATGTCACGAATTGCTAAGCGCCCCATCGCCATCGCCAGCGGAATCACGGTCAACTATCAGGACCGCCAGCTCTCGGTGAAAGGCCCAAAAGGGGAATTGCAGATGAGCGTCCACGAACACGTGGATCTTGAAGTGGACGGCGCGGCGATCCAGGTCAAGGCCGCAGGCACCGCCCAGCGCAAGGTGCCGATGCTGGGAACCACCCATGCACTCATCCGGAACATGCTGGAAGGTGTCACCAACGGCTACCAGAAGCAACTGAATCTGGTGGGCGTGGGATATCGCGCAGCGGTCAACAAGAACGTGCTGGAGATGAGCCTTGGGTTCTCCCATCCGGTGAACTACTCCTTGCCGGAGGGGGTCACGGCAAGCGTTGCCGCCAACACGAAGATCACGCTGGAGAGCATTGACAAACAATTGATCGGACAGGTTTCCGCCGAGATTCGCAAATTCCGCCCACCGGAGCCTTACAAGGGCAAGGGCATTCTCTTTGAGGGCGAACGCATCCGCCGCAAGGCTGGCAAGAGCGGGAAGAAGTAAGCACTATGGCTAAAGCATTGAGCCGCGCAGAGGCGCGGAAGGTACGACATCGGCGCATCCGCAAGAAGCTTATGGGCACAACGCTGCGCCCCCGGCTGACGGTGTTCCGGTCCAGTCGTCACATTTATGTTTCCGCAGTGGATGACGACGCAGGCCACACCTTGGCGGCGGCGAACACCCTGCAAATCAAGGAGTTGCTGAAGGTGAGCGCCGGAAGCAAGGACGCCGCTTACGAGGTGGGCAAGGCCGTCGCGCAGAAACTGCAAGAGCAGGCGATCAGCGAAGTGGTCTTTGACCGGGGCGGGTACTTGTACCACGGTCGCGTGAAATCGTTGGCGGAAGGCGCCCGCGAAGGCGGATTGAAGTTCTGATTGCATCGGACATAGGAAAACGGTGGCAGAGAAAAACGCAGAGAAAAACGCAGAGAAGGGCGAGAAGAACGAACTGGTCGAGCGGGTGATTCAGGTCAACCGCGTGGCCAAGGTGGTCAAGGGCGGACGCCGCTTCAGCTTCAGTGCGCTGGTGGTGGTGGGCGACGGCAATGGCCGGCTCGGACTCGGGCTGGGCAAAGCCGGGGAAGTGACCGAGGCGATCCGCAAGGCGATAGCACAGGCCAGCCGCGAGCTGGTGACGATTCCTCTGGAAGGCACTTCCATCCCGCACGAAGTCACCTGCAAGTTTGGCGCAGGCAAGGTGCTGATGAAGCCCGCCAGCCAGGGTCACGGAATCATTGCCGCAGGCTCGGTTCGCGCCGTCATGGAAGCGGTCGGGGTCACGGACATTTCGGTCAAGTGCCTCGGTTCGCGGAATCCGCACAACCTCGTGCGCTCCACGATCAAGGGACTCCGCTCGCTGCGCAGCATGGATCAGGTCGCCCGCATGCGCGGCAAGACCGTTGAGTACCTCAAGCAGGCCTGAAGCGATGAACAGAATTCGAGTGACACAAATCCGGAGCCAGATTGGGCATCGGCAGAACCAGCGCGAGTGCCTCAAGGGCTTGGGGTTGCGGAGGATCAACCATGCGGTTGAACTCCCGAACACCCCGGAAATCCGGGGGCTGCTCCGCAAGGTGATGCACCTTGTGAAAATTGAAGAGATCTAAAAAAGACTATGTTTTTGCACGAACTGCCCAAGTCGAACAACTCCAAACGCAAGCGTGTCGGACGGGGTCCGGGAAGTGGAAAGGGCAAAACCTGCGGGCGCGGACACAAAGGTGCCCGAGCGCGGTCAGGCTCCAAGACCAAACGCGGCTTCGAGGGCGGGCAAACCCCGCTCAATCGGCGGCTTCCGAAGTTTGGGTTCACCAGCCGCAACCGCGAGGTGTTCCAACTGGTCAACGTGGGCCGCTTGGAGAAAAGCGACAAGGTGGGCGCAGACGCGACCCTCACCAAAACGGAACTCTGCGAGTTGGGATTCATCCGCAACGAAAAGCGGAAGGTCAAGTTGCTGGCCAAGGGAGAACTCACCAAGAAGCTGAAGATCACGGTTGATGTCGCCAGTGCGCAGGCCGTGACTTTGGTCCAACAAGCGGGTGGTGAAGTCGTCACCGCCAAGTAAGCCAAAGCATGTGGGCAACGATCCAAAACATCTTCCGGATTGAGGAACTGCGAGAGCGGATCATCTTCACGCTCTTCATGCTCTTCGTGTTCCGGATCGGCGCACATATCCCCACTCCCGGCATTGACGGTTCGGCGCTGACCGCCTTCTTTGAGGCGCAGCAGGGTTCGATTTTGCGCTTCTTCGACATGTTCACGGGCGGGGCGTTGGCGCGTCTGACCGTGTTCGCGCTAGGGGTGATGCCCTACATCAGCGCGTCCATCATCATGCAACTCCTCACGGTCGTCTTTCCGTACTTGGAGCGGCTGTCGAAGGAAGGAGACGCAGGGCGCCGCAAGATCACCGCTTACACGCGCTACGGCACGATCGTCCTCAGCCTGGTGCAGGGCTTCGCCATCTCCGTTGGCTTGGAGAGCATGGCGGCTCCGGACGGCTCCCCCGTGGTGATTTCCACGATGAGTCCTTGGGGCTTCCGGGCGCTGACCGTGATCACGCTGACGGCAGGCACCGCCTTCCTGATGTGGGTGGGCGAGCAGATCAACGAGCGCGGCATCGGCAACGGCATCTCGCTGCTGATCTTCGCCGGGATTGTCGTGGACATTCCGGGCGCGATCATCAACTCCATCCAGCTGGTGCAGACCGATCAACTCGCGCCGCTGGTGCTGGGAATCGTTGCGGTGCTGATGGTGGTTGTGATTTTTGCGGTCATCTACATGGAAACCGCATACCGCAAGATTCCGGTCCAGTACGCCAAGCGGATGCAGGGCAATCGCATGTACGGCGGCCAGTCCTCGCACCTACCGCTCAAGATCAACTCCTCCGGGGTGATCCCGCCGATTTTCGCGTCGTCCATTCTGGCGTTTCCCGCGACGATCACGGGCTTCATCGCCATTCCGTGGGTGCAGTCGGTGAGTGGGCAGTTGCTTCCGGGCAAGTTGCTCTATTCGGTGCTGTTCATCATCATGATCTTCTTCTTCTGCTTCTTCTACACCGCGATTCAGTTCAACCCGGTGAAGATTGCCGAGGAGATGAAGCGCCACGGTGGGTACATCCCCGGCATCCGGCCCGGCAAGAAAACGGCGGAGTACGTCAACCTCGTCCTCACGCGGCTGACCTTCGGCGGGGCGGTTTACCTCTCGGCGGTTTGTATCCTGCCGAGCATTCTTTTTGTGGTATTCAACGTGCCCTTCAGCTTTGGCGGCACGGCTTTGCTGATCGTGGTGGGCGTGGGCCTGGACTTGGTCAACCAGATCGAGGCGCACCTGCTCAACCAGAACTACGACGGCTTCATGAAGAAGACCAAACGCCGGAACTACGGCGGCACCAGTGCACTGAGGCTTTAAGGAGACCCGATGAAAGTACGCTCATCGATCAAGAAAATGTGTGAGAAGTGCAGGATCATCCGTCGTCACGGGGTTCTGCGCGTCATCTGTGAAAACCCGAAGCACAAGCAACGGCAGGGATAGGACGCATGGCACGAATTTCAGGAGTTGACCTCCCGAACAACAAGCGCATCGAAATCGCGCTGACCTACATCTACGGAATTGGCCGCACCAGTGCCACCAAGATCGTCGAGAAGACTGGGATTGACCCGGACTTGCGGGCCAAGAACCTTTCGGATGAGCAGATCAGCCAAATCCGGGGGGTGATCGAGAGCGACTACATGGTCGAAGGGGATTTGCGCCGCGAAATCAACCTCAACATCAAGCGGCTGATGGACTTGGGCAATTATCGGGGGCTGCGGCATCGGCGGGGCTTGCCGGTTCGAGGACAGCGCACCAAGACCAACGCCCGCACCCGCAAAGGCCCGCGTCGTCTGGCGGTCGCCTCCAAGAAGAAGTAATCAGAAGAACGAACTGAACACCACATGGCCGTAGCAAAGAAGAAGAAGGAAAAACGAGTTGTTGAGCAAGGACGCATTTACATCAAGGCGACCTTCAACAACACCATCATCACTGTGACTGACGTGCAGGGCAATGTCGTGGCGTGGTCCACGACCGGGGCGAGCGGGTTCAAAGGCTCACGCAAAAGCACCCCCTTTGCCGCGAAGGTGACCACCGAGGTGGCGTTGCGCAAGGCCAGTGAGATGGGGATGAAGAGTGTCGAGGTGTTTGTGAAAGGCCCCGGAGTGGGCCGAGAATCCGCGCTCAGGGCCATCGGGAGTGCCGAGAATCTGAGGATCACGGCGATCAGCGATGTCACTCCGATCGCCCACAACGGCTGCCGCCCTCCGAAGCAGCGCCGCATTTAATAACCGCAGTTAAGGGAACAGCATGTCCGAGGCAAGCGAAGCGATTTTGGAACCCACCGAGCCCGTCAACACAGACGGCCGCATCATCTCGAAAAACTGGACGGAGATTGCGCAACCCAAGCGGATGAAGTTTGAGCGGGAGACGCTGAACGAGAGCTACGGCAAGTTTTTTCTGGAGCCGCTGGAGCCGGGCTTCGGCACCACCATCGGGCACTCGCTCCGGCGCATCATGCTCTCCTCCATCCGGGGGGCCACTGTGTTTGCCGTGCAGGTCGAGGGGGTTTCCCACGAGTTTGGCAACATTCCGGGCGTGTTCGAGGATGTCATCGAAATCCTCCTCAGCATCAAGGAGTTGCAGATCGAGCAGTTCTCTGACGAGATCGTGGAAATGGAACTCATCGGCGAGGGGCCGTGTGTGCTGACCGGGGCGGACATTGGAACCTTTGAGAAGGCCCGCATCCTCAACCCGGAAACGAAAATCGCCACGCTGGAGGAGAACGCGACGATCAGCATGACGATCTACACGCGCTTCAACAAGGGCTACGTCACCTCCGAGGAGAACCAGAAGGAAGACCTTCCGGTGGGGACGATTTACCTGGATGCCAACCACTCCCCGATCCGCCGCGTCAAGTATGAGGTGGAGAACGCGATGGTCGAGCAGCGCACGGACTACGACCGGCTGGTGATGGAGTTGTGGACCAACGGTTCGGTGCGCCCGCAGGACAGTCTGGCCTATGCCGCCAAGATCCTGAAGGAACACACGGAAGTCTTCATCAATTTTGACGAAAACAGCCCGGAGGAGGAAACGGAGGAAGAGACACAAATCCTCGACCTCAACGAAAACCTCTGGCGAAGTGTGAGCGAACTGGAACTGTCGGTGCGCTCGATCAACTGCCTCCAGAACGCAAAGATCGAGACCATCGGCGATTTGGTCCAAAAGACCGAGCAGGAAATGCTCAAGACCAAGAACTTCGGGCGGAAATCCCTCAACGAGATCAAAGAGATTCTCGTTGCGATGGGGCTTTCGCTCGGCATGGAACTGGAGGGGTTTGACGCGGCAAACAATCCCTTCGAGAAGAACAAGAAGCTCTGAGCGAACTCAATGCGACACCTGAAGGCAGGACGGCGACTCGGCGTCACCACCGCACACCGCAAGGCGATGATGCGCAACATGGTGACCTCCATCCTTGAAGAAGGACAGGTCACGACCACCTTGGCCCGTGCCAAGGAAGTGCGCCGCCCGTTGGAGAAAATGATCACCTTTGCCAAGCGCGGGGATTTGCATGCCCGCCGCATGGCCCTGCGCTTTGTGAAATCGAAGCGGGCGATGGCGAATCTGTTTGACGATTTGGCCGAGCGCTACGCCGACCGTCCGGGCGGCTACTGCCGCATCATCAAGCTCGCCACCACGCGGGCCGGGGATGCGTCGGACATGGCGATTGTCCAACTCATCGGCAGTGAGCATGACACGCTCACCGCCCTCAAGGACGCCAAGAAAAAGAAGAAGCCTGCCAAGAAGTCGAGCAAGACGCTGGAACAGGTCAGCGCCGAGGTGAAGGCGGACGAGCCACCGGAGGCCGAGCAGGCGGCAGAGGCTGCGGAAACTCCGGCGGCAGAGGTTGCGGAAACTCCGGTGGAAGCAGCCCCGGAAGCTCCGGCGGAAGAGGTAGCACCTGCTGAAGAGGCGGCACCCGCCGCAGAAGCGGCCAGCGAAGCGGCCATTCCGGCTGAGGAGGTCAAGTCTGAGGCCAAGGACGCTGAAGCCAAGTCGTAACTCTGCCAGCACGGATTACCTCCGGAGTCCAGCTCTGGAACCATGACTCCCTGCCTGCCCAAAGCGGCAGGCGCTCACCCCTTTTGCAACGAGCCTCGTTCAAGACGGTGCCCGTTCACATTCCATGACAGCCGTCGCCTCCAAGCGCGTTTATCTGGAAACCCTCGGTTGCTCCAAGAACCGAGTGGATTCCGAGGTCATGCTCGCCCACCTCGCACAGGCTGGGCACGAGCTGGTGGAGTCCGAACAGGACGCGGAGGTGATCGTGGTCAACACCTGCGGCTTCCTGACCGCCGCCAGCGAGGAGTCGGTCAACCGCATCCTTGAACTGAGCGACCAGAAATCCTCCGGAAGTTGCGAAAAGCTCGTGGCGACCGGATGCCTCACCCAGCGTTACCGCGAGGAACTCTCGCAGGAGATTCCAGAACTGGACGGCCTGCTCGGCTCGCATGGTTTCGAGCGCATGCCGGAACTCATCAACGCGATGTATGAGCATCCGCAGCATCCGCAGGTGTTCCTCTCGAAAAAACCCCACTACACACACTACGAACAGCAGGAGCGTCTGCAAAGCACACCCCGGCATTTTGCCTATGTGAAAATCGCCGAGGGCTGCTCCAACATGTGCACCTTCTGCAACATCCCGTACTTGCGCGGGGGCTTCAGCAGCCGCACCGTCCAGACCGTCACCGACGAAATCCAGGGCTTGGTCGCCAAAGGCGTCCGGGAGATCAACCTGATTTCGCAGGACACGTCCTCTTACGGGCGGGATTTTCGAGACGATCCCACCGACCTCGCGGCCTTGTTGCGCTCGATTTCCGGCTTGGATGGCGATTTTTGGGTGCGGATGTTCTACTGCTACCCGAACACCTTCACGGAGGAGACGCTGGAAGTCATGGCGGCGGATTCGCGCTTTTGCCGCTACCTCGACATGCCCTTCCAGCACGTCAGCGATGCCGTGCTCAAGCGCATGAACCGCAAGATCACGCGCCGGGAAATCGAAGATCGGATGCAGCTCATCCGCAGCTACCTTCCGGACGTGGCGTGGCGCACGACCTTCATCGTGGGCTTCCCCACCGAAACCGAAGCGGATTTTGCAGAACTACTGGAGTTTGTGCAGGAGGGGCATTTTCAGCATGTGGGCGTGTTTACCTACTCGCACGAGGACAACATCCGCTCGGCGAAGTGGGGCGATCCGGTGCCGAACACCGTCAAGCGCCAGCGCCGCAAGCAGCTCATGGCCGCACAGCAGGCGATCAGCCTCCAGCACAACCAGCGTCGCGTTGGACAGCCCGTGCGCGTTTTGGTGGATGGCTACAGCGAGGAAACGGATTTGCTCCTGCAAGGACGCGCCGAATTTCAGGGACCGGAGGTGGACGGAGTGGTGTACATCAACGAAGGCAACGCACGTCCCGGATCGTTTCATCATGTTGAAATCACCGACGCCCACGCCTATGATCTGGTGGGCCGGATCGTCGAACCCAACTAAGAGAGAAGCATGGCTGGACACAGCAAGTGGAAGAACATTCAGCACCGCAAGTCCGCGCAGGACGCCAAGCGCGGCAAGATTTTCACCAAGCTCATCAAGGAGCTCACGGTGGCCGCACGCATGGGCGGCGGTGATCCGGACGCGAACCCCCGGCTGCGGGCGGCGATGGCGAATGCGCGTTCCAGCGGAATGCCCAAGGACAACATCGAACGGGCCGTCAAGAAAGGCTCCGGGGAACTGGACGGCGAGCAGTTCGAGGAAATCCTCTACGAAGGCTACGGACCCCACAACGTGGCCGTCATCGTGGAGGCCATGACGGACAACCGCAACCGCACCATCGCCTCGGTGCGCCATGCCTTTTCCAAGAACGGAGGCAACCTCGGCACCACCAATTCCGTGCAGTACATGTTCGACCGCATTGGGGAAATCCGCATTGGCAAGGACGCGATTGACGAAGATCGGCTCACCGAACTCGTGCTGGACGCGGGGGCAGACGACATCGAAACCGACGATGCGGAAGAATTCCGGGTGCTGACCACTCCCGAAGAATGCGAGGGGGTTCGCAGTTTTTTGGAGGAGCAGGACGTGGACATGCGCTCGGCAGGCATGGTCTGGAATCCGCAGAACCGGGTGGAGATTGACGATCCCAAGAAGGCCGAGCAGGTGATCCGGCTGATTGACATGCTGGAGGACGATGATGATGTGCAAAGCGTCCACTCCAACTTTGATGTCAGCGAAGACGTGATCGCGCAACTTGGCTGAGGCACTGCGCATCCTGGGGGTGGATCCCGGTAGCGGCAAAACCGGATGGGGTGTGATCGAACACGCCCAAGGCCGCAGCCGCCATCTGGCCAGCGGCTTCCTCAAGCTGGACCGCAAACGTCCGCTGCCGGAGCGGTTGCTGGAAATTGCAGAAACGCTACAAGCCCTGATCCAGCAACACCAGCCGCACTGTGGGGTGGTGGAGGAAGTCTTTTTTGCGCACAGTCCGCGCACCGCGATTGTGCTGGGACACGTCCGGGGTGTGGCGCTCTTGCAGTTTGCCGCGCAGGGGGTGCCGATTCACGAATACTCCCCCACCCAGATCAAGCAGGCGATTGTGGGCGTGGGACGCGCCGAAAAGGCTCAGGTGCAGCACATGGTGCGCATCCTCCTCAACCACCAAGGAACCTTGCAGGAAGACGAGGCCGATGCGCTGGCGGTAGCCATCACGCACGCGCACATGGCTCCGAACTACCGCATCCGAGTCTGAACCCAAGGGAGCAAGTCCACAATGATCGCGTATCTCGAAGGACAGGTGCTGTCCGCCGATTCTGGAGTGGTGGTCGTGAAAACCCTCTCCGGCGTGGGCTATGCCGCCAACATCCCGCAGCCGTTGCTGTCCCGACTGAAGACCGGAGACGAGGTGGTGCTGCACGTCCACACGCAGGTCCGGGAGGACGAGATTTCGCTCTACGGCTTTGCCTCCACCGCCGAGCGGCACTTGTTTGACCTGCTCATCCGGACCTCCGGGGTGGGGCCAAAGATGGCACTGGGAGTGCTTTCGGTGATGCCGCCGCAGGAGTTGATCAGCTCCGTGCAGCAGGGCAACGCCAACCGCTTCGCTCAGGTTCCGGGCATTGGCAAGAAGACCGCCGCCAAACTCTGCCTCGACATGCGGGACCAGCTCAAGAAACATCCCGTTCCGGGGCTGGAAGTGGCGATGGAGAGCGTGGCGGCATTTGAATTGCCCGGCGAAAAACCGGATACTGACGAGGTGCTTTCGGCCCTCAAGAACATGGGCTACGCCGAGCGCGAAATCCTTCCGGTGTTGCGGCAGGTCGGCAATGGCGAGCAGTCTTTTGAGGTCCGAATCAAAAAAGCACTTTCCTTATTGACGCCACTGCGTTAGAACAAGGCACGATTTACTCGAAACTGAAAGAGGACGTATGGGAAGTTTGAACAAGGTGATGCTGATTGGCAATCTCGGCAAGGATCCGGAAATCCGCTACACGCAAGCAGGCAGCGCGGTGGCGAATTTCTCGCTGGCGACCACGGATCGCTGGACCGACAAGCAGGGCAATCGGCAGGAAAAGACCGAGTGGCACGACATTGTCGCCTTTGACCGCTTGGCCGATCTGGCTCAGAACTATCTGAAAAAAGGGCGTTCGGTGTACATCGAAGGCCGTCTGCAAACTCGAAGCTGGGAGGACCAGCAGGGGCAGAAACGCTATCGTACCGAAGTCGTGGCCACCGGAATCCAGTTTCTCGAATCCCGCCAGTCCGATGGCGACTCCGGCGGCTACGGCGGGGGACAGGGACGCTCTGCGAATCAGCAGGCCCCCAGGAATGAGGGAGGAGCCAGCGGTGGCAGTGGCGGCGGAAGAGCCGACTACGGGAGCAATGCGCCACAGCGGTCCAACCCCGATGATGATTTCATCAAGGACGACATTCCGTTTTAGGAGTTTAGGCTGTAGGCTGTAGGGGTTTAGGCTGTAGGGGTTTAGGCTGTAGGCTGTGGGGGTTTAGGCTGTAGGGGATTGTGCGGGATCATACGAAACTCCGGGCATTTGAACTGGCAGATGAGGTGGCGATGTTGACCTATGCCCTCACCCGAAGCTTCCCCAAGGGCGAAGTGTATGGGCTGACTTCTCAAATGAGAAGAGCGGCGGTTTCCGTGCCCTCGAACATTGTTGAAGGCTGTGCGAGAGAAAGTCAGGCGGAGTACGTCCGTTTTCTTGAGATCGCGTTTGGTTCGCTAAGAGAACTGCACTACCAAACGGGATTGTCCTCGCGTTTGGGGTATCTGCAAACGCCAGAGGCGGCTCCTTTTGAGCAGAAGTTGGTAGAGGCTGAGAAAGTGCTTGGCTCCCTGATCCGCTCCCTGCGAAAATCCTAAACGCCTACGGCCTAAACCCCTACAGCCTACAGCCTAAACAGCTACCGCCTAAACACCTAACCAAACGGTCCAGCGACAGGGAAGTCATGCGGATCAAAAGCCTGAAAGTTTCCGGCTTCAAGTCCTTTTGTCATACGGTGGAGATGGGCTTCACCGAACACGGCACCACCGTGGTCGTTGGCCCCAACGGGTGCGGCAAGAGCAACGTGGTGGATGCGATCCGCTGGGTGTTGGGGGAGCAGCGCCCCAAGCACTTGCGCGGCGGTTCGATGGAGGATGTCATCTTCTCCGGGTCCGCGTTTCAAAAGCCGCTCGGCATGGCAGAGGTGACACTCACCTTTGCCAATCCCACCGGGGACGCCCTGCCCCGTCTCAACGAATATTCCGAAATCGCCGTCACGCGCCGCCTCTACCGCTCTGGCGAAAGCGTGTACATGATCAACAAGACTCCGGTGCGCCTCATGGACATCCGGGAGTTGTTCATGGACACGGGCATTGGGGGCACGGGCTATTCGATTGTGGAGCAGGGGCGTGTTGGGGAGATTGTCAGCGCCAAGCCCGCCGATCGCCGCACCCTCATTGATGACGCTGCCGGAATCGTCAAGTTCCGCACCAAGCGGCAGGCCGCCGAGCGTCGTCTGGAAGAGACGGGCCAAAACCTGCTGCGCGTCAACGATGTGCTGGGCGAGTTGCAGGACCGCGAGGAAGGGCTCCGGGAACACGTTGAGAATGCGCAGACCTATCTCGACCTTCAGGCCCAGTGCCGGGAAACCGAGCAGAACCTGATCGTGTTGCGCTGGCACGAGGTGGGGCTTCAGGAGGAAAAGCTGGGGGCCAAAGTTGCCGAAGCGCAGCAGCGTCAGCAGGATTTGCAGACCGAGAAGTCTGTGGTGGAGGCCGATCTGCAACGCCTCAGTCTGGAGCAAACCCAGCGCACCGACCAACTCACCCGCAAGCGCGAAGCGCTCTTCCAGAAAGAACGCGAGATTCAGGAGGCGGAAAACCAGCGGCGGCTGGAACAGCAAACCATCGAAAACGCCAAGGAACAGCAGGGGCGGCAGGAGCAGGAACTGGAGGAGTTGCAGGGGCGGCTGGCTCGGCTGGACGGCGCAGTGCAGGATGCCTCCGGGCAGTTTGAAACGCTGACCGAAAAGCGCGACCAACTGGCCGACGAAGTCACCGAAATTGAGCGGGTTCGTGCCGAGCAGAACGATGTCTTGCAGGAAGCAACCAGCGTGTTGCAGTCCTTGCAGAAGCGACTGCTCCAACTCCACATGGAACTGACGAACCAGACGAACCAGCGCAACTTTCTGGAGGAGCGGCTGACGCAGTTTCGGGAGCGGCTTCAGCGTTTGCAGCAGCAGCGCGAGGCCAATGCCGAACTGGTGCGTCAGGCGGAATCCCGCACCCACGCCAGCCAGCAGCAACTGGAGTCGCTGCAAGCGGGACGGGCGACGCTGGAAACCCGGATTGAAGAGTTGGGGCTGCGCTCTTCCCAGCAGGAAAGCGACATTGACGAGTTGGACCAGCGCATCCGGAAACTGCGCTTTCAGCACGGGGCGGCGCGTTCTCGGCTGGAATCGCTTCAGCAGATTCAAGGGCAGTACGAGGACTTCAGCGACAGCGTCCGGCAGTTCATGGAACGGCTCCGCGAGCAGCCGGAACTCCGGGAGCAGTGGGGCATCCGGGGCTTGCTGGCCGATCATCTGATCACAGAGCCGGAGTGGCTGGAGCAGGTCGCGCCTGTGCTGTCCGAGGTGCTGGACTGGATCGTGGTGGAGCAGTCCGCCCAGCTTCCGGGACTCACCGAGTTTTGCCAGCAGGAGGGTTTTGGTTCGTTGCGTTTTCTGGCGTTGGATCGGCTCCCCGGCGTTCCGGACGCGAACTTACCGGGAACCTCGCTGGCCGATCACCTCAGTTTCCGGGAACTGCTGGAGGCGTGGGGTTCCCGCTTTTTCCAGCGCTTCCGCATGGACGAGTCCGGCGTGTGGACGCACCTTCAGGAGGAATGGCCGGACGGCTCCGTGATTTGGATGGGGCCGGACGGTGTGCGGATGGACGAGGTGACGGTGCAAACGGGATCGTCGCAAGAAGGCTCGCTGGGCTTCCTCGCACGCCAGCAGGAGATTGAAACGCTGGAGCAGCAAACCACGGAACTGGCCGAGGGGATTTCTGAGCAGGAGGGCCAGCAGGAAGCACTGCGCGAGGCGTGGGGCCAGACGCAGGAGGGGCTGGAGCAGGTGCAGTCGGAGCAGCGCGAACAGGAACTCGATGTCCTCAGCCACACCAAGGAACTGGAGCATCATCGGCTTGAACTGAACCGTGCCCGGCAAACCTCCGAGCAGTTCGACTCCGACCTGCGGCAGCTTCAGGAGGAAATCTCCGGAGCCGAGTCGCGTTACGAAAACACCACCAAGCTGCTCGGAGAGTTGGAAACGGAGCGGCAGGAATTGGAGGCGACTGCCGAAACCCAGCAGGAGCGCATTCAGTCCCAAAGCCGTCGGGTGGAGGACGCAGCGGAGGATTTACTGCAACGGCGGGTCGCGCTCACCGAGGTGATGGAGCAGCAGAAGACCGCCGAGGCCACGCACGTCCGCCTGCGTCAGGAGCATGGCGAATCCCGCCAACGCCTGCAATTGCTGGAATCCGGGCAGTCCGAAAGTAGCCGTCGGCTCACGCAAAGCCGCGAGCGCATCGAGGCGATTGATGCCTCTTTCGGCGGCCTGTTGCAGTCGCGGGACACGCTCAAGGGGGAACTGGATTCCGAAACCGTGCGCCACGGCGAGCAGACCGAGAAACAGAACGAACTCACCCAAACCCTGCAAGCCAAGCAGAAGACGCTGGAAACCGCCGTCAGTGCGGCTCACGACACCTCGCTCAAGCTGGCGGAATTCCGCATGCAGCGCGAGCAGTTGGAAGCCCAGCTTCAGGAGTTCACCGAGCAGCCTCCCGCAACGCTGGTGCCGGGGCTGGATTTGGACACCCTGAAGGTGCGCGAACTCTCCCGCGAGGTGCAGCGGCTCAAGGCCAAGCTCAACGCGCTCGGCCCGGTCAATCTCGCCGCGCCGGACGAACACGCTGCCTTGGTGGAGCGGTTGCAGTTCCTCACGGAGCAGTCCGACGACTTGCAGAAGGCGGCGGACGACCTCAAGCGCACCATCCGCGACATCAACGTCGAATCCCGCCGACGCTTCCGGGAAATGTTCGATCAGGTCAACGAGCATTTTGGGGAGGTCTTCACCAAGCTCTTTGGCGGAGGCGAGGCACGGATGGTGCTGACCGAATCCGAGGATTTGCTGGACGCGGGCATTGATATCGTGGCCCAGCCTCCGGGCAAGAAGCTCCAGAACATCAACCTGCTCTCTGGCGGCGAAAAGGCACTCACAGCGATCTCGCTGATCTTTGCCATCTTCCTCATCAAGCCTAGCCCGTTCTGCCTGCTGGACGAGGTGGACGCGCCGCTGGATGATGCCAACGTGGGGCGCTTCAACAACCTCATCCGGCAGTTGGCGGACGGTTCGCAGTTCATCATCATCACTCACAACAAGAAGACGATGGAATTGGGGGATCGGCTCTACGGCGTGACGATGGAAGAACCGGGCATTTCCAGAACCGTCTCGGTCCACTTTCAGGAAGCCGAACGCATGGTGGCCTGATGCAGGTGAAGCTCTTTCACGGGTTTGACGAATTCCGCGCAACCTTCGGGGCCGTGGAACCCTCGCCGGATGTTGCGGAAACTGTCGGGGCGATTCTCAAGGAGGTCCGCCGTCGCGGTGATGTGGCGGTGCGGGAATGCACCGAGCGTTTTGATGGCGTGCGGATCGAGGACTTCCGGGTTCCGGAAGCACGGCTTCAGCAGTCGCTTGTTGCGGTGGATGCGGAACTCCGGGAGGTGCTGGAGCGGGCGGCGGCGAACATCCGCCAGTTTCACGAGCGCCAGAAGACCGACAGCCAGCTTGATTTCAGTCCGGACGGCACCATCCTTGGCTGGAAGGTCACGCCCGTGGACAGCGCCGGGGTGTACATTCCGGGCGGACGGGCGTTCTACCCCTCCTCGTTGCTGATGAACGTGATTCCCGCGCAAGTCGCCGGGGTGCCGCGCATTGCGATGGTTTCGCCTCCGGGCAAGGACGGATGCCCCCACGAACTGGTGATGGCGTGTGCGGCATTGCTGGGCGTGAACGAGCTTTATGCCGTTGGGGGCGCACAGGCCGTGGGCGCGTTGGCGTATGGCACCGCAACGATTCCGAAGGTCGTGAAGATCACCGGACCCGGAAACGCCTACGTCGCCGAGGCCAAGCGGCAGGTGTACGGAATCGTCGGCATTGATTCGTTTGCAGGACCGAGCGAAATCCTGATCGTCTGCGACCGCGAGGACGTGCCCACAGAATACCTCGTCCGTGATTTGCTCTCGCAGGCCGAACACGATCCGGAAGCCGGGGCGATTTTGGTCACGACCTCCGCGACTCAAGCCGAAGCGGTGCGGCAGCGTCTGCTCGAACTCGTGCCCACCCTGCCCCGCCGGGAAATCCTCGAAGCCTCCTTTGCCCACCGCTCCGCCCTCATCGTGGTGGAGTCGCTGGACGAAACCTTTGAGGTCGTCAACGAACTCGCTCCGGAACACCTCGAACTGCTCACGCCAAATCCGCTGGAGGACATCGCCCAAATCCGCAACGCGGGCGCGATTTTCTTGGGAGCCGACACCCCGGAGCCTGTGGGCGACTACTTTGCCGGACCCAATCACACGCTGCCGACCTCCGGTTGCGCCAAGTTCGCCTCGCCACTCGGCGTGCCGGATTTCGTCAAGACCAGTTCCATCCTGCGCTACTCCCCGCAGCGCCTCCGGCAGGACGGTCCCGCGATCATCCGCTTCGCCGAAGAAGAACAGCTCCACGCCCACGCCGCCGCTGTGCGTGTGCGGCTGGAGTCGTAGCGTCTAGTTTTCTGATGAAAATTGCGATCATGCGCCAA
>CAZQXS010000005.1:0-5340 GCA_964597275.1 uncultured Pseudomonadota bacterium | reverse complement strand
GCCGCACAGGTGCAGGTGCTCTTCATCTCGGTGGATCCGGAGCGCGACTTTCTGGAACGGCTCCGGGAGTACGTCACCTACTTCGACCCGCGCTTCATCGGCCTCACCGGGGATTCCGAGCAGTTGATGAAGATCGCCCGACAGTACGGTGCGTTTTTCGTCAAGGACACCCGGACGCAGACCGGGGCGGGCTACCTGATGGCGCACTCCGGCTACACCTACCTGCTCGATGGGCAGGGGCGGGTGCGGGCACTGTATCGGCAGGATGCCACTCCAGCAAAGATGGCGGACGACATCGAGGAACTGCTGGACGAGCTTTGAACCACCAAACCCAATTTTTTGAACCCAATGAAACTTAACAATCTGCTTAACGTCTTTTGCGCAATTGCCCTGCTGAGTCTGGTGGGTTGCTCACTCAAGTCTTCGGAACGCCATCACGGCGAGCATGGGGAGTCTCGCAAGGAGCATCGCTCGCAGGAGACCCATGACTCCGCAAGTGGGATGGAAGCGCACCAGGTCTGGATTCGCGCCACGCCTCCCGGAATGAAGGTGAGCGCGGCCTACCTGCACTTGATGAACGGCACCGAACACGCCGATGCGCTGGTGGCCGTCAGTTCGCCCTTGGCGGAAACGGCGGAGATTCACAATTCGGTCGAGCAGGACGGCATGATGAAGATGTTCCGGGTGGAGCGCGTGGAGGTTCCGGCCAAGGGCAGGGTCGCCCTCAAGCCCGGAGGACTGCATGTGATGCTGATTGGCCTCAAGCAGCGGCCTCAGCCCGGAGACACCCACATGCTGGAACTGCACTTTGAAAAGGCCGGACGGGTGCAGGTGGAGGCCGAGGTGCGCAAGGGCGAGATGGCGATGGGACACGATCACGGCTCTGGACACGATCATGGTTCCGGCCATGACGACAAGACGAAGCCGGACCACGAAGCCGGGCACGACGGCAAAACCGAACACGACCACGGCTCTTGAGGAAAAGCGATGCAACTCTATCGGGAATTCACCACGGAAGAGGAACTGTTTCAGGAGTACAACCCCCGCTTTTTAGTGTCGGACACCAGCGAATTGCTGGAGGAGTATTTGAGCGAAAGCGAGCGGGTGCGCGGCACTCTGAAAAACCATTCGGGGGTCGCCTTCGGTCCAACGCTCGCCGAGGTGGTGGACCTTTTTCCAGCGCAAGGCTCCGGAAATCCGGTGCATGTCTTCATCCACGGCGGCTACTGGCGGTCCTTCTCCAGCCGCGACCATGCTTTTGTCGCCGAGGCGCTGGTGGCCCACGGGGTCACGGCGGTGCTGGTGAACTACGCGCTCTGTCCGCAGGTGACGATTGAGGAAATCGTGCGGCAGTGCCGGGCCGCGCTGGCGTGGACCTTCCGGAACATCGCGGACTATGGCGGCGATCCTGAGAAAATCACCGTCTCCGGACACTCGGCGGGCGGACACCTCACGGGCATGCTGCTGGCCACGCCGTGGGCGGAGGATTACGGCCTCCCGGAAAACGTGATCAAGGGAGCGATGCCGATCAGCGGACTCTTCGACCTCGCGCCGTTTCCGTACTCGTGGCTCCAGCCCTCGTTGCAAATCACCTGGGACCAGGTGCGGCGGTGCAGCCCCATGACCAACCTCCCGCCCCATCCGGTGCCGACCGTTGTGGCGGTGGGGACCGAGGAATCCGCCGAATTCCAGCGTCAGTCGCAGGACTATGCCGAGCGGCTCCGGGAACACGGCGTTCCGGCGACGTTTCTGCCCATGCCCAACCGACACCACTTCAACGTGATCCACGATTTTCGCGGCACGGGCGGCCCGCTTTGCGAAACCCTGCTGGAACTGATCCGCACCAATGCGATCTCGGATTGATTTCTCCAGAGAATTTTATAGACTGGAGGGGCAAAAACCCGGGCTTGTTCACCACCCCTCAGCTCCGGACTTCCCAACGACCTCCATCCTGAAGCAACACGGTGCCGCTCAACGACTACAACCGCGACCAACTCATCACCGAAGCCCGCAAACTCACCGAAGCCTACCGCCGCTTCCAAGACGCCAACCTCAAGCTTGACCTCACACGAGGCAAGCCCTCCACCGCCCAACTCGACCTCGCCAACGGCATGGGGCCGTTGTTGATGGATCAGTGTTTTCTGGAAGACGGCACGGATCTGCGCAACTACGGCGGGTTGGACGGCATTCCAGAAGCCCGCAAGCTGGGGGCGGCCATGCTGGGCCTGCACACCAACGAGGTGATTGCCGCCGACAACGCCAGCCTCACGCTGATGTACCTCTACGTCCTCTGGGCCTGCCACTTTGGGCCGCTGGGCGCAGGCACCGCATGGCGCGACGAGGGCAACGTGAAGTTCATCGCCCTCGTGCCCGGATACGACCGCCACTTCAGCGTCTGCGAGGAAATCGGCATTGAGATGGTGACGGCCCCGTTTGCCGAAGACGGCCCCGACATGGACGTGGTGGAGGAACTGGTGAGCAACGATTCCAGCATCAAGGGCATGTGGTGCGTGCCCAAGTACTCGAATCCAACCGGACATGTGTACTCCAGCGAGGTGGTGGACCGCATCGCCGCCCTTGGGCGCATGGCCGGGCCCAACTTCCGGGTGATCTGGGACAACGCCTACGGCACCCACGACCTGCATCCTGATCAGCCGCCTGTGCTGGCCAACATCATGGAACGCTGCCGCCACTACGGGACCGAGGATTCCGTGGTGCAGATTGCCTCCACCTCCAAGATCACCGTCGCCGGAGGCGGCATCTCCTTCATCGGCGGCTCCAAGCCCAACCTCGATGCCTTCCGCAAGCGCCTCTCGATCATGACGATTGGGCCGAACAAGCTCAACCAGCAGCGGCACGTCAACTTCCTCAAGGACTTTGGCGGGCTTCGGTCGCACATGCGCCGTCATGCGGAAATCCTGCGGCCCAAGTTTGCGATGGTCCAGAATCACCTTGAGGACGGATTGGGTGGCAAGGAACTCGCCACTTGGAGCGATCCGCAGGGCGGTTACTTCGTGTCCGTGGACGTGAGGCCGGGACTCGCCGCCGAGATCATCCGCATGGCGGGCGAGGCCGGGGTGAAGCTGACTCCGGCGGGCGCGACCTTCCCCTACCGCCGTGACCCGGAAGACCGCAACATCCGGATTGCCCCCAGCTTTCCGCCTGTGGAGGAACTGGACCCGGCGATGCAGGTGTTCGTCAACTGCGTCGAACTCGCCTCCGTCCAGCAGCGGCTCAAGGAAATCGGCGGCTGATGTCCGTCACCGCTCCCACCAGCGACCAGCAACCAGCGACCAGCGACCAGCAACCAGCGACCCGCCCCCCAATCAGCGACTGGCAACGCTTTCGGCGCTTCCTGAGCTACGTCCAGCCCCACTGGCGCTGGATTGCGCTCGGCTTTGCCGCCGTGCCCTTTGGGGTCGCCGCCACGCTGTTCCTGCCGTGGATGATCATCCGGATCATTGACGATGCCGTGGTGCCCGGCGACTTCTCCAAGCTCTACGCGCAATCGGTGCTGCTTGGGGGGGCGGTGGTGCTGGGGTACGTCGCGGACGCGATTTACACCTTCGCGTTCCAGCGCAGCGGACAGAAGGCGATTGCGGCCATGCGCGAGGACTTGTTTGCGCACGTCCTGAAAATGCCCCGCTCCTTCTTCGACCGCCGCCCGCTTGGCGTGATCCTCACCCGCCTCACCAGCGACATGGAGGCGCTCAACGAATCGCTCGCCGCCGGAGCGCTGTCCCTCTTCACGGACCTGCTCAAGACGCTTGCGCTGCTGGTGTTGCTGATTTCGCTGAGTTGGAAGCTCACGCTGGTGGTGCTGTTGATCCTGCCGCCGATCTACCTCATCAGCAACTTTCTGCGGGCGCGGCTGCGGCACTACTACGACCTCACCCGCGAGGCGCTGGCCGACGCCACGGGCTACCTTCAGGAATGCCTCAGCGGGGTCAAGACGGTGCAGCTTTACGCGGCGGAGTGGAAAACGCAGCGGCGCTTTGAGGCCAAGACCCGCCATTTCTTCAAGGCGCAGTCGCGCTCCAATTTCTACGACGCCTCGCTGTTTTCCGTGATCGAGGGCATCACCTCCATCGCGCTCGCGTTTATGATCTGGTACGGCTCCGGGCAAATCCTTGAGGGCGTGGTCAGCATCGGCACGCTGGTGGGCTTCATCAACACGCTCAACCGCATCTTCATCCCCATCCGCGAATTCACCCAGCAGATTGCCGTCTTCCAGCGGGCGCTGTCCTCGCTGGAGAACATTGACAAGCTCTTCCGGGAACTCCCAGAGGCACACGACACGCCGGACGAACGCCCCGAAGAGGCGGAGCGGCTGGCGCGGTTCGAGTCGCTGGAGTTTCGGGACGTGTGGTTCCGCTACACCGAGGACGGCCCGTGGGTGCTGCGCGGGGTCTCGTTCACCGTGCAACAGGGCGACCGCCTGGCGATTGTCGGCTCCACCGGCTCCGGGAAGTCCACCATCGTGCGCCTGCTCACGCGCACCTACGGCAACTACCACGGCTCCATCCAGATCAACGGCGTCGAACTCTCCCGGATTGCCCGCAAGCACCTCAATCGGCTGGTCGCCATGATGCAGCAGGACACCTGGCTGTTTGAGGAAACGATTGCGTTCAACATCGCGCTCAACCGCCCAGACGTGACCCCGGAGCAGGTGCGCGAGTCCGCCAAGTACGTCTATGCCAACAACTTCATCGAGCGGCTTCCCGGACAGTACGACTACGGCTTGCTGGAAAACGGGCGCAACCTCTCGGCAGGCGAGGGGCGGCTGGTCGTGTTTGCGCGGGCGATTGCGGGCAAAAGCGAAATGATCGTGCTGGACGAAGCCACGAGTTCCGTGGATTCCGTCACCGAGGCGCTCATCCAAAAAGCCATCGAGCGCATCTTCCGGGACAAGACCGTGATCGCCATCGCCCACCGCCTCAGCACCATCCGCAACTCCGACCAGATTCTGGTGATGCGCCAGGGCGAAATCGTCGAGCGCGGCACCCACGAATCCCTGCTCGCCCAAGACGGCGACTACGCCGCGCTGCTCCACAACCTCGCAGAAGCCGCCTGATGTGAAATCCCTCCGCCTCCGGCCTCCTCCCCTGCGGCATGGGGCGGCTCCCCGCAGGCATCCTTTCCAGAAAAAGCTTGACGGGCTTCCGGGACATCGAGTAAGGTTGGGGTCTCGTGCGAGGATTTCGATCCACTCTTTCACCCCGAAGGCGCCCATGTCCGTCCGCTTCGCAAGAAGGCTCACACTTGCCGTCCATCACCAACCCCGGCCAAGGAGACCTGCCATGAACCCCGCAACTCATCTCAAGACACTGGTGGCCGTGC
>CAZQXS010000004.1:34441-59268 GCA_964597275.1 uncultured Pseudomonadota bacterium | reverse complement strand
CGGAAACGCAGGCAGTTCCAGGAGGCTTTGCAGTAGCGATTCATCGGCAGCGGTCGGCTCGTCGCCCATGCCTTTGAGGAAGGACTGCACGTCCTTTTCGAGGATGCCGATAGTGTTGTCCGGAGAGTAGTCCTGCCGCGCAAAATCAATTTCCTGAAAACGGCTGCCGAACCACGTTTGCCCGGAACTGCGGGACATCACCTCCAGCAACACGTCTTGAGGCACCCCCAGCTTGGGGCAGGCGGCCAGCACACGACGCACCGCCACCACGCTGCTGGCCGCGACGTAGTTGTTCAGCACCTTCACGGCCATTCCGGACCCCAGCGGCCCCAGCTTGTGCAGCGTGGCTCCCATGACGGCAAAGAGCGGCGAAAGCGCATCCACCCACGCCGCATCCCCGCCCAGCATCCATGTCAGCGAACCTTCCTCGGCAGCGACCGGAGCACCGGACATGGGCGCGTCGAGAAAAGTCACCTCTTCGGGCAGTTGTTCGGCCAGTTCTCCGATGAATCCGGGGGAAACCGTCGAACACAGCACGAAGGCTTGGGGAGGGTTCGCCTTGCGGAAAACCGCCTGATCCTCAAAGCACAACTCCCGATTCTGCGGCTCGTCCCGCACCACCGAGAACAGAATGTCGGTTGTTTCGGCAAACTCGTCGGTGTCAGTGAGCAAGGGCACCGGGCGGTACTCGCGATCCTGCACCACGTCGTAGCCCACCACCCGGAATCCGGACTGCACCAGCCGACGCGCCATCGGATAGCCCATTGCACCAAGTCCGGCAACCCCGATGGTGAGACCGTTGAGGGATTTCGGCGGGGTCATGGAAACCTCAGAAAAATCGAGAGCTTGGCAGGGAATATTTGGTGGTGGTCCTTGGGTAAATGATGACCTCTCCCTCCCGTCATTCCGAGCGTAGCAGAGCGCAGACCCGGAATCCAGAGCAAACGGCCGTGGGGCTGGATTCCCGCCTGCGCGGGAATGACAACAGGGAGAAGGGCAATCATTTAATGGGGGTCAGAGGCGCTCAAAGATCGCGGCAATTCCCTGTCCGCCGCCGATGCACATCGTCACCAAGGCCCGCTGGCCTCCGGTGCGCTCCAGTTCGTTGAGTGCCTTGACGGTGAGCAAACAGCCCGTTGCGCCCACGGGATGGCCCAGCGAGATGCCGGAGCCGTTGGGGTTGACCTTGTCCAGCGGCAGTCCCAAATCCCGGATGCAGGCGAGGGCTTGGGCGGCAAAGGCTTCGTTGAGTTCGATCACGTCGAGGTCCGCCACCGACAGCCCGGTTTTCTCCAGCAACTGCCGCACCGCCGGAACCGGGCCGATGCCCATGATCTCCGGCTCGACCCCCGCAACCGAGTAACCCACCAGCCGGGCCAGGGGCTTCAGTCCTTTTTGCTCGGCAACGCTACGCTCCATCAGCACCACTGCCGCCGCGCCGTCGTTGATCCCCGACGCATTTCCGGGGGTGACGGAACCTTCGGGATCAAAGGCGGGCTTGAGCTTCGCCATGTCCTCCAGCGTTGCCCCCACCCGCACATGCTCGTCCGTGTCAAAGGTGATCGTCTTCTTGCGCTGCTTGATCTCGACCGGAAGGATCTGGCTGGTGAAGCGGCCTTCCGCAATCGCCTGTGCAGCGCGGCGGTGGCTTTCCACGGCGTACTCGTCCTGCTCCTCGCGGCTGATCTTCCAGCGGCTGGCAATGTTCTCCGCCGTGATGCCCATGTGACAGCCCTCGAAGGGGTCGGCGAGTCCGCCGATGAGCGCGTCGAGCATCTGGGTGTGGTTCATGCGGGCACCCCAGCGCAGGCTGGGAAGCCAGTACGGAACCCGGCTCATCACCTCCGCGCCTCCGGCGACGGTCGCATCGGCGTCTCCCAAGAGGATCACCTGCGCCGCGCTGACGATGGCCTGAAGCCCGGAGCCGCAGAGCCGATTGATGGTGAACATGGGGGTTTCAATGGGCAGACCGCCCCGCACTCCAGCGTAGCGGGCGAGGTACATGTCCCGTGCGTCCGTGTGCATCACGCTGCCAAACACCACATGGCCAATGTCGCTCGGAGCCGCGTTTGCGCGGCTCACGGCTTCCCGGACCACGGAAGCCCCCAACTCCACCGGGGGCTGGTCCTTGAGGGTTCCGCCATAGGTGCCAATTGCGGTGCGCACACCACTCAACACCACCACTTCTCGCTGATTCATTTGTTCTCCTTGGTTTGGAGTTAAGGTATTGACCGGGACACACGGATGAACGGCGGGGGGCCGTTGGAGTTCCGTTGGCCCTCCGGGTCAGGGTTTGAGGACGGTTGCGCCCTGCGTCTGTCGGCTTTCGAGGTCGCGGTGAGCCTGGGCGGCGTCTTGCAACGCATAGGTCTGCCGCACTTCCGACTTCACAGCCCCAGAGGACAGCACCCCAAAGAGCTTGCCCGCGCTTTCCTCCATCAGTTCACGGGTACGGTTGTACACGAAGAGGGTGGGGCGCGTGAAGTAGAGGCACTTGGGCGCGAGGATGCCGGGGCCAAAGGGGGCAATCGGCCCGGACGCTTGACCGAAGCTCACGAACAGCCCCATCGGAGCCAACGAATCGAGGGTCGCCTGAAAGGTGTCCTGCCCCACGGAGTCGTAGGAGACCTTCACGCCTGCGCCGTCCGTGATTTCCATGACACGCTGGGCAACGTCTTCGGTGCGGTAGAGGATGACGTGGTCGCATCCGTGCGCCTTGGCGAGTTCAGCTTTTTCCTCGGTGCCGACGGTGCCGATCACGGTGACTCCCAGATGCTTGGCCCACTGCGAAACGAGCAGTCCGGTGCCCCCGGCGGCGGCGTGGAGGAGAATGGTGTCTCCGGGGCCGATCTGGGCGGTGCGGTTCACCAGATACTCTGCCGTCATGCCCTTGAGCATCACGGTCGCAGCAATTTCGTCGGAAATGCCCTCCGGAACCTTGAGGAGCTTGTCCGCAGGATAGTTGCGGGCCTCGCAATACGATCCCATCGGGCCGACCGCATAGGCCACGCGATCCCCTTCCCGCAAGCCGAAAACGTCCGGGCCAACGGCTTCCACCACTCCGGCGGCTTCCTGTCCAAGAATCGCGGGAAGTTCGAGGGGGTAGAGTCCGCTGCGGTGGTAGGTGTCGATGTAGTTGAGGCCCACGGCGGTGTGGCGCACCCGGACTTCTCCGGAGGCGGGGTCGGCAAGGTCAACGGTTTCCCAGCGCATGACTTCGGGACCGCCGGTTTCATGGATGCGAATGGCGTTTGGCATGAAAGGTTTGGATAGAAAGAGGAATTGGTTGCGTCACTCCGAACCCGGCTGGGTGTCCAGAACCCGCTCAGGAGGCGGAGCGACTCCAGGATCACGCAGAGGGCGTCCGGCGATGCCGCGCAAGAGGCGTCCGAGCAGGTCCGCCCCCGTGATGACACGTTTCTCTCCATCCCAGCAGAGGATGAGGTCGTTGTCAATCACGTCGTCCTCCACATGCTCCGGATGCACCCGCAGGCGTTGAAGCACCGTGCCCAGCGGAGTCTTGGGGTTCGTGACGACGATGGGGCGGTGGCAGTAGGAATAGGGACGGAACGGCTCCACGCCAAAAAGCGCATCGCGCAAAAAGGAGTCCGCATCGAGGACAAGCTTCGCCTCGCCTTTGGGATTGGTGAGGATCACCCATTTCTTGCTGGAGCGCTGCACCTGCTGGAGAAACGGGTCGTCCGCGCTGCGCTCGAATTCCGGGAGCAGCGGCAGGTCGTCTGGGCGCGCTTCGAGTTGCAGGATGCTGTCTGGGTCAATCACCTCGCCCTCCTCCCCCACAGGCAGGTCGTCCAGTGAGAGGAAGTTGAGCGCCCCCGTGCCTTCAAGCGGGCTGATGTCAGACTCGTGGGCCTGCATGTGCTTCTGGAGCATGATCCGGAGATCTTCCTCCTTGAGGTAGGCGACCCCCTCGTCGCCGAGCCAGTGATCGAGCAGCCATGCGGACGGCTTGGCGACGGGGTAGAGCAGGAGCTGGTAGAAGCGCACCACGGGGTACAGCACGATGCCGAGCCGCAGGGCGTTGCGGGAGAAGTACGCCTGCGGAAGGATTTCGCCGAAAAGCGTGATGCAGATGGTGGAGAAGAAGAATGCGGCGACTCCGGTGAGCAGCGAGTCGGTGAAGAGCGTGAGCAGCACGTTGATGCCCACGTTCCCCCAAAGCAGGGTGGTGAGCAGCAGGTTGGCGTTTTTGCGGAGTGCGAGCACGCGGACGGCGGCGCGGTTGCCGGACTCGACCTCAATCTCCAACTGAAGCCGAGAGAGGCCGAAGAGTCCAAGCGTCAGTCCGGAGAACATAGCGGACTGGCTGAGGCAGAAAAGGATGCCCAGCCAGAGGAAGGTGTCCATCAGTGGGGTTCCCGGCTGCGAAGGGTGTCGCTCAGTCGGAAACCGCAGGTACGCTCAGCGTCTGGGGGTTCGTCGGTCATGCCTCAGCGTTGCGAGACGGGAACGTAGTCGCGCTCGTTGGGTCCGGTGTAGATCTGGCGGGGGCGTCCAATCTTCGAGGGGCCGTTGTGCATCTCCACCCAGTGCGCGATCCAGCCCGGCAGCCGCCCAATCGCAAAGAGGACGGTGAACATGTTGACCGGGAAGCCGAGTGCCTTGTAGATGATGCCGCTGTAGAAATCCACGTTCGGGTAGAGCTTGCGCTCAACAAAGTATTCGTCGTTGAGGGCGTGTTCCTCCAACTGCTTGGCGATGTCCAGCAGCGGATCGGAAACCCCCACGAGGTCCAGCACCTTGTCGGCATACGCCTTGATGATCTTGGCACGCGGGTCGAAGTTCTTGTAAACGCGGTGCCCAAAGCCCATCAGCCGGAATCCGGAATCCTTGTCCTTCGCCAGCGCGACTGCTTTGTCCACATCCCCCCCGTCGGCCTGGATGCGGTTGAGCATTTCCAGCACCGCCTGATTCGCACCACCGTGCAGCGGCCCCCAGAGCGCCGCGACCCCGGAGGAGATGGACGCGAACAGGTTGGCCTCGCTGCTACCCACCAGCCGCACCGTCGAGGTCGAGCAGTTCTGCTCATGGTCCGCGTGCAAAATGAAGAGGACGTTGAGTGCCTCGACGAACTCCTTTGGCACCTCGTAGTCCGTGGCGGGAACGCTGTACATCATGTTGAGGAAGTTCTCGCAGTACGAGAAGCGGTTCTCCGGATACACCAGCGGTTGGCCGGTGCTCTTCTTGTAGGCCCACGCAGCGATGGTGGGGATCTTGCCGAGCAGTCGGGAAATCGCGAGGTCCACCGATTCCTGATCCGTTGCGCTGAACTCCGGGTAGAAGGTCGAGAGCGCACAGACGATGCTGGAGAGGATGGCCATGGGGTGGCCGTCCTTGGGAAACGCCTCGTAGATGTGCCGGACATCTTCGTGAAGCAGTGTGCGGCGCGTGATGTTCTGCGTGAACTCATCAAGCTGTGCGGCAGTGGGGAGTTCCCCGTAGATCAGCAGGTAGGCCACCTCCAGAAAATTCGACTTTTCGGCAAGCTGCTCAATCGGGTAGCCGCGATAGCGCAAAATGCCCTGCTCGCCGTCAAGGTAGGTGACCGCGCTCGTGCAGGCTCCCGTGTTGGCGTAACCGGGGTCCAGTGTGATCGCTCCGGTCTGTGCCCGGAACTTGGTGATGTCAATGCCGATTTCGTTTTCGGAACCCACCGTCACGGGCAGTTCCACGGTCTTTCCCTGTATCTCGATGCGTGCAGTGTCTGTCATGCGTTTCCTGTGGTCAATGCATTCGTCAGGCGTTCTTGCCCTTCACCCCCGGAGTCGTTCCATGTCAGCATTGTGAGCCAGCAGGTGTTCAGGGGCAAGTGCATTTCGGATCGTCTGTTCGGAAAAGATCGGTTACGCTCCCGATTTGGCGTTTGGAACGGCCCTTGATTTTCAAGCATCTCGCAGAAAAGTGCCCCACGACCCCCTGTCTGGAACCAACAGCCACCACCGATTCAGTCACGAACAATGGAGACCACAGCAGAGGACTTGCGGCACATGCGCCATGCGCTGGAACTTGCGGAGCAGGCGCGAGGAACCACGGGCGACAACCCGTGGGTGGGCTGTGTGCTCGTCAAGAACGGCACGGTGATCGGCGCAGGCCACACACATCCCCCCGGACAGGACCACGCCGAGGCGGCGGCGATTCGCAACGCTGAGAGCCACGGGCACAACGTGCAGGACGCAACGGCGTATTGCACACTCGAACCCTGCTCGTTCCACGGACGCACCCCCTCCTGCGCCAAGCTCCTCGTCCGCAAAGGCATCGCTCGCGTGGTGGTCGCTCTGCGCGATCCGCATCCCAAGGTCAACGGGGCCGGACTCGAAATCCTGCGCAAGGACGGAATCACCGTCACGGAAGGCCTGCTCGCCCAAGAGGTCGCACAGCAGCTTGAAGCGTAGCTGGCCGGATGACCCCACCCAACTGTATTTCCTGAGGAAACTGAAAAACGAATCAAGGCATCCCCGCATGGCCAGTTGTCGCGGCCTAGCCCCCTCACTCCGCCGGAGGGAACGCCGAGGTGAACAGGTAAAGCTCCCGCACCTCGTCTGCCAACAGGGCGCGGTTGTAGAGGCGGACTTCGTCAATCGTCCCATCCAAGTTGCCTCGCTGCTTTTCTTTCCAAGTCAGGTCTCCAGACATCCCGATCATCCACTTAGAAGCCGGACTTCGGATGTTTCCACTCCAAGCCGCTCTGCTTACGTGTTTCCCATTGACATAGAGGATTATCTCGCCCGTAGCACGATCTGCAACTCCCACAATGTGATTGTATTGAAGTGGATTTAAGCTGCCGTAGTGCGCATCTGTGGAAGCCTTCGACGAGTCCCTCACGGAAAACCAAAGGTTGTTTGTTCCATTCGGGTACCAATGATACCCCATGTTGAAGGAGTATTGATCGCCATGCACGATCTTTCCCTTGGAGAACTGACCTCCTGAGTATGTGATCCAGTCCTGAGACTGCTGATTGACCTTCACAAGGGCGACCACAGAAAACGAACCGCTCTCAAGTTGGAGGTCACTGACGTTCTCAACCTCCATCGCATCATTTTTTCCGTTGAGTTTGTAGGCATGATTTTGGTACCCATTACGATCCTTGGACAAGGTTCCCCCCAGCACTTTCGCATCCAGCCCGTTGCCGGACTTGTCGGTGGCGTCCCCGTAGAAGGGGTAGTAGGCGACCAGCCCGTCACAGACAGAAGCACAGAGGTTGGGACTGGGTTGCTTGCTCGCACAGCCTGCGAACACGAGCAGCGCGATGAGGGTGGTGAGCAGGGCTTGGGTTGCGGTCTTCATGATGTTTCTTGGGAGTGGGTTACGCTTGCAAAAGCGACCTTGCTTCTGCGGTTGAACTCCGCTCATGCTTCGACACGCTCAGCACGAACGGGGAAAACGTTGGTGGACACATGCTATTCCAACCGCCGGAGTTGCCGCCGTGCCCGTTGCAGATAGCCCTTGGCACCGGGGGTGCCAGAGTGCTTGCGGAGGAAGCGCCGCAGTGCCGCCGCCGAGTTTGAGGACTTCGCCTCCAGAAAGTCGAGGTAGGCTTGCCGCTTGCTGTATCCGGAGCCTGAGCCGGACGCACGGGAAGCGGCGGTGTCGGTTTTCGCAGCCTGAAGCGCCTCCAGCCGCTTCTCAACCCGATTGAGGTAAAACGTCGCCTGCGGATGATCCCGGAAGCGCTGGAGAAAGCCAGACAGGGCGGAGGCCGAGGGGGGGCCGCGTCGCATCACATCATCATAAGCTTGCCGGAGTTCCACTTGCGTGGCCAGCACCTTCTTGGTGAAGCTCACGTAGAGGTTCTTCGTTTGCCCGACAATGAGGGCCATTGTGGTCAAGAAGGGCTGGTAGCCTTCACGGGTGACGCGCACCCGATAGGTTCCGGGCTTGACCTGATGGGTTCTGCCCGTCAGCCCCAAAGGCCGCTCGTCGAGAAGCACATGCCCCATCAGGTTCGACACCACGCGCAGCGTCGTCTTTTTCGGAGCAGACTTTTTCAGGTGCACACGAAGGAACCTGTTCTCCCCGGCGCGGAGCTTGACGGGCTTGGAGTAGGACTCGTAGCCCACACGGGTAACGCGCACATGATGCGTCCCGGCATCCACCTTGAACGCCTCTCCCGTGTCGCCCTTGTAGGTGCCGTCGAGGTGCACCGCCCCCCACACGTTCGCGTCCACCTGCAACGTAGTTTGTTGGGGTTGCTGAACGCGGGCGGACTGTGAGGATGTGGGTTGCTGAGGCTGCCCGGCCTTGGCCTGCTTGCGCTTGAGGCGCTTGAGCTTGATGCGGGCGACCGGAGCGAGCTTGCTGTCGGGGAACACCGCGAGAAAGTCCTTAAAATCCTCCGGATCGTCGGAATCCTTCACGTCCTTCCAGAGTTCCTCGTCGGGAAGGAACTGGCGGGTTGCGGAGCTTGAGGCGGGTTGCGGGGTGGAAACTGAAGTGGTCGCAGGCGCAGGCGTGGTGACGGCAGGCTCCGGTTCGGGCGGGGGCAGCACGAAGTAGAAATCGCCCTTCAGGGAGGCGTTGACCCACGGAATCTGCTTGCCCTTGGTGCGCGCCTCCACGCCTACAAGCACACGCTTGAAGACATCCTCGACCCGGAGTCCGGGGGTGCGCAGATGCTTGGAGAGTTCCGCAACGTAAGGGCTGTTCGCACCTGCACCGTCGGAGGCGACCTTGCCGGGCGCGGTGGCGTAGGCGATCAGGCTACCACTCGGGTGAAACTCAGGTTGCGCCAAACCCTTGCTGGCGGAGCGGAAGCCCCGCGTGGCGAGGTTGTTGCGGCAGGCATCCACGATCACGAGGTTGACGCGGTTCTTGGTGCCGCCCTCCATCTCCGCCAACACCTCGTTCTCGCTCACGGCCTGAAGTTGGATGTGCCGGGGCGTCTTGAGCCGCATCCCCAGCGGCAGCAGGTAGTTGCTCCCGTTGTACTGCACCCCGTGCCCAGAGAAGTAGAACAGCGCGGCCTCGGATTCCCGCAGCCGCTGGCCGAAGTCCCAGACCGCCTCCCGGAACTCCGCCAGTTTCGCGTTCTCCAGATGCGTGACCTCGAAGCCCACCTCCCGGAGCGCCCTCGCCATCGTGCGGGCGTCGTTGACCGGATTGCGCAACGGCCCCACCTCCGCCGAGTAGTCCGAGTTACCGACCACCAGCGCGACGCGCTTGCCGCCTCCCGGAGCCTCCACCTTGGTGCGGGACACTCCCTTGGTGGACTGTCCCATCAACGGTGCCACCGACAGCAGCAGCACCGTGAACACAAGCAGCAACCGTTTCATTGCCTCCTCCTTTGTGATTTGATTTCGGGAGTGGCCTTCTGCTCAATGCTCTCCTTCATCTCTGTCGTCATTCCCGCGCAGGCGGGAATCCAGTCCCACGGCCACTGCCAAAAAATATTCTCAGAACCGCGCCCGGAACACGTTCCACTGCCAGCGTGGGGTGCCGTCTGGAGCGGAGCGGACCTGCGGCAGGGCGGCTTGTAGCGTGAGGCGGTGCGGTCGGGCCTCGTAGGCCAGCAGTGCCGGTTCTGGCGGTTTCCGCAGGGCGACTCCGCCGCTCTGCGCATCCCAGAAGCCGTAGGCGATGCCGCCCAGCATTCCGAGCGCCGCGCCCCGGACGAGGTTGCTCCGCAGATCGTCTGCTTTCTGATCGTCCGTCAATGCCCAGGATGCCAAGCCGATGGCCGCACCGATGCCTGCGCCCCAAAGGCTGCTTTTGAAGACCACCTCCAGTTTTTGCGCGTGGGCGCTGGAGGTCCAGCCCAAGAGGCTGACGAAGATGAGCCCGATGATGAGTTTGCGCATGGCTTCCTCTATCGTTTCATGGTGGTGAGAGAGTGTGTGAGTACAGCGCTGCGGGGTGATCCCGGAGCCTGTTCGAGTTCCTGCTGGAGACCGCGCAGGTAGTCCCCAAGCAACCAAGACTCCGATGCCGGGGGTTCCCGTTTCGGAGGCAAGGGACTGGTGGAAGCGACCACGACCAAAGTTTCCGGACCACACCCCGTTTCACAACTCACGGTCCACATCGGCTTTCCATTGGAAAGTCGGGGCGGAAGCCGATGCGTCGTGCTGCGCGGGAGCGGTTCCGGAGAATCCCAAAGCGGGATGGTCTTGCCGTTGACATCGCGGTAAATCAGGCGGACGTAGCTGTCTTCCTCAGCGGAAAACTGCACCTCGAAGGGGTCGTTTTCCACATACGTCGCGCCGCTCCCCTTGGCCATTGAGACGTGGATTACCAATCGCTGGGACGGGGGCGGCAGGCTGTTGAGTTGCAGGGTTTCCTCGCGGAGTTGGGAAAGCGCAGAGGGCTTGTACTCCTGCGTGATTTGGTCCAAGGCCACCGGGACTTCGGCGCTGGAAATGCGGCTGCCGTCGGTCTTCACCAGCCGGAGTTGCACAAAGAGCGTGTTTGTGGTTTCCCGGTAGCTTCCCTCCAACACGGCATCCTCAACCTTCACGTCCTCGCTGGTGTAGTTCGGTTTCGGCGTGTTGAACTTGAGTCCGCGTGTGAGCGTTTCCGGTGTCACCTCGCGTCGGGTCACGCGTCGGTAGTCCTCACGGTTGCCCAGCATCGCGTCTCGCACATGGCCGAGGAAGGCGTCGGCAAACGGACTGGAAGCCTGGGTGCCCTCCAGCGTGAGCGCGGCGATTTCCACTTCCAGCGGTGTGACGGTCAGCTCTTCCGTCAATGCTTCCACCGCCTGCCAGGCGGCCTCTTCCGGGGTTTGCGCCCAGCCCGTTTGAGGCAGCAAACTCAGGATGAGCAGGGTCAGTGGGATCATTCGCATCACTCCTCCTTTAAAACGAGTCAAAGGCTTCGTCCATCTTCTTGTCAAAGTCATCGTCCTGCTCCTTCATGAGTTGGTCGAACTGCGTGCCCTGTTGCTGCATGAGTTTGTTGAACGCGTTGTTCTGTTCGGACATGAAGAGCGAGAAGAGGTCCTTGTCCTTGAAGGGACGGGGTTTGGTGAGCAGTCCTTCTTCCGTGAGCGGCTGGGGCTGCACCACGGTCGGCTCCGGGGGCTTGGCGGCGGGAGCCTGATCGGTTTCCGTCTCCTGCGTGCGGCGGACTCCGGCAACAGCGTTGTCCTCCGGCACCACCGCAGGAGCAGCGGGCAGCCGGAGTCCGGAGCGGGAAAGCCAGTCGCGGGCGACGTTGGACTGCACCGAGAAGTTCACCCCCGTGATCGCCAACCCGTCCTTGGCCTTGCGGGCGATGCTGGTGTTGACTCCGACAAGCAGGCCCGACTCATTGAGCAGCGGCCCCCCGGAGTTGCCCCGGTTGAGCGAGGTTTCGGTTTGAAAGACGTGCCGCCCTCGGATTTTCCCGTGATTGCGGATCACCGAGCCGATGCGGCCCGAGGTCAGTGACCACAAGCCGCCATTCTCCGGATGCCCGATCGCCAGCACAGAATCCCCGATCTGCATCTGCTGGGAATTTCCCAACGGAATCGAAGCCAAGTCGGGAAGCCCCTGCACCTCCAGCAGAGCCAGGTCGAGGTCTGGATCGGAGCGCAGCACCCGCGCTGCCCGACCCTTTTCGTAGGAACGCCGGGAGTCGTCGTTGAGGTTGTCCTCGCGCAAGAAGATGAGGATGCGCTTGGAGTTGCGCCCGGAGTCGTCCTGCACGACGTGCGCGTTGGTCAGTACACGCCCCGGGGCGATCACCGACCCCGTGCCCTTGGAGCGTCCACCACGCTCGTGGCTGGCCAAGATCAGCACCACCGCGTCACTGGTGCGGCGATAAACCTCGGCGGGCGTGAGGGCACTTGCAGGATTGGAAAAGCCGCTCAAGCCTCCCAGCAGCATCAGCGCGAGTGTGAAGCTTATCCGCCCAACCCTCTGTCTCCGTTCGGGCTGAGCCTGTCGAAGCCCAGCATTTCGCCCTTCGACAAGCTCAGGATGAATGCGGGTTTGCAGTTTAAATTGCATAGGGTTCCTTTCTATTCCTGCACAATGATTTCCAAGTGTTCCTCGGCCTTGGCCCCTTCCATGTTCCGGAAATTTTTCAAAACCACCGCGAATTCGGTGGCCGGATAAGCGATGCCCACCTTCACGGCATCCGGGAACGTGCCCGTGGTCGCCAAGCCAATCAGCGTGAAGCGTCCCGGTGCATCGGAACTCGCGCCCTCCACCAAAGTGCGGACCTTGCCCTTGGTGAGCTTCGGACCTTGGGTTTCGTGGACGAGGGTGCCGGTTTGCCCGTCCCAGTAGTACAGCCGGATGCGGCAACGCTTGGCACAGCTTCCAGAAACTCCGAAGGCTTCGCCCACGCGCAGGTTCTCCTTTGCGCTGGAAGTCAGAGTCAGCGGGAAGTCGTTCTTGATACGCTGCTTGAGGAAGGGCACTTGAACGATAACGTGGAACGTCACCTTCCGATCCTGCAGGCTGGCCAGCGCCTCCTCCGGTACTTGATCGCGGAGGCGTTCCGGATCGGGCGTGCTGTGCAGGTTCAAGGTTCCCTCCCCCGGACTTGGAGGCAACTGGAACTTGGCCATGCCGTCCGGCCCTGTGATCCCTCTGAGTTGGGCGTTCTGATTGAAAAGCAGCAGCGGGAAGTTGGGTATCGGCACCGTCAACTCCCCCATCCGCAACTCAACCATCACTAGGAAGGGTTCAGGCGTTTGCCCCGGTTCCAAGGTTTGAGTTTCTGCCGAAGCTAGGCGTAATTGCACTCCGCCCAACCACTGTGTTTCCAACCCGTCGGCTTCCGTGAGGAAGACCGCCCGCTTGGGGGTGGACTGCTCCGGTGCGGTTGTGCGGAACTGCTGAAGCTGCTTCAGCGCCCCCAGAAAATCACCCTCACTGGCGGAAGACTTGGCGCTTGCAAGCTGTTGGGAGAGCAGGGTTTCGGCCTGCTGCTCCTGCGCGAGCTTGAGGGCCTTGGCCTCGTCCTCGCGCTTTTGCTTCCACGCCAGCACGGCATCGTACTCCGAGCGCGGCACCTTGACTAGCACCTTCATGCGCCAGAAGCGGCGCTGCTCCTGAGTTCCTCGCAACACCCGATACTCCGAGGCCAAGCGCCCCACCACGCGCAAGCGCCGGAAGTACGCCTCCGACTGCTGTTCGGAGCCGGAAACCCCGGATTCCGTGGCGTCCTTCACCTCAGAGGAGAGGCCGTAGGTAACGGAGAGGAACTTGCTGAACGTCTTGGATTCGACGCCGCAATACTCGACAAATTCATTGCCTGCCGCCTGCCGCGCTTCGGCAACCGCGTTGCGCTCCTCCGCGTGCTTGCCGGAGTAGCCGACGAAGTAGAGAAACTCCTCGTCATCCGGATGAGCGCCCTGCACCGCCCATTCGGGTTCGACTTCCGGAACCTGCCGCACCAACTCCTCCCGCTCTGGTTGTTCAGGTGCGGGCTGCTGGGCCGGAGCATGTTGCGGGGCCGGAGCGGGTTGCGAGGCACACGCCCCCAGCCACAAGATCAGGAAGCCTGCGAGCGAGAAAACAAGAGGCCGCATTTCAAGCCTTGGCTACTCCACCACGCCCTGATTCTGCATGTCCGCCCAGAACTTGGCGGCCTGCTCCTGCTGCTGCTTGGCTTGGGCAGTCGTGGCTTCCTTCGCCTTTTTCTGGGCGTCCTCCATGTTCTTCTTGGCCGTCTGCTGGAACGCCTTGTCCATTTCCGCGACCGGAACGGTGGCCAGCACAAAGTACTTGTAGCCCCTCTTTCCGGAGGAATCAGACTCGCGCTCCATGTGCCACTTCTTCGTCTTCAGTCGGCGGGCGACATTGGCGGCCACCTGCTTCTGAAAATTCCGGGTGCTGGTGGTGGGGTCCACGACTTCGCTGGAGAGTCCGTAGCTCACGGATGCCTGCTCGAACTTGGTCTTGGCGAGCGTGCCAAGGTACTGCACCACGGCATCGGTGGCATTGCGGCGGGCATCATCACGAGCATTCTTCTCCGAAGCATGAACGGCGGACAGCCCGACAAAGGACATCACGCCTCCCTCCACATCAGGCTCGTTCATGGTCCACTCCGGGCGAGCGGACACAACCTCCACTTCGACAGAGGGCGCAGGAGCCTCTTCTACGGCGGGAGCCGGGGGTTCGGGTTCGCTGCTGGAGCAGCCAATGAGCGCGATCAGGCTGAGACCGACAAGGAGTTGAGTGAGCAACTGTTTCATTGGAACCTCTTTGGTTCGGGTTGGGAAAACGGGAATACAACGGGCACCCCCTTCGGACAACTGATCAAGTTGGTTGTGAAGCCAAGCATACTCCACTGATTTCAGAATAGAAAGCTTTTTCTATATCGAAGCCGCCTATCGCCAAAAACTTGCACTCTGAGCCTCATTGCATCAACCGGGTGATGTTCATTAGATGTTCTTCCACCAGAGGCCATTCGGTCTCGTCCAAGCCGTCGATGGCGTAAAGCTGGATTTTCTCCAGCAGCCTTTTCACACCGGGAGTCTGGCCGTTCGCCTCCAGTTCCGTGAGCAACGCCGGGAGAGCTTCCGAGTAGAAGTACGTCGCGTCCCGTTGCCGTACACTATGGTTCGCCCCAAACACCCAACTTCCGAGCTTGCGGTACTGCGAGGGTCGTTGGCGGTCCAACTCGGCTTCAAGGAGGGCGACGGCCTCTGACAAGTCGGGGCTGCCCAGCGTTCCAAGTTGTCCCTCCCGTAACTCGGCCAGCAACTGGCGGTGGTCGCTGGAGAGTTGGCTGGCAATGGGCTGGATTTCCTCGGAGGGCGGGGCGGAGCTTCCAGAGCCGACGAGAAAGGTGACGTGCGCCAGCGAATAACCCGCCTGGTACGCCTCCTGGGCGGGAGAGTGGGCAGGCTTGAAGCTCAGGACGGGCATTGTGGACAGGGAGGCTCCGGAAAGGTCATAAACGTGCCGTTGCAGTAGCTTCGTTGCAATGGCGATCGCTCCTAAGCCTTCTGGCTGCCGGAGGTTTCCATCGGGAGTCGGCAGGGTGCGCATCAGGAAAAATCCTGCAAGCGCCGCCGCCGCCAGTAGCGGAAGCCAGCGAGAATGCGCCAGCAAGCCGCTTTTGCGTTGTCGGCGCAATTCCGCCGTGAGTCGCGGGGCGGACTCGATCACGTCCACGGTTTGAGGGGTTTCGGAGGGTTGGGACTCGCCCTGCTCCCGGAGCTTCAGGGCCAGCGCGAGTTGTGAAGCGCAACGGTCGCACTCGGCGAAATGGGCGACCCATTTGCGGTGTTCGTCGTCCGCAAGACGGTTCTCAACAAACTCGGTCAGCAGGTGGGCATCAGGACAGGTCATGGGCCGTTGTCGTTTTTTTCCGAAACCGTGTGCAATTCGGTTAATGTGATGCGATCCGCCGGACCAATGGGAAGACGGTGGAAAGCCCTGATCACCTCTCATTTTTCAATCAGCCATGCCCAGCCCTCGCCTCTCTGCCCTGACGATTTACCCCATCAAGTCTTGCGCCGGAATTCCCCGAACGCAAGCGCGAGTTACGCTCCGGGGTCTCGAACACGACCGCCGCTGGCTGATCGTGGACGCGCACGGCGAGTTCCGCACCCAGCGCAAACTCCCGCACCTTGCATTGGTCCAACCCCGCATTGACGGAAACCGACTCGTGCTTTCCGCTCCGGAGCAGCCGGATACGGAACTGCCGCTGGTTCCGGATTCCGGCAAGCCCATGTCGGTGCAGGTGTGGCGGGACACGGTGGAGGCGTGGCAGGTTTCGGACGGGGTGGATCGCTGGATCAGCGAGATCGTTGGCGAACCAAGCCATTTGGTCTGGATGCCGGAAACCACCTTCCGGGAAGTGGACCCGGAGCGTTCTCCGCAGCGGCATCCGGTTTCGTTCGCCGATGGCTTCCCGCTGCTGGCAATTTCGGAGGCCTCGCTCGACGATCTCAACTCACGACTGCCGGAACCCGTGCCCATGCTGCGCTTCCGGCCCAACCTGGAGTTGTCCGACACCCAGCCGTTTGCCGAGGATGGCTGGCGCAAGGTGAGCGTTGGCGATTTGAACTTTTTCGGCGGCGAACCCTGCGGGCGCTGTGTCCTCACCACGGTTGATCCGGAATCCGGAACACTTGCCGGGCCGGAACCCCTGAAAACGCTGGCGACCTACCGGAAGCGGCAGGGCGAGGTGCTGTTTGGGCAGAACTGGATTCCCGCCTCGGAAGGCTGGCTGGAGGTGGGCATGGCGGTGGCTCCAGAATCGTGAGCCTGTGCCACGTCAGGTAAAGAAGATGGAGCGGATGTCCTGAAACATGAAGAGGGCCAAGCGGGAGAAGAAGTAGATGATCAGGATTCCCCCCAAAAAAAGGTCGCCCTCGCCCTTGACCGGGTGAAAGAACATCGTCATGTTCGAGGGCGGCTCCAGCTTCTCGTCCTCCGGACGACGCAGCCGCCACACGACAAGCACCACCGCCGTTCCAACGGTCAACATTATCCAAGTGGTCATGATTCGTTCAAGCTCCGAGTAATCAACTTCGGAAGGGGAATGCAATTTTGGGGCATCCCCATTCTGTTTGGAAGGATTACCAAACTTCGGCCCGAATCACCCTGTCGAAACTTCACTCGGCACACACTTCCAGCAGTTTTGCAGCAGTCAAGATCGGGACTGGAAAATCAGCCGCCATTTCCAGCAAATCACGATCGCCACTCACCAAAGCTTCTGCGCTTCCTTGAAGAGCCAGCCGCAGAAAGGGCAAATCGTGTGGATCCCGACAGTTGATGTTTTCTCCAAGCTCTCCTGAGAGCAGGACCGATTCGCAGTAAGGCAGGTATTCTGCCAAGAGTGCTTCCTGTTCTGTCGAGGACAAGTGGAATTTTGGGTAACTCAGGACTCGGATCAGTTCCTCAACCGTCTCCTTGCTAATCAGGGGGGTCAGCTTTCCCGCCTGCCACAAATGACGAACCTCAGAGATCGTCCCTTGCTTAAAAACCAATGCCGACAACACAACATTGGTGTCCAACACCACACGCATGGTCAGGCATCGTGACGGCGCGCCCAGTTCACAGCCTCCTCCACATCCTGTGACGTGATTCCTAGTTCGGCAAGTTTTTCACGAGCCGCATCCGCCTGATCAGGACGGACAGGCGCGAGTACGATTTTCCCGGACTCTGCTCGCACGTCGAAATAATTGGTGTCCGGAAACTGGGCCATCACGCGCTTGGGAAGGGTAAGCTGGTTCTTGGAGGTCAATTTGGCAAGCATCCGTCCTCATTTTGGCAAGGAAGTAAGGAATCCTTAAATTACCCCATTCTTGTTGGGGAGTCAAGCACGGAAGCTTTCAAGCGATCCCCTTCTTGCGCTTGGGGAGGTAGAGGTCCGTGATCGTGCCCTCAAAGGCCTCGGCGGCAAAGGCGACGGTTTCGGAGAGGGTTGGATGCGGATGGATGGTCGCGCCGAGGTCGGAGGCTTCGCAGTCCATCTCGATGGCGAGCGCGACTTCCGCGATCAAGTCTCCGGCGTTGGGACCAACGATGCCCGCGCCAATCACACGCTCGGTGGCTTCGTCAAAGATCACCTTGGTGAGTCCTTCGCTGCGTCCCAGCGAAAGGCTACGCCCGCTCGCGGCCCACGGGAAACGTCCGATGCCGATCTTGTGGCCCTGAGCCTTGGCTTCGGCCTCGGTGACACCGACCCACGCAACCTCCGGATCGGTGTAGGCCACCGATGGAATCACGCGAGCGTCGAAGTGGCTCTTCATCCCGGAAATGACTTCGGCGGCAACCTTGCCCTCGTGGGTGGCTTTGTGCGCCAGCATCGGCTGCCCCACAATGTCGCCAATCGCAAAAATGTGCGGGACGTTGGTGCGCATCTGCGAATCCACCGCAATGAAACCACGCTCGTTCACGGCGACTCCGGCCCGCTCGGCACCAATTTTCTTGCCGTTCGGGGAGCGTCCAACCGCGCAGAGGATGCGGTCAAACACCAGCGGCTGCTCCGGAGCGTGCTTGCCCTCGAACGTAACCTTCAGCCCTTTTTTCTGCGCCTCCACCGCTGTCACCCGCGTTTCCAGCCAGATGTTCTCGTAGAGCTTGCCGATGGTTTTATGGAACGGCCGCACGATGTCCTTGTCGGCTCCGGCCATCAGCGAGTCGAGCATTTCCACCACCGTGATCTTCACGCCAAGTGCGTGGTACACGGTTGCCATTTCCAGCCCGATGATGCCCCCGCCGATCACCAGCAGATGCTCCGGAACGCCCTGCAACTCCAAGGCTCCGGTGGAGTCAACGATGCGCGGGTCGTCCGGCAAAAACGGCAGATTCACCGACTGCGAGCCTGCGGCAATGATCGCATGCTCAAAGCGGACCGTCGTGGTAGAGCCGTCCGCCGCCGTCGCTTGCAGGTGGTTTGGATCGAGAAAGGTTCCGACTCCGGTGACGATCTTGACCTTGCGCTGCTTTGAAAGCTGCTTGAGGCCACCCGTGAGTTGCTTGATCACACGCTCCTTCCAGCCCCGGAGTTTGTCGAGGTCGAGCTTTGGAGGCCCGAAGTCAATGCCATGCTCGCGCATCGCCTTGGTCTCATCAATCACCTTGGCGGCATGCAGCAACGCCTTGGACGGAATGCAGCCCACGTTCAGGCAGACTCCGCCGATGCTTGCGTAACGCTCGACCAACACCACCTGCTTGCCCAAGTCCGCCGCCCGGAACGCCGCCGTGTAACCACCCGGCCCCGATCCCAACACCAGCACCTCGCAGGACAAATCTGCCTCGCCTGTAAACGTTCCCGATGCTGGAGTGGCCGCACTTGGCGGTGGGGCCGCTTGGGGCACTTCCGCAACAACTTCCGGCTTTGCTGATTCCGAAGATGCGGCGGCCTCGGATTCCAGCAGCATCAGGACACTGCCCTCAGAAACGCGATCCCCCACCTGCACTTGCAGTTCCTTGACGACTCCGGCACCCGAGGAGGGCACCTCCATCGAAGCCTTGTCGCTTTCCAACGTCACCAGCGAGGCTTCCGGCTCCACCTCCTCTCCGGGTTGGACCAAGACCTCGATGATCTCCACGTCTTTGAAGTCCCCAATGTCGGGAACCTTGATTTCAATCAGTGCCATGTTTGTTCAGAGTTGGGTAAACAGCAAATTCGCTGGGGGACAGGATCGGGATGCCCTGAAACTTCTTCAGCACCAGCAAATCCTTGTCCCCCGTGACGAGGCAGTCCGCTCTCACGAAACAATCTCAAAAACATCCTCGTCACAAGTGATTCCCATTTCAGCAAGCTATGGACGCAAGGGTGCGCTGATTTTCTCCAGCCACTGCTCGAACAGCAGCATATCAAGTAGTCGTCCAACGTACTCTTCTGGAGAGAGACCTTTTTGTGCGCTCAACTCCTCCAGGGTTTCCTGAGTTTTAGGTGCCAGCCGTACCGTTAGTGTGTTGTCTACCATCGCTTTTCTCCGAGTGTAAGGATATTCAAAGCAACACCCGCCGCAGGTCGCTGACCACGGCGCAGAGGTCCACCATGAAGCGAGCGGCCTGCGCCCCGTCAATCACGCGGTGGTCGTAGGTGAGGTCCAGCGGCAGCAGCAGGCGCGGCACAAACTCCGAGCCGTTCCAAACGGGTGTCATGCGGGACTTGGTGACTCCGAGGATGGCGACCTCCGGGGCGTTCACAAGCGGTGTGAAGGCGGTTCCGCCGATGCCGCCAAGGCTGGAGATGCTGAAGCAGCCGCCCTGCAAATCCTGCGACTTGAGCTTGCCGTCGCGGGCACGGACACTGATTTCGCCCAACTCGGCGGCGAGGGCGAGGACGCCCTTCTGATCCACGTTCTGGATCACGGGAACCACCAGCCCGTTCGGAGTGTCCACCGCCACCCCGATGTGGCAGTACTGTTTCAGTACCAGACTCTCCCCGTCCGGAGTGAGCGAGGCGTTGACATGCGGGTGCATCCGCAACACCGCGGCGGCGGCCTTGAGCAAAAACGCGAGCGGCGTGACGCGCACCCCCTGCTTTGCGGCTTCGTCCTTGAGTGACTTGCGGAAGGCTTCCAGTTCCGTAATGTCCGCCTCGTCGTGATGCGTGACCATCGGCACGTTGAGCCAGGCGCGGTGCAGGTGCTTTCCGGAGAGCTTCTTGATGCGCGAAAGCGGTTGCACCTCGATGGGGCCAAACTTGCTGAAATCCACCTCCGGAATCGGCGGAATGCCCATGCCTCCCGCCGCTGCTTCGGTTGCCACGGGAACGCTTGTGCCGAGCACTTGCTTGACGAAGCCCTGCACGTCCTCCTTGGTGACACGGCCCTTGCGTCCGGAGCCGCTGACCTTGCTGAGGTCCACCCCCAACTCGCGGGCGAAGCGTCTCACTGCTGGACTTGCGTGGGCGCTGACAAACGCCTTTTGATCCACCACGGTCGCCACGGGCGGCGGGCGTAGCGGCGATTGCATGATCGCGTCTTCCGGGAGGTCTGCCGCCGGGACGGGAGGCGAGAGGTTAATTTCGCCAGCCGTCACCGTTTCGGGAGCCACTACCGCTTCGCTTGGAGGTGGGGCGGGGGGCGGGCTGGGCGGTGGACTTGGCTCGGCAGGCGGGGATGTTTCTGGATCGGGAACCGTCTCTGCTTCCGGTTCGTCCGCAGGCGACAACCGCAGGAGGACGCTACCTTCGGAAACCTTGTCTCCAACCTTGATGGCGATTTCCTGCACGACCCCTGCGCCTGTGGCCGGAACGTCCATCGAGGCCTTGTCGCTTTCCAGCGTCACCAACGGGTCTTCCGGCTGAACCGCATCTCCGGGTTTGACGAGGACATCAATGACCTCCACCTCCTTGAAGTCCCCGATGTCAGGGACCAACGCATCAATCACAGTGGTCATGGTGTCCTTCTACACATACAACGGGTTGGGTTTTTCCGGATCAAGCCCGTATTGCTTGATGGCCTGCTTGACGGTTTTCGCCGGGAGGGCGCCTTCTTCAGCCAATGCCTTCAAGGCGGCCACCACCACATAGTAGCGATCCACCTCAAAGTGCCGCCTCAGCGCCTTGCGCGTGTCACTGCGCCCAAACCCATCGGTGCCCAGGACCACATAGCGGCGTGGCACGAAGGCCCGGATTTGATCGGCGTAGAGCTTCACATAATCGGTTGCCGCGATCACCGGACCTTCGGTGCCGCCCAAGCACTGCTCGACGTGCGAAAGCCGAGGCTTCTTGTCCGGGTGGAGCAGGTTCCAGCGGGCGGTGTCGTCGCCGTCGCGCTTGAGCTCGTTGAAGCTCGGGGCGCTCCAGAGATCGGCCTGCACGCCAAAGTCCTCCGCCAGCAAATCGGCGGCGGCGATGACTTCCCGGAAAATCGTCCCGGAGCCGAGCAGTTGCACGCGCTGCTTGCCGCGCTTGCCCTTGCGGAACGAGTACAGGCCCTTGATGATGTTCGCCTCCTCGCCTTCCGGAAGGGCTGGATGGGCGTAGTTCTCGTTCATCGTGGTGACGTAGTAGAAGATGTTCTCCTGCGCCTCGAACATGCGCCGCAACCCTTCCCGAAAGACGACCATCACCTCGTAGGAAAAGGTGGGGTCGTAGGAGATGCAGTTGGGCACCGTGCCCGCCTGAATGTGGCTGTGGCCGTCCTCGTGCTGCAAGCCCTCGCCGTTGAGCGTGGTGCGTCCGGCGGTGCCGCCGATCAGGAAGCCGCGCGCCTGAATGTCGCCTGCCGCCCAGATGAGGTCGCCCACACGCTGGAACCCGAACATCGAGTAGAAGATGTAGATCGGGATCATCTGCAAGTTCGAGTGGCTGTACGAGGTCGCCGCCGCAATCCACGAGGACATCGAGCCATCCTCGTTGATGCCCTCTTCGAGGATCTGCCCCTGCTTGTCCTCGCGATAGTACATGAGTTGGTCGCGGTCCATCGGCTCGTACTTCTGGCCCTCGTGGGCGTAAATGCCGATTTGCCGGAACATGCCCTCCATTCCGAAGGTGCGGGCTTCATCCGGAACGATGGGCACCAGCCGGGGGCCAATCGTCTTGTCGCGGGTGAGAACCGTCATGGCCTGCACGAGCGCCTGCGTGGTGGACATCTCGCGGTCGCCCGTGTCCTTGAGCAGACGTTCAAAGGCCGCAAGCGGCGGGGCGGAAATCGGCTCGGCCTGCACACGACGCTGTGGCAGTGATCCACCCAAGGTTGCCCGTTGCCCCTTGAGGTACTGGATTTCCTCAGAATCCTCTCCGGGGTGGTAGAACTCCATGCGCTCCACCTGCTCGTCATCAAGCGGCACCTTGAAGCGATTGCGGAAGGTCTTGAGGTCTTCCGGGTTGATCTTCTTCTGCTGGTGCGTGATGTTCTGCCCTTCGCCCGCATGGCCCATGCCGTAGCCCTTCACGGTTTTGGCGAGGATCACGGTCGGCTGTCCGGTGTGGTGGACGGCGGCGTGGTAGGCGGCGTAGATTTTGTGCGGATCGTGCCCGCCCCGGTTGAGCCGCCAGATGTCCTCGTCGGTCATGGTCGAGACCATCTCCAGCAGTTCCGGGTACTTGCCGAAGAAGTGCGCCCGCACATACGCACCATCCTTGGCCTTGAACGCCTGATACTCACCGTCCACGGCCTCTTCCATGCGCTGCCGCAGCAGCCCGTGGTCGTCAATCGCCAGCAAGGGATCCCAGTACGACCCCCAGATGACCTTGATCACGTTCCAGCCCGCGCCCCGGAATTCGCCTTCGAGTTCCTGAATGATCTTGCCGTTGCCGCGCACCGGGCCATCCAGCCGCTGGAGGTTGCAGTTGATCACAAAGATGAGGTTGTCGAGCTTTTCGCGCACCGCCAGTCCGATCGCGCCGAGCGATTCCGGTTCGTCCGTCTCGCCATCGCCGAGGAAGGCCCAGACCTTGCGGTTGGCGGTGTCGGCGAGTCCTCGGTTGTGGAGGTACTTGAGGAAGCGCGCCTGATAGATCGCCATGATCGGCCCCAACCCCATCGAAACCGTGGGGAACTGCCAGAAGTCGGGCATCAGCCACGGGTGGGGGTAGGACGGCAGCCCCTGTCCCCCGGATTCCTGCCGGAACTTCACCAGTTGCTCCTCCGTCACGCGGCCTTCCAAAAAGGCGCGCGCGTAGATTCCGGGGGCGGAGTGCCCCTGGATGTACACCAAATCTCCGCCGTGCCCTTCGTGCGGGGCGTGCCAGAAGTGGTTGAAGCCAACATCGTAAAGCGTGGCCGCCGAGGCGAAGCTGGCGATGTGACCGCCGAGTTCGGACGATTCCTTGTTGGCCTTGACGACCATGTTGGTCGCGTTCCAGCGGATCAGCGCCCGCAGCTTGGCCTCGACCTCGTGATTGCCCGGCGAGTGGATCTGGAGTTCGGGCGGGATCGTGTTGATGTAGGGCGTGGTCGCAAGGTAGGGCGATTCGGCCCCGGAGTTGACGGCCCGCTCGGCAAGGTGCCGCAACAGGTAGTGCGCCCGCTCCAAGCCGTCGCGCTCGATCACCGCTTCAATGGCCTCGATCCACTCCTGAGTTTCTTGCGGGTCAACGTCATGGGTTGGGATGTCGGTCATGGTTTCCTCAGAGTTGGTTCAGTCATAGGAACCTGCATTCTCTGCAAACCTGAAGGCGAAGTCAACGGTTAAACGTCAGGAGTCCGCGCAAATCCGAAAACCAATCGAGTGGGAAACCCCGGACGGACTCTTGTACCAGCGCTTGGCGGAGCGCAAACTTTTCTTCTCGCTGGAGTTGCCTCCGCCCCGCACCACCCGCGAGTTTCCCGTGCTGGGGCCTGTTGGGTTGGTGACTCCAGACGAGACGGTGTTGTAGTAGCTCCCGCTGTAATAATCGGACACGCGCTCCCATGCGTTGCCATGCACATCGTACAGCCCCCAGGCGTTGGCGGTTTTCTGCTTCACCGCCTGAGTTCCGGTGCGGCTGTTGGAATCGTACCACGCAACGTTGGTGAGGGTGCAGTCGTCACCGCCGCACCACCACTTGGTGGTGGTTCCGGCACGGGTGGCAAACTCCCACTCGGCCTCGGTGCAGAGCCGGAAGGTCTTGGAGCCGTTCGCGGTTTTCCACGTCGTGTAGTCCGTGGCCTGCGTGTACGTTGCACAGTTCATGGGGTAGCTGCCTTTCCCGGAACTGCCGTAGTTGCACTTCGAGTTGTAGGTCACACCCGTGGTGTTGCAGCTTCCGGCGTTGACGCAGGCGGTGTAGTTGTCCACCGTCACCTCGTGTTCCTGAATGTAGAAGCGGTTAGAGAGCGTGACCGTATGCACCGGAAACTCGTTGCTGCTGGTGTCCGAGTCCGATTCGCTTTCGTTGACCGCACCCATCTGGAACTCGCCTCCGCTCAAGAGGATCATGCCCTCGGAATCGGCGGCTTGCACCACGCCATTCTTGGTGGTGAACGTCCAGTTGGGCGGACTCTGGAGTGCGTTTCCGGCAGCGTCCGTGATGCCGGAAGTCAGTGTGACGGTGTGCTTGAAGTAGGGCGACAGCATGGCCGAGGGCGTGAAGGTGGCAGTGGCGTTGTCCACGGAATAGCTTCCGGAAACCGCTGCCGAGGCGTTGTCCACGACTTGGAAGGTGGTGCTGGAAATCGAACTGCTGGAAATCGTCTCGCTGAAGGTGACGCTGATGTTGTCGCTGGTGGAAATGTTGGTGGCGTTGTCGGCAGGGGAATAACTCTGCACGGTGGGGGCGGTGGTGTCCGGCACCGCTTCGGTGGTGAAGCTCCACGTCTGGTTGTCGCCAAGGCTCGTGCCCCCGGTGCTTTGGACTTGTCCGGAAAGCTGAATCGAATGCTGGGTGCTGTAGCTGAGCGAAGCGGTAGGGTCGAGGATCAGTTGGGTGCCGCTGACCGTGAGGTTGCCGCTCACCGCGCTGCCGTTGTCCAGCAACTTCAGGGTTTGGTTGTCCACTCCGGAGGAATTCAGCGAGCTGCTGAAGGTGACGCTGAT
>CAZQXS010000004.1:13543-34341 GCA_964597275.1 uncultured Pseudomonadota bacterium | reverse complement strand
CAACCTTTCCGAAGTCGCCACCCAAGGGCATGTTCGGGAAAGCGAACTGCGCCTGTAGAAAGAAATCGAGAAGGTGCGCAAGGAGGTCGAAGTGGTGCGTAGGGAGACCCGAGAAATGGAAGTCCGACTGACGCAGGTGATCCACGGCCAGACGTGGCGGCTGATTGGCGGGCTGACCATCCTTGGCGTCGTCTTCAAGCTGGCCGATCTGTTTTTGCAGTGATGCCGGGAGGCATCCTCCGCAACACAGTCCGCTCTCCCCAACCCTCTTTTCCCGTCATTCCCCGCTTCTCCGGGACTCCAGAACGCCCAAGGCGCATCCGCCCTGCTTGATGCGCCCTACCCCGCGCCCTGTCGGGGAACTCAAGCAAAACGAAATTGACGAGCGGAAAGCTCAGGCTGCGCCTTCCATGCGGTCGCCGAAGATGTGGAGCAGGCGGGCTTCGCATTCGGGGAGCGAGGTGTGTTCCTGCATGTCCTGCAGGACGTAGTCCTGCATCTGGGTGTTTTTGGAGAGGGCGTAGTCAATTTCCGGATTGCTGCCCTGGACGTAGGCGCCGATGTTGATGAGGTCTTCGGCTTCGCGGTAGGTGGCGAGGGTGCGTCGGTAGATTTGCGCGAGTTTGAGGTGCTGCTCGGTGGTGACGTCCACCATCACGCGGCTGGAGGAATTGAGGATGTCCACAGCGGGGTAGATGCCCTTGGCGGCAAGGTCGCGGCTGAGGACGATGTGCCCGTCCACGATCGCCCGGATGGCATCGCCAATGGGGTCGTTGATGTCGTCTCCCTCGACCAGCACGGTGTAGAATCCGGTGATGGACCCCGTGCCCTCGTGGGTTCCGGCCCGCTCCAGCAGTCCGGGGAGCAGATTGTACACCGAAGGTGGGTAGCCCTTGGTGGTGGGCGGCTCTCCGGCGGCAAGTCCGATCTCGCGCTGTGCCATCGCAAAGCGCGTGAGCGAGTCCATCGCCAGCAGCACGTCCTGCCCCTCGTCCCGGAAATACTCCGCAATCGCCGTGGCGACAAACGCCCCGCGCATCCTGAGCAGCGGCGGCTGGTCCGAGGTGGCGACCACGACCACCGAGCGTTGCAGTCCTTCCTCGCCCAGATTGTCCTCGATGAACTCCCGGACCTCCTTGCCGCGCTCGCCGATCAGCGAAATCACCGTGATGTCCGCATCGGTGTAGCGGGCCATCATGCCGAGCAACACGGACTTGCCCACCCCGGAGCCGGCCATGATGCCGATGCGCTGGCCGCGTCCACAGGTGAGGCAGGCGTTGATGGCGCGGATGCCCACGTCAAGCGGACGCTTGATGCGGTTGCGGGTGAGCGGGTTGATCGCCTCCGGATAGAGAGGGATTTCAGAATTGACGAGCAGTTCGCCCTTGCCGTCCATCGGGCGCATCAACGGATCAATCACCCGCCCCAGCAATCCTTGGCCAATCGGCACCATCGCAGGGCGGTCTTCCGGAATGACCCGGCACTTTGGGCCAAGATTGTGGGCGTGCTGCAAGGGCATCACCAGCACCCGTTTGTTGCGCAACCCCACGACCTCGGCAGGAATGCTGACGCCGCTTTGGGGGTTGTGGATCATGCACATGCTGCCAACCGTGCAACCGGGATTCGCCGATTCCACCATGTGCCCCACCACCTGCGTCACCCGTCCTTCACGACGCAACGGCACAAAGCGCTCCAGCGGCGCGTGGTACGACTTCAGGGGATTGTGAACAGGAAGCGCGGAATCCGGCATGGGTCACGCAGGGGCGGAGGCTTCGGCTTCCGCAGGAGTTTTGGCGGCGGGAGCAGAGGCCGATTCCTCCACAGAAGCCTCCGCATCCGGGGAGCGCGGGGAGAAGTCATAAGCGTCCATCTCGACCTCGTGCATGCGGGCGTGCTGTTCGGAAAGGTGTTCCTCCAACATGCGGTCCAGCCGCTCCAACTGCTGCTGGAAGGTGAAGTGGACGCTGGTTTCGTCCCCCTCCACAAGGATGGACCCCGGAGTCGCGTCAAGGCTGGCCCTGACGACAAGCGTCTGCTCCTCTCCCAGATAACGCTCCAGATCGGTTTCGCTGCTGAGCAGGAATTCGTAATCCTGCGGATGCAGGTAGAGGTGGATTTTCCCATGCTCCTCCACCTCCTTGAGGGCGGCGCGGGCGAGGTTTTCCACCACCTTCGGATTGACGGCGAGTTCTTCCATCACCACCTGCCGCGTGAGGTTCTGCGCCAGCCGCACCAGTTCTTCCTCCCCCTGCTGGCGGATCACCTGCCGCAAGGTCCGAAGCTGCTCGATCAGCTCAACCACCTGCTGCCCCAGCGGCTCGGTTTCGGCATAACGCTGCTGCGCTCCTTGCTCCAGTCCGGATTCAAACCCCTCCTGATAGGCGGTGTCGCGGGTGCTCTGGACCTCGGATTCTGCGGTTTGGATGACGGACAACCGCTCTTCCTCCGCACGGGCCTTGACGCTTTCGGCTTCCTTGCGGAGCCGCTCGGCCTCGCGGTTGAGGTCTTCGGTTTCGCCCACCAAGTCCTGCTTGTAGGATTCGGCCTCACCCCGGATCGAGGCCGCGTAGGCTTCCGCGTTGGTCAGGAGGCTGTCCTCACGGACAAAGGATTCGCTGGAGAAGGTTTCGGCAAGCTTGACGCGCTCCTCCTCGGCCTGAGTCTCGCTCCCCTCCAGATCTTCGGAAATCAGGGATTCTTCCTCAAACTCGATCAGGGCGAACCCCTCGGAGGCTTCCGGCGGATCGGCAGGAGCCTCGCTGGGGGCAGCATCACCCTGCTGCGAGGACAGCGCCTCAAAATCCTCTGCGGTGAAGGCTTGGAATCCTGACTCTTCAGGCATGGAGGCAGTGGAGAAAGGGAAACGGCCCTAGAGCCATCCGTCGTGGATGGCCCGCAGGGCTATTTCTTGTCACGCAGCCAAGTGCGGACAAGGGCTGCGGTTTTGAGCGCATCCTGCTTGGCGATTTCGAGGATCTTCTCTCGTGGTGGAATCCCGGATTCGCGTTCGGTCGGGATTTCCAGTTCCTCGCCTTCGAGTTCGCCAATCGTCGCAGGCAGGCCCATGAGCAGGTCGAGGTCTGCCGGCTTTGCGGCCAGCCGCTGCACCATCGGGCGGATCACGAGGGTGATGAGCGCAACCACGGCCACCCCAAGCGCGGAGTAGCGCACCACGTCCAGGATGAAGGCGTTGCGGACCCGAGCCGACTCCAGTTCGAGTTCCTTACTTTCCTCAAGGGCTTTCCCGAAGGGCAGGTTCCCAACGTAAATCGTGTCTCCCCGAACTTCGTCATAGCCAATGGCCGCCTTGACGAGGTTGGTGATGACCTCCTTCTCCGTCTCGGTCCAGCGGATGTTGTCGCGCCCAATCGAATTCCCATCCTCGTCCAAGATGTGCGGACGCTTGTTGTCGAGCAGCACGGAGACGCTGACCCGGGTCACGGTGCCGGGAGCGCTCTCCTTGATGACTTCACGACGGCTGCTCTCGTAGTTCCTCGTGGCGTTCTTCTTGACAAACTCCGAAACGGTCGCGGCCTCACGACCCGTGGCCTCCGGCAGGTTCGTGGTCACGCCAGAGGGTCCGACCGGGACGGAGCGCGATCCCACAGAGTTCTCGTCCACCACCTGCTCGCTGACCACACTGGTCTGATCGGGGTCAATCAACTGCTCCTTGATCGTCTGCCGGTCGAAGAGCATTTCTGCCGAGACAATCACCTTGACCCGCGCTTCCCCCACAACCTCCTCAAGCTGCTTGGCGATCTTCACCTCCAGTTCCTTCTGGAACTTGCTCTTGTGCGCGTAATTGTCGCCAACGTTGCCTCCTGCAGACTGATCCGAAACGCCCTTGCTGAGCAGCTTGCCGGACTGATCGGTGATCCGGACACTGTTGGGGTTGAGGGAGGCGACCGCACCAGCAACCAAGTGGATGACGGTTTCCACCTGCCCCCGGTTGATGCCGCTCCCGGAGAGGGTGAGCGCAACTGAGGCGGTGGTTTCTTCCTGCTCGTCGGAAAACAGCGTTTTCTGGGGAATGGCCAGCGAGACCTTGGCGGAACGCACCGAATCCAGTTGGGAGATCAGGCGTGCCAGTTCTCCCTCTTGCGCGATGCGGTACTTCACTTGCTGCTGGAACTCGGTCTCGCCCAGGCTCGGCGTTCCAAACAGGTCCATGAACCCCACCCCGCCTCCGGGACTCACCCGCTCCCGCGCAAGCGTCAGGCGGGCCTGATCCACCATTTGCGGGTCCACCATCACGCCCCGGCCTCCCGGAGCCAGCAGGTACGGAATTTGGTTTTCCTGAAGTTTCTCGACGATGAGGGCGGCGTCCGCCGGGTCGAGATTCGAGTAGAGCGTTGCCCACGAGGGGCGATTGGCGACGATGATCAAGCTCACCATGCCGATGAGGATAATGGCCAGCGCCCCCAGCAGCGTGACGCGCTTGCCAAGACTCAACGACCCGAAGAAGTCTTGAAACTGAAGCCGGACGTCTTGAAGGATGTTTGCTTGTTCAGCAGCCATTTTGCCTGTGTTTAGCTTGTAGGGGTCAAAGACATCCTGTCCGCATTATACTCCTCGAAAATCGGCAATTTCATCGAAAAGCACCCATCTATCTTGCCGAATTCGCAGGGCTGGCACAACGTATTAACACAGACTTGTCATCAAAGAACAAGGAAGAAACGACTTTTTTTGAAGTTTTTCCCACAAGCAAAATCAATTCCATGCCAGACACGACGCCCCCAGTTGGGATGAATAAGCTCACCTCTTTCTGCATTCTGACCACCACCTGCCTTGGTGGAGCCTCCTTCCTCGCCTTCAACAATGGCTTCCTGCTGGCCTTCCTCTCGCGTCTTGAGATGAGCGATTCGGAGATCCTGATCCTGCTGGCCCTGCCGCTGATGGTTCAGTTCGCGCTGGTCCTGCCGTTCGGCTACCTCTCGGACTGGTTTGGCAAAAAGCTGGTCGGCCTGCTGGGCATGGTATTCTCCGGTTCCGGGCTGTTCCTGCTCACCTTTGCCGGGGTGGAGCCGTTCCAGCCCACCGAGTTTGTCGTGATTGCCGGCATCATCTCCTTTGGGGTGGGAACCGCCATGTCGCACTCCAACTGGTTTGCCTTGCTGGACCCTCTTGTTTCAGAAGAAACCCGCGGCCGCTTTTTCGGAAAGCTCCGGCTCACCTGGCAGGGGTTCGGCGTGGGCTGCTTTGCATTGGTCACGCTGATGCTGGAGCGCTTTCCGGAACTGGAAACCTACCGGATCGTGCTGGGAGTCCTCGCGCTGTTCGGGTATGTGCGCATGATCGCGTTTTCACGCATACCGGAACTGGAGCGTCCCAAGCCGCCGAGCCAGCCCCTCTGGACCTCCCTGAAAAAAGTCGTCGCGCTTCCGGGCTACTTGCCGTTCTGTTCGTACTGTTTCCTGCTCTCGCTCTTCACCGCCGCCAGCCCGCAGCTTTTCGGACTTTTGGAAAAGGAAGTGCTTCTGCTTTCCGACGACCAGCTCGTGATGTTGGGCAACCTGATGTTTGCCGGGTCGCTGATCGGCTTCGTTGTGGGAGGGAACATGGTGGATCGGATTGGCACCAAGTACGTTTTCATGTTCTGCCACTTCGGGTACGGAATCGTCCTGCTCAGCCTGCTGATGCGCGAGGGCTTTCCGGTTCCGGCCATTTGGGTCGCCGGGTGCGTCTCCACCGGATTCGGCTTTGTGCAGGCCGCTTCCAGTATTGCGATGACCTCCGAAATCCTCTACCTCATCCCACCCGAGAACAAGTCGCTCGCCACCGGCTTCTGGCTGACGCTCTGGAGCGGCGGCTCCGGATTATCCGGGGTGTTGTTTGGCCAGTTGCTCGGCATCGGCATCCTCAGTTCCGACTGGAGGCTGTTCGGGCAGACCCTGAGCCAGTACGACGGGCTGCTCCTGCTCTCCGGGGGCATGATCGTGCTGCTGACCGTCACGCTGGGGCTGATCCCCTCCGTGATTCGCGTGGCCCGGTGGATTCCGCAAGGCACCTGACTTGATGCGGACCTCCCACCTAACTACGTTGCGGCAACTGTGCCATGACGGCCCGGCGCTCCTCGTCGCTCATCGCAGACCAGCGGCCAATTTCCTCCAAAGTCCGCAGGCACCCCAGGCAGTGGGTGCCCTCCGGAGCCACCGTGCAGACCCCCGTGCAGGGCGAGTAGGAAGCTTGGACAATCGGAGGCCTACTTTCAGGAACACGCAAAAGGCTGGTAATCGCAGATGGAGAGTGGTAGTTTAGAGCTTTCCGGCTGAAATGAGCCAAGGGGTCTCCAAAACGCTACCCGGACTCTGGGTCGGAGACAAGCGCAGACTGAAATCCATGAAGCTAAAAAACGAAAACCTGCTGGTCTTGCTCAGCGTGATCGTGCTGGCCGTGTTTCTGGTCAACATGTTCGGCGGCAACCGCAACAGCGGCAACGACACCCGCATCAGCGAACTCATCTACACCGACTTCAAGGACGAGGTCGCCGCAGGCAGCATCCTCAGCGCCCAGTTCGTGGGCGACACCCGCATCGAGGGCTTCGTTGACAACGGACAAGCCTACCGCACCTACATCCCTCCCAACGATCCGGGGCTGATTGACTTCCTGCGCCGCAACAAGGTGCAGATCAACTATGTCCCGGAGCCGGGACTGCCGTGGTACCTCGAACTGGTGATCCACTGGGGGCCGTTCCTGCTGATCTTCGGCATCTGGATTTTCCTGATGCGCCGGATGCAGGGCGGCTTTGGCGGGGCCGGAAAGCTCTTCACACTCGGACGCAGCCGCGCCAACAAGATCGAGCCGGATCAGTTGGGCATCACCTTTGCCAGCGTCGCCGGAGTCGAGGAGGCAAAGGGTGAGTTGGAAGAAACCATCGAATTCCTCCGGGATCCCACCAAGTTCCGCAAGCTCGGCGGGCGCATCCCCAAGGGCATGTTGATGTCCGGACCTCCCGGAACCGGGAAAACGCTACTCGCCAAGGCAGTCGCAGGCGAGGCGGAGGTGCCGTTTTTCACGATCAGCGGCTCGGATTTTGTCGAGATGTTCGTCGGCGTCGGCGCCAGCCGGGTGCGCGACTTGTTTGACGAGGCGCGGCGCAACGGTCCGTGCATCGTCTTCATTGATGAAATTGATGCCGTGGGCCGCAGCCGTGGGGCGGGCCTAGGAAGTGGCAACGACGAGCGCGAGCAGACGCTCAACCAACTGCTCGTCGAAATGGACGGCTTTGACGCCACCGACGGCATCATCGTCATCGCGGCCACCAACCGTCCGGACGTGTTGGACCCTGCACTGCTGCGCCCCGGTCGCTTTGACCGCCAAGTCCATGTTCCGCTTCCAGATGTGAAGGGGCGCGAGGCCATCTTGCAAATCCACGCCGCCAAGGTCCTCATGGCCGAAGGCGTGGAACTGAACGTCGTCGCGCGCGGCACCCCCGGATTTTCCGGAGCCGACCTCAAGAACCTCGTCAACGAAGCCGCCCTGGGCGCGGCACGGCACAACAAGACCGCGCTCACCCTTGCCGATTTCGAGTGGGCGCGGGACAAGATCCTGATGGGGCCGGAACGCAAGTCCATGGTGATGAAGGACGAGGAAAAGCGCATCACCGCTTACCACGAAGCCGGACACGCGCTGGTTTCCGTGCTGCTTCCCAAAACCGACCCGGTCCACAAAGTCACCATCGTGCCACGCGGACGGGCGATGGGCGTGACTGCCTACCTCCCGGAGCAGGACCACCGCAACTACGAAAAAGAATACCTCCAGCACCGCATCATCATCGCAATGGGCGGACGTGCGGCGGAAGAAATCATCTTTGACGAAATCACCACCGGCGCCAGCAACGACATCCAGCAGGCGACCGAGATGGCCCGCAACATGATCACCCGCTGGGGCATGAGCGAATCGCTGGGGCCAATCGTGCTGGGCAACGACGACCAGCAGAACGTCCTTGGACGGGACATCGGCGCGGAGCGGGAATACAGCGAGGACACCGCCGAGAAAATTGACGTGGAACTGCGGGAACTCATTGCCGGACAGTACGAACGCGCCAAGCAACTTTTGCGGGACAACATCAGCATTCTCCACAATGTGGCCGAGTTACTGCTCGATGAAGAAGTCATTGACGGCTCCCGCATTGTCGAACTGGTGGAAGCGCCCGGAACTCCGGTCCTGCAACCCGAGGGGTGATGCCCACGGGTGGCAAGCCCCTGGGCTTTTACCTGCTTGCGCTCCTGCCTCGCAACCTATTCAGTCGGCTGTGCGGCTTCATTGCAGACCTCCGGCTTCCGGCACTGCTGCTCCAGCCGCTCATCCGTGGGTTTGCTCACGCCTTTGGGGTGGACTGGTCGGAAGCCGCGCATCCTGCAAGTCACTACCGGACCTTCAACGAATTCTTCACGCGCCCACTCAAGCCCGGACTCCGGCCCCTTCCCGCTGAAGCCGAGGCGCTCGTCTCCCCGGTGGACGGCACGGTGGGCGAGTTCGGAACGATCCGCAACGGGCACTTGATTCAAGCCAAGGGGCTGGATTACACGGTGGCCGACCTGCTCGCCGATCCGCAGCGGGCCGCGCAGTACGAGGGCGGGGAGTTCATGACGATCTACCTTGCGCCCCACAACTACCATCGCATCCACAGCATGGTTGCGGGCGAGGTGCACGAGTTCACCTACGAACCCGGAGACCTCTGGACGGTCAGCCCGCTTGGTGTCAACTGGGTGCCCCGCCTGTTCGCCATCAACGAACGGCTCACCTCGTACCTGCACACCTCCGGAGGGGAGTGCGCCCTCGTCAAAGTTGGGGCAACGGTTGTCGGACGCATCCGAGTCCGGTATGATACTGTGTCTTCCAATGGCCCTGATGCCGTTCGGGTGCAGAAGACCCTGCACACGCCCTTTCGGGTCGAACGAGCGGAGGAGTTGGGGCGGTTTGAGTTGGGGTCCACCGTGATCCTGCTTTTTCAGTCCGGGCAGGTCTGCTGGGGAGCCGTGAACGTGGGACAGCCCGTGAGGTTGGGCATGACGCTCGGCACCTTCCGCTACGATGCGGAGCTGGTGGTGCCAGAAGCAAACAAAAACTGATTGAAACACCATGATTGATTTTTCCGGAAAACGGGGATTGGTCCTTGGCGTGGGCAACCAGCGCAGCATCGCGTGGGCGATTGTCGAACAGCTTCACGCGCTGGGGGCAGACTTGGGCCTCACTTACCTCTCTGACCCCAAGGGGCGCTTTGAAGCCAATGTCCGCAAGCTGGGGGACAAGGTGGGGGCCAGCATCATCCAGGAGTGCGATGTCGCCAACGACGAGTCCATCCAGCAACTCATCGAAACCACCAAAAAGGAGTGGGGCGAACTCGACTTCCTCGTCCACAGCCTGGCCTTTGCGGATTACGACGACCTCAACCGCCCCTATTCCGAAACCAGCCGCACCGGCTTCATGAAGGCGCACGACATCAGTGCGTTCTCGCTGCTGCCCTTGTCGAACGGAGTGGCCCCGATGATGCGCAAGCGGGGCGGCGGCAGCATCCTCAGCATCAGCTTCATTGGCGCGGTGCTGGCGGTTCCCAACTACAACGTCATGGGCGCGGCCAAGGCGGCACTGGAAGCCTCCACACGCTACCTCGCCCGCCAGTTGGGTCCGGAAAACATCCGGGCGAACACCATTTCCGCCGGAGCCATCCGCACCCTCTCGGCCTCCGGAATCAAGAACTTCAGCGAAATGCTCCGTGTCGCAGGCGAGCATTCCGCCATGCACCGGACGGTGACTCAAGACGAGGTGGGCAAAACCGCCGCCTTCCTGCTCAGCGACGTTTCCTCTGGAATCACGGGGCAGACGGTGTACGTGGACTGCGGTTACTCGATCATGGCAAACTAGGCACCCATGCGCCGTTTCCTGAATTCCAAAACCTGAGGCTTCCTCTCCGAACTGGGCACACATGACCAAAATCGTCGACGACTTCCGCTTTCAACTCCGGGGGGAAGAATATGTGCCCATCATGGTGGGAGGCATGGGAGTGGACATCTCCACCTCCGCCCTGGCGTGGGAAGCCTGTCGTCTGGGAGGCATCGGCCACATTTCGGACGCGATGGCACCGACTGTCTCCGACCGACGCTACAACACGAATTTCGTCCAGCAGAAACTCAAGACTTACAAGTACAACGTCAACAGCGCGGACAAGACGGTGGTGCAGTTCGATCTGGAACAGCTTGCCGAAGCCCAGCGGCTGCATGTGGAACGCACCATGTCGGCCAAGCATGGCGACGGATTGATCTTTGTCAACTGCATGGAAAAGCTGACGATGAACAGCACCCGCGACACCCTCCGCGTCCGACTGAACACCGCCTTGGACACCGGGATTGACGGCATCACCCTGAGTGCCGGATTGCACCTGAACTCCTTTGACCTGATGCAGGACAACCCGCGCTTCCGGGACGCGCTGCTGGGAATCATCATCTCCTCGGTTCGTGCGTTGCGGCCCTTCCTCAAGCGTGCCAAGCGCACCGACCGCATGCCGGACTACATCATCGTGGAAGGCCCGCTCGCCGGGGGCCATCTCGGTTTTGGGATGGACTGGGCCGAATACGACCTCAAGGCGATCGTCAAGGAGACGCAGGACTTCCTCAAGGACAACGACCTCGACATTCCAGTGATCCCGGCAGGCGGGGTTTTCACCGGAACCGACGCGGTCGAGTTTCTGGAAAACGGAGCCTCGTGCGTACAGGTGGCCACGCGCTTCACCATCACTGAAGAATGCGGCCTGCCCACCTCGGTGAAGCAAAAGTACTACGAAGCCCAAGAAGAAGAAGTGGTGGTGAACACGCTTTCGCCCACGGGCTACCCCATGCGGATGCTGTCGAACTCTCCCGGAATCGGCACGGGCATCCGCCCCAACTGCGAAGCGTTCGGCTACATCCTGGACAAGAATGGGCACTGCGCCTATGTGGAGGCGTACAACCGGGAGTTGGAGAATCACCCTGCAAAAATCTCCATTCCGGACAAGACCTGCCTCTGCACCCACATGCGCACCTTCAAGATCTGGACGTGCGGGCACAACGTCTATCGCCTCAAGGACACCACCCACCAGCTTCCCGACGGTCGCTACCAACTGCTCACCGCCGAGCACGTTTTCCAAGACTACCAGTTCAGCCGCGAACACGATGTCAAGCTCCCGCCCGCTCCCACCCCCACCCCGTCGCCCGAGGTGCTGGAGCCTGCTTGAATCCGGCGTTGATTTTTGTTGACAACGCGGCAAGATTCACGCGATAATGTCTGTTTGGCATTAAGCCGCTGGCATAGCTCAACTGGTAGAGCGGCTGATTTGTAATCAGCAGGTTACGGGTTCGAGTCCCCTTGCCAGCTCCATGGGGGGAGGCGGCGACGATGGCGAGTCGCACCAGACTGTAAATCTGGCGCCTTAGGCTTAGGGAGTTCGAATCTCTCCCTCCCCACCACCGAGCCGTTTTACAGGCCTTGGTAGCTCAGTGGTAGAGCGCATCCTTGGTAAGGATGAGGTCGGCAGTTCAATCCTGCTCCAAGGCTCCACGACCCTCTGGACGAGTTGGGAGATGAGAGAGACAGTGCATCTGGAATGCACGGAGTGCAAGCGCCGGAATTATGTGGCTTCGCGCAACAAGAAGCTGAAGCCCAGCCGGATAGAGTTGCGGAAATACTGCAAGTGGGACCGCAAGCATACACTCCACCGCGAAACCAAGTAAACTCCGGAATCCTCACCGATCCCCGCACAGGGCAGTAGCTCAGTTGGTAGAGCATCGGTCTCCAAAACCGAAGGTCGCAGGTTCGAACCCTGTCTGCCCTGCCAGCGGCGAGCCGTGCCTTGGGGACGGTGCATGATCCGGAGCAACAGACGAGAGCATGTTTAAGCGTTTACGAAAATTCATCGAGGAAATCCGCACGGAGTTCCGCAAGGTGCAGTGGCCCACTCGCGAGGCCACGCTCAAGTCCACAGGGGTGGTTCTCAGCGTCTCGCTGGTGATCGCGATCTACCTTGGCATCGCAGACCTTGGGCTGGCGAACCTGATGAAGCAACTGATTTCTGGCTGACAAACCCTTGATGGTTGAAGACGAAGTGACGCTCGCCCCCGAAGCGACGGAGGCCGAACCCCCGCAATCGGAACTCGCCGAGGCGCCGCCCCAACTGGACGAAGCCGAAGCTGCCGCTCCGGAGCCGGAAACCGCCGAGGTGCCGCCCCAATTGGACGAAGCCGAAGCTGCCACCCCGGAGCCGGAAACCGCTGAAGCCGCCACCCCGGAGCCGGAGCCTCCGCGCAATCCCAACGCCAAGTGGTACATCCTTCAGGCGCACACGGGCTATGAAGGCCGGGTGGAGCAGACCATCCGGGAGAAGTTGCGCATCAAGGAGCTGGGCGAGTTGGTGGATGAGATCTTCATTCCCTCCGAGGAGATTGTCCGGACCAAGGGCGGCAAGCAGCGGCGAGTCAACCAGAAGTACTTTCCGGGCTACATCCTCATCCGCATGGAACTGAAGCCGGAACTCTGGCACCTGCTCAACGACATTGACCGCATCAGCGGCTTCGTGGGCGGAACGCAGCGCGATCCCCTGCCGATGGACGAGGAGGAACTCGACGCGATCAAGGCGCAGGTCAACGAGGGCTTCCAGCAGATGGCCGCCGAGGAGGAGTACGTCATCGATCAGAAGGTCACGATCACCGAAGGGCCGTTCAACGGTTTCAACGGCAGCATTGCCGAGATCAACACCGAGCGCGAGAAGCTCAAGGTGTTGGTCAGCATTTTTGGACGCCCCACCCCGGTGGAGGTCGAGTTTGACAAGGTTAAGAACGTAGAGGAATAAACGGATGGCGAAAGAGATTAGCGCATACATCAGGTTGCAGGTTCCATCAGGAAAAGCCAACCCATCCCCGCCGATCGGCCCAGCCTTGGGTCAGCACGGGGTGAACATCATGGAATTCTGCAAGGCTTTCAACGCCAAGACGCAGGACATGGACACCATCGTTCCGGTGGTGATCTCGGTGTACAAGGACCGGTCCTTCGACTTCATCATGAAGACCCCGCCGGTGCCCGTCTTGATCAAGAAGGCGTTGAAGCTGGACAAGGGTTCCCCCACCCCGAACACGAGTAAGGTGGGCACCCTGACCAACGCGCAGGTCGAAGAAATCGCCCAAACCAAAATGCCCGATCTCAACTGCTACGACCTCGCAGCCGCCAAGCAGACGGTGGCGGGAACGGCCCGCAGCATGGGCGTGGAAGTCGCTGACTGAGCAAGGAATTCTCAATGACACAACTTACGAAACGCGAGCGGCTGATCCGGGAGAAGGTCGATCTGGTCAAGCTCCACGAACTCCCGGAAGCCATTGGCCTGCTCAAAGAAGTGAAGGCCACCAAGTTTGACGAAACCGTTGAGGTCGCGCTCCGCTTGGGCGTGGACCCTCGCAAGGCCGACCAGATGGTGCGCGGCACCTGCGCCCTGCCTCACGGCTTGGGCAAGGAGGTCCGGGTCTTGGTGTTTGCCAAGGGCGAGAAGGTCAAGGAGGCCGAAGATGCCGGTGCCGACCATGTGGGCGGCGAGGAGTTTGCCCAGCAAATCCAGGGCGGCTGGCTGGAGTTCGACCGCTGTGTGGCCACCCCGGACATGATGGCCGTCGTCGGCAAGATCGGCAAAATCCTTGGGCCGCGTGGCCTCATGCCCAACCCGAAGGTCGGCACCGTCACCTTTGATGTCGGCCCCGTGGTGCAGAGCATCAAATCCGGACAGGTGGAGTTCCGCGTGGACAAGTCGGGCAACCTGCATGCTCCGGTTGGCAAAGTCTCCTTCGAGCCAAGCAAGCTCGAAGAAAACGTTTCCGCCCTCATGGATGCGGTGAAGCGGCTCAAGCCCTCCACCTCCAAGGGCATCTATTTGCGTGGCTACACGATCAGTTCGTCCATGGGGCCTGGCCTCAAGGTTGATCCGCAAGCCGCCTAGTTCAGCACGTCTCTCATCTGACGGCTGTCGAAGACAGCAGGGGCCGCAAGGCTTAAACTCCCTGCCGAGACAGGACCATAGCCCAGCCTCCCGGAACTTCCGGGGTTTTGCGCGTTCGCGTCCCTTTCTCATTCTGTCTTCCATTAATCCCGGCGCTCCCGCTTGGGGAGGGCCATGCACACCCTTTTTGGAGTGCCCATGAACCGAGATCAAAAAGAGCAGTTCGTGGAGGAGTTGAAGGGCTTGTTCTCCAGTGCTTCGGCAGGAGTGCTGGTGGACTACCAGGGCCTTTCGGCGAATGACCTCGTGGAGCTTCGCAAGAAGCTCAAGGAGACTCAGTCTTCCATGAAGGTGCTCAAGAACACCCTCGCCCGGATTGCGGTGAAGGACACGCCTTATGCGGAATTGCAGGAGCAGTTCGTGCGCACGCGGGCGATGGTCTTCAGCGACAACCCGGTGGAGCAGGCCAAGGTGCTCACGGAGTATGCCGATGAGCATGAGAACCTCACCATTCACGCTGGGCTGCTTGCGGACTCTGGACGGGTCTCCGTCCTTGATCCCGCTCAGCTAGAGGTGCTGGCGAAGCTTCCGTCCAAGGAAGAGCTGATCGTCAAGCTCCTCTTCCTGATGCAGGCGCCGGCCACCCAGTTCGTCCGGACCCTCAACGAGGTGCCCGCCAAGTTCGTCCGCACCCTTGCGGCGATTGCACAAAGCAAAGAGTAATCCTGTAACCGAGCATAAAAATGGCAGATATCACCAAGGATCAAGTCGTCGAGTTCATCTCCAACATGTCCGTGTTGGAACTTTCGGAGATGGTCAAGGAGCTTGAAGAGAAGTTTGGCGTCAGCGCGGCTGCCGCTGCGGTCGCTGCGGCACCCGCTGCAGGTGGCGGAGGCGGCGAAGCCGCTGCGGAGGAAGCCAAGACCGAGTTTGACGTGGTCCTCACCGCCGCTGGCGAGAAGAAGATCAACGTCATCAAGGAAGTGCGGGCCATCACCGGACTCGGCCTCAAAGAGGCCAAGGAGTTCGTGGAGTCGGCTCCGAAGACCGTGAAGGAAGGCGTTCCGCAGGAAGAAGCCGACAAACTGAAGGCGAAGCTCGAAGGAGTGGGTGCCTCGGTCGAGATCAAGTAAGGCTTTCGCCTTTCAGGCTGTAGGGGGGTTGGGCTGTCGGTTTCAGCAAACCCCCTAAAACCCAACCGCCCTCATCAGTTTCCCCGGTACGCCCGTACCATCGTTTCCAGCAAGGTCTGCATGTCGCTGTGTTGCGGACTCCACCCCAAGGTCTGCTTGGCCTTTTCTGAGGTCGCCAGCACCACGGCGGGATCTCCGGCGCGTCGTCCGCTGTGCCGAACGGCAAAAGCGACTCCGGACACCGACTTTGCCGCCTCCAGAATTTCCAGCACGCTTAGGCCGTTTGACGTGCCGAGGTTGACGGTCAAGTCCTGATCCTCGGCTTCAAGGTACTGCAAGGCCCGGACGTGGGCATCGGCCAGATCGCTGACGTGGATGTAGTCGCGGAGACAGCTGCCGTCCGGGGTGTCGTAGTCCGTGCCGAACACCTCCACCTGCGGACGCCAGCCCATCACGGCTTCCAGCACGATGGGCAGGAGGTTGTTGGGTTCTTGCTCCAAGCCCCGGATTTTTCCCTCGACATCATAGCCTGCCGCATTGAAGTAGCGCAGACTGGCGAAACGCACGTTGCGGAGTTGGCTGTACCATGCCAGAATCCGCTCGATCTCCAGCTTGGTGAATCCATAGAAATTGACCGGATGGGTCGGGTGCGCCTCGTCCATCGGGACATACTGCGGCTCGCCATAAACCGCTGCACTGGAGGAAAAGACAATGCGCCGAACTCCCGCTTCGGTAGCGGCGTTGAGTAAGTTGAGGGTGCCGGAAAGATTGTGGGTGGCATAGCGTTCCGGCTGCTGCATGGATTCGCCCGCCGCCTTGAGCGCGGCAAGATGGACGATGGCGTCAATTCTAGGCATTGCGGCCCGGACCTGTTCCGGAATCAGCAGGTTGCCGTGGATGAACTCGAAGCCGTCGAGCAGGTTGACGCGCAGGCCGCTACTGAGGTTGTCGAACACCACAGGCTGGTCGCCGGAGTCCTGCAACGCTTTGGCGACGTGCGAGCCGATGTAGCCCGCTCCGCCGACCACCAGAATGCGGCGTTTTGCACTCATGAGGAGGCACTGGGATCTTCGACGATTTCGTAGAGGATGCCGAAAGGCGAATCGCCCCTGGACTTGGGGTGGATGAAGAAGACGGTCGTTCCCCGCGAGCCGGGACGTGGCGCGTCATCCACGATGCGGAAGCCGTTTTCCTGAAACCAGTCAAACGCGGCTTGGGCATCCTGCACCCGGAAACCGACATGCGCCACGCCGCCCCGGCCTCCATTGCGGTCCAGCTGTTTTTGTGCGGGAGACTCTGGAGACATCGGCTCCAGCAGCTGGATCAGGTTGGGGCTGTTGCCGATTTGGAGCAGCACCTCGCGCACCTGATCGCGTCCGCCCATTTCCTCACGGTGCAGTTCCCGGAAGCCCATCGCTTTGTATGCGGAAACCTGCCGCTCCAACTCCCCCGGAAGCACGGCAATCGCAATGTGATCCACAAAAAGCAGGCCGGGCACTTGCTCCAGTCCGGAAGCGGAAAAATCCTGCGGACTCAATGCGAATGCTCCTCGACAATCTTGATGTCGCGGGTGTGGGGAATCTTGAAGTGGGGCGGTGACGGTGACACCTCTGCCGGAGCCACATGGAACTGATAAACGATGTTACGACGCGGAGGCTTGAAGCGGATGGTGAGTTGGCGGATGCCCTCGCCCAACCCGCGAGTCCGGGCCACCACGACGTAGAAGTAGTTCGGCGTGTTGAACGTCACCTGCCCCGCCAACTGCACCTGCTGCCCGCTTTCGTCCAGCGCCTTGATTTGCAGCTCCGTTCCGGGTGCCACCTGACGGGAGTGGGAGACGGTCAGTTCGGGATTGTCCGAGGTGAATCCCAGTTTCCGCCGAACCGCCACCAACGCCTGAAGCCGGGATTCGCCAATGTCGTCCAGTTGCTCCAGCGTTTCCTCAAAGCGCTTGACCTGCTCCAGCACGAGAGCGTAATCCTTCTCCTTCGTCAGCCGGGACATCTCCCACAGCACCTGCGCCTCTTCCTCGGTGAGTTTGTACTTGCCTTGCGCGCGCTTCATCAGCAGAGTTTGGGCCTGCTCGTAGAGCATTTCCTTGAAGGGGTCAATTTCCGCCTGATCGGAGGTGTAGTAGATGTTGAGATTCCCTCGGTCAGTGTCCTCCCAAAAGGTCTTGCCGGCGAAGCGGAGGCGTGCCGAGGTCATCTCGATCACCCGGCGGAAGGTCTCCTCGTCCAGGATGTTGAGGTCGTCCAGCACATCGGTGGCAATGCGGTTCACATAGTCCGCCTGCTTGTGCCGATGGTAAAACAGCGCCAGTGCCAACTGCACCACCCGGACCCCGTTGTTGATGAGCACGCCCTGGGCGAGGTCTTCCTTGTTGAAATCCGGGGGGTTGTCCACCTGCAAAATCTCGTTCAGCAACCCATTCTGAAGCTCTTGGTCCCAGTCCTCCTCGTAGATGCGCTCCAGCACCTTGCGCATCTCAGTCGCCACCACATCGACAATGAAGTACATTGCGGCGGCGTTGCTGCCATGCTTGAAGATCTCCACCCCGTAAATCCGGAAGTACATGAAGCATTTCTTGACGAACGCTTCGCGCTTGTGGTCCACCAGATAATTGACGAAATTTCCGTAGTAGAAGATGAGGTTGTAGAGATTGCGGGGTTCGTTGTTGCGGATGGCGTGCTTGATGGCAAAGCGCAGCAGGGTGTTGAAACGGATGATGAGGATTTCCACCATGTCATCATCCTCAAGCTCGATCGCCTTGAGCCCAATCTGGCTGACTTCTCCCGCCACCAGCGAGGACAGGTCGAACTCACCGCGCTCCAACAGCCGGATGTACACGTTGCCCAGCAGTCGGTAGCACTTCTGCTCGTAAAAGCTGCGGGTCTTCTCCATGTCCCCGAACTGCCCGACCATTGTTTTGTACGAGATGTCGTTCTTGATCTTCTCCTGCACCTCGAAAAACCGGGGATCGAACTCGTGCTTGAGGCTCATGTAATCCCGAACCGTCGCCCCCATGTCGTTGATGATGTCCGCCTTCAACTCCTTGAAGGAAACATACTCGAGAATGTCGTCGAGCTGGTTCAGCGACTCGAAGATTTCATACTGGTAGCGCTCCACGACCTTTTTGTCATTCATCAACCCCTTGATTCTTGGAAGGGCAAGGGACCGGATGCGGTCCATGTTGTTCGAGTAGATGCGGTTGATGATGTTGGTGGGCTTGGTGTAGCGCAGGATGTAGAAGACGTAGGGAAAGGAGATGAGGGCGCAGACGGTGAGCAGGATGTGGGTGTTGAACACCCGGCTCGACTCACGCATCAGGTTGATCTCTCCGTAGAGCTTGATGAGCAGGGCGTGCCCACCACAGACGATCAGGAACCAGACGTAGAGCAGGCTGGGGAGATCCTTCATGTAGAGGTCAATGAGCTTGGGGATGCTCTGCGACGCAATCGAAATCACGAGGATGAGCGTGCCCAGCACCAGCCCCAGCAGTGCCTGCCAGACTTCCGGGGTGAAGCCAATGTCCACCTCCGAAAATTCGCCCGGCTGCACTCCGGAGAGGGTTTCGACCAGCGAGACATAGGGAGCAAACAGGACGTGGTGGAAGATGACATCCGCCAGCACCACCACGAGCAGGATGAAGAAGAACGACGCACTGGACCGCCGCTCATCCGCAAACTCGATGAAGCGATAGAGGAAATGGTAGAATCCCTGCTGGTCGTCTTTTTTTGTTGCTTCAACCACAGCCTGAGCTGGGGGGTCAACTGCCACTGCCTGTTCCATCTTCCTTCAATTCAAGTCAGTTCCGTTCCGGGATCACGGTCACTCCGGGAAGTTCCCGTCCTTCCAGAAACTCCAGGGACGCGCCGCCGCCCGTGGAAATGTGCGAGATTTGTTCTGCCAGCCCGGACTGCTGCACCGCAGCGGCGGAATCCCCTCCGCCCACCACCGTGACCGCACCTCCAGACGTGGCTTTGGCAAGAGCCTGCGCGATGCCCACCGTTCCAGCATCAAAGGGCGGGGTTTCAAACACCCCCATCGGCCCGTTCCAAAACACGGTCTTGGCGTTTTGCACCACGTCTTGATAGGCGTTGAGGGTTTGCGGCCCCACATCCAGCAGTTTCCAGCCCTCCGGAACCCCCTCTTGCATGGTGACGGTTTGCGTGGCCACGCCTGCACGGAGTTCTTGCGCAACGACTCCATCGGTGGGCAAGTGCAACTGCACCCCCCGCTTCCGGGCCTGTTCGCTCAACCCCGTTGCCAGGTCCAACGATTCGGCATCCACCAAGGAATCTCCCAACGAAAACCCTTGGGCGGCCAAAAACGTGTTGGCCATGCCTCCGCCAATCACCAGCGCCTGCACGCGCTCCAGCAGGTTCTCGATCACCTTGATCTTGTCCGAAATCTTCGCACCCCCCAAAATCGCCACACAAGGCGGCTCCGGATTTTCCAGCAAGCCTCCCAGAAAATCCAGTTCCTTGCGAATCAGGTAGCCCACTGCCGCATTGGGCAGGAATTCCGCCACGCCCGCCGTGGAGGCATGGGCGCGGTGGGCCGTGCCAAAGGCATCGTTGACGTACACATCCCCCAGCCTTGCAAGCTGCCGACAAAACTCCGGATCGTTCTTGGTCTCGGCCTTGTGGTAGCGCAGATTTTCCAACAGCACCACCTCGCCATCCTGCATCACCTGCACCTGAGCTTCCGCTGCTGCCCCCACACAATCCGGGACCAGCGAGACCGCGGTGCCGAGCAGTCCGGCCAGGGCATCCGCCGCAGGCTTGAGGCTTAACTCTGGAATCCGCTCCCCTTTAGGACGCCCCAAGTGCGACATCAGCACGGCACGACCGCCCTGATCCACAATGCGCCGGATCGTGGGCAACGCCTGCCGGATGCGGTTGTTGTCCGTCACGCGCAGGTTCACGTCCAGCGGCACGTTAAAATCCACCCGCGTCAGGACACGCAACCCCCGGACCTGCACCTCCTCAAGAAAAGTTTTTTGCTCCCAATACGACATGGCCTCCTAAAAAAGCGTTCCCTGTAAAGGCGAAATGATCGGCGACCCTCGCCGAATGTTCAAGCCGAGAACCAGCTTGGAGACAAGTTCACGGGCGGAACTCGGATTGGCGACTTGGAAATGAGGCAACTTGAGGCGGTCATTCCATCACCAAGTTTTCTTGGAGCCAGTTGTCCAAGGACTGCTGCAACTGCCGCAGTTCCGGGTCATCAGGAAGGTCATAGTCATCAATGGTGGAAAGTGCGCGCTTCATCTTCTTGGCTCCAACGAGAACCGACATGATTCCAGAAATCTTGAGCGCCTTCCGTTGTTCTTCCGGTGTACGATTGGCCAAATCCTCATCAAGCAGTTGCAACGTTTTCTCGTAATCTCCGGCACGATTCGCCTCTTCCACCTGACTCAGCAACTCCGGGTATTTACGCACCTTCAGCGAGGCCAGCTTTTCCTGCTCCGTCAGCTTGATGGCCAAAGCAACGGCAAGGGCTTCCTCATTCAAATCAACAGGCGAGGGTTTGATGTTGCGGCTCAAACGATCCGCCAGCCGTTTCTCATTGATCTGGGGCTTGACCCGCTGGGAGAGGCGCTTGGCGAGTTTTTCCTCATCCAAGCGAGGCTTCACTTTGCTGGAAAGTCGCTCGGCGAGAGCTTCATCATCCACCACGGGTTTGACTTGGCTGGAAAGACGCGC
>CAZQXS010000004.1:0-13443 GCA_964597275.1 uncultured Pseudomonadota bacterium | reverse complement strand
GCTCGGCGAGAGCTTCATCATCCACCACGGGTTTGACTTGGCTGGAAAGACGCGCTGCCAGCGCCGCATCATCCACCACGGGCTTCACCTGGCTGGAAAGACGCGCCGCCAGCGCCTCATCATCCACCACGGGCTTCACCTGACCGGAAAGACGCGCCGCCAGTGCCGCATCATTGACAATCGGCTTTACGTTCTTCGAGAGCTGTTCCGCCAGTTGCGGATCATTGGCCAAGCGCTTCGCCAGCGCCGCATCATCCACCACGGGTTTGACTTGCTCGGACAAACGCTTTGCCAACTCCGAATCATCAAGGTTCACCACGGGTTTGACTTGACCAGAAAGACGTTTCGCCAACGCCTCCTCGTCCACCACGGGCTTCACCTGACTGGAAAGACGCGCCGCCAGCGCCTCATCATCCACCACGGGCTTGATGTTGGGAGAGAGCAATTTCGCCAATTCCTCCTCGTCCACCTCTCCCGGAGGCACCTGAAGGTTCTCGTTGATGTACTGGGCGACCTTTTCTTCATTGAACACTTCCAGCATCGCCTGCCGCATCCGCTCATCGGACTCCTGAAACAGGCGGCTGAACACCTTGATGAGCAAATCCTCGGTTTGCTGGGGCATCAGGCGGTCTTGCAACTCATCCACAAAAAACGTGAAGTTGTGCGACTCTGCCACCGCCTGGGATTTGGTGACGACCAGAGAGCCGTTTTTGAACGCCCGGAAGTGAAGTTGGCTTTGGCCCTCCTGAGATTCCTCATACACTTCCACCAAAAACTGGTTCCCGCCTTTGTCGGAATACAGTTCCGTGTAGAGTTTGCGCGGGACACTGTCAATGACGGTCGCGGTGGCTTGTGCATGAACGAGCGCCGAGGACACCAGCAGCGCACCGAGCAGGCCCAGCCGCACGGCTTCCCGGAAGCATCTTGGGGAGGTCATGGCCGTCTCAGTTGAACCAGGGCCGAGACCACTCCAAGTGCTTGGAGAAGCGCGGAGCCTCTGTTGACAAATCGTGCAAAACCACCTCAATCCGAATGGTGTCGCCATACTGCCGGGCAATGACAGTCAGGAATGTGTCCACTCCCATCATCTGTGCCAAGGTCTTGCGGTTGAGCATGTTTTCGGTGCCACGTGTGATGAGAGAACCATTGTCCGTGGCATGACGATAAACATTATCGCAGACGTGGCAAATCTTGGGAACCTCTCCATCAAACCATTCATCGGACACTTCCTCCTGAATCCACCCAAACAGTTGAGGCTCGACGCTGCTGGAAAAGACATAACGCACGGCGGTCGTCTCCGGGTTCAAGGTCTCCGCACGCACTTCGCAGACACCAACCACCAACAGCAAGGGCAGCAGGCTCGTGATCCATTTTTTCCCCAGTTGCATCACTGTCCCTTAAAAGGCCACTCCAATCCCGAGTAGCATCCGGGTGGGGTTCTTCGCCGCAGTCCATCCGCCTTTGACATACTCGCGCTGGGTTTTTGCTCCAGTGAAGGTACTCATCAGGGCGCGTTCATCCGGAATGCTGGTTTCCTGAAAACTGTCCTTTTCCCCGAACTTTGCCACGGGCATCAGTGAAAACTCAAAGAAGTAATTCTCGGTCCCTTGCCACCCCATGTCCAGTCCCATAAACCCATAATTTGCCGAAGCCTGATGCTGAAAGCGCGTGGGGTTCGGGTAAGTTGCCACCGAGTTGTCGTAATTCATGGTTGCACTCGCTCCTCCAACAACGATCCCCATGTAGAGGTTTTCAGCAAGGCCAAAGGTCAGGGACTCCGGGACAAACCAGCGCAACGATCCCGAAATCATGGTGCGGCTCACTTCAAAGGTTCCGCCAGACTTGCTGACCGAATCAGTTCCGCTTTTGAGCTGGTCGTCCACAAGCTTTAACGCGCCAAAGAATCCTGCAACTCCTTTGCCTGTGTAATCCAGCATTCCCTGCAACTGCCATGAGTCCGTCAGGTTGTGATGATAACGCAATGCAATTCCCGTTACTCCGGAAAAGCTCATCCCCAATCCCAACCCGCGATACTCGCGGTCCCTCCACTCACGTGCCACGGGAACTGCTGTGCTTGTTCCAGTTTCCAGCGGAGGTGCCGTGCCTTCGCCCACAATCACCGGATTGGGCAGAGTGGGAAGGGTCTGGATCTGCTCTTCCGGCACAATCGGAACCGATGCCAAGACACGTCCCTGTCGGCGGTCCACCGTTTTCTGGAACCAAAGCTTTTGCTGTCGCAACACCAGCAAGTGGGTCGCCCCCTCCGGAATCCGCGAGCCTTCAGGAATGGTGTATCCCAACTCCCGAAGCAGCCCCCCTTCGCGAGTGACTTGCAACTGACGCTCCGTGGCATCCGGAGAGGAAACCAGCAGTTCCCGCGCCTTCAGCCCATCGCGGAAGCCTTGAATCTCAAACTCTGTCAGCGGCGGCACCCCTGCAAGCCGCGTTTTGGCCGTCTGTCCCCAGTAGATGCCGTAAACCGCAGAAACGGTTTCCGGCTTTGTGCGCACCAGCTTCACCTCACCTGAAATGCGTCCGGCTTCCTGCTCGGCATTGGCGAACCGCAATTCCACGGCGTTCTGCTCGACGGGGCGGTCAATCCCCAGCGAGGTGGAGACCCCAAGGCTCATTTGCCCTTCGTGATTTCTCGTGTAAACCAGCAGGTGTTTGGCTTCCGGAGGCAGCGGTTCTTCAACCGAAAAGAGGTAATCCTGCGTTTTGAAGGGCGCCCGCATGCTACTCCAAAGCGAGGACCACCAGCCGCGTTTGGAGAAGGTGCCGACATTGGGGCGGTTCCGCAGAACCCGGTCGGGTTGATCTCCCCAGTAAACCGAATACTGCTCGACATCGCGCTCATCCCAGGCACGTTTCACACGAACCGTGCCTTTCAGGACCGTTCCGCTCAACTCTTCCTTGTGGAACCGAATCGCCTCGGCGTTTTGTTCAGGAACCCCGGAATCCACCAGGGGCAGGCTGGCAAGAGGATACTCACGGGCTTGGGCGTCGCGCACCATCAGCACCAAGTGGGTGGCCACGGGGGGAGCCCGGGCGCTTTTGAATTCCAACAGCCACGGCTCCCCCAAGGTTTTTGGCACTGGGCGGGTTGCCAAGGGGCGGTAGTTGCCCAGCTTCTCGTGGGGGTTCCCTCCCCAGTACAGAACATGCCGCTCCACCTCCGGCAGTTCCTCCAGCACCTCGATGCGCACCACCCCCGCCACCATGCCTCCCTTCGGGTGGGTGTCCGCAAACTCCATCCTGACGAGGGGTTCCGCCGAGCTACTGCTGATCTGCAACAGCAAGACGAGGGTAAGGCCGATCCAATGACGAGACACGAAGGTCCACACTCAGAAGTTTGACCATCCGGGAGCCTCCAGCGCCATCGTGCCTGGATTGCCAGTTTCGCTGATCCGCACCCAGTACCCCTCTCCTGCATTCACTGAGGAGAAGGTGGAGTAGCTGGGGTACTTTGTGCCTATTTCCGACTGAACCGTGGAGTCCGGGGCGTAATACTGCCACGTTCCCGTCGAATTGTCCGAATTCGCACAGGTCGAACACCACTTCCACAGCGAGTGGACCCGTTCGGTGCTGTTTGCCGTGTAGCTGGAACTGGAGGAACTGCCGCCGGGATCGCCGCAGGCAACCAAAACTGCAAGGGTTGCCCCGCCGACCAAGCCAATATGGAGTCGAGCCACCCCACGCGAGCGCGGGCGGTTCACCAAGGTGATCGTCATCAGCAACAACAAGGCGGCCACGCCCCCGGTGGTCTGGGCGACGGACAAGCCCTCAAATCCTCCTTGCGTGGGAGGCCACGGGCCTCCGGAGTCGAGCATTCCCAAGGAATTGTCATCGTCCCCCTGATCCCGGTCATAGTTTGCCGCCGTGACAATCTCGCTGGCCGTGTACTGTTGGGAGGCTCCAACGAGGGTCCACTCCTCGGTCAACCGTGTCAATTGAGCCAGCCCCTCGTAGCCTCCGGCATCCTCGATTTCCAGAGTGACCTGACTGGTCGAGGTTGCGGCCTCCACCCAGATCCCCTCTCCGGGCAAAATGGCAGAGGTCAGTTCCACAAACCCATCGCTTGCCTTCTTGGATTGGGTCGCGTTATCTCTCGCGTAGAAGTACCACTTGCCGTTGCGACGCACGGCAACCGAGGAGTAGCTTCCAAACTTGCGCTCAAACTCTGAGGGCTGAACCGTCGTGTAGGAGGGCAAGGCAACCAGGTTGTTTCCAAGATACACGCTGACCTGCTTGGGAACGTTGCTCACCGTCACCGTGCCCGACAAACTCCGGCTCTGCCCATTCCCCGTTCGTACATTCCCTGACCCGGAACTCATTTGGATCGTGGATTGATTGTCCTGACTTTGATTGTCGAGTTTCTGCTCGATGAGCAGATTTCCAGTGCCACTCACAAAAACAGGCTCTCCGGTGGTGACATCGGTTCCCACCAGCAGGCCCGACTGAGTATAGGTTGGAGTCAGTTCTGACAGCATATTGCCCCCCCGGAAAGCGGATCTTCCGGAAGTGCGCCCTGTTGCACTGCTGAGCGGGGTTTGCAGGGTCAGTTTTTTCGAGGCGCTGTCCCAGTTCACGGTACTGCCGGCTTCCAATTTTGGCAGATAGAGGGAAGGATTGGTGCCTTGGGTCTGCCGGGCTATGGCCTCGACCATGCCATCGTTGGTGACGGAAACCAAGACGGTGTAGTTGTCACTCTGGAACGAGGAGAAGGTCGTGTGGACACTGGAATGGGAAACCGTGGTTCCCAAAGGACCGGAGACACTGCTGCTGCCGCTGTCTCCTTGAATGGTGGTGGTCACTCCCGTATTGCTGACGGTACTCGTCACTGTTTGATTGGAAGCAGTGGTCGCAATGGACATGGAGCCATTGTCAACGCTGAGGCTCACCGACTCAGTGGCCGTATAGCCCTTGCTCTCACAAACAAGACTCGTCCGCGTGGTATTATCGCCGGACGAGCGGAGAGGACTCCAAAACGTGATGGGCGAATCCTCAAAGCAGGCTTGTGTCGTCACCGATCCATTGTCGAAGCGGACCTGAGAGCTTGAGTTGGTGTTGATCGTGGCCGTCAGCAGACCTGTGCCGTTATCCACCGTGGCCGTGCTTGCCGTGGCCGTGATGTTGTCGGTGGTACTCACCGCCACGGAAACTCCGGAAGCCACGTTCAGCGTCACCGACCCCTGACTCGCCGTTGCTGCTGCACTGCGTCCCGCCTCAGAGGTCGAGGGGTTCAGGGTCAGCACGCTGGAGCCATCTGCATTGAACGTGGTGCTGATGAGCGACCCCCCGGAACTCGCACTCACCGTTGAAGAGCCATCGGCATTGATTGTCACCGTCGAACCGACCCCGGATTTCAGGGTCGCCCCACCCGTCACTCCCAGCGTGACCGTTCCATTCGGCCTCATATTCGCGCTCAAGCTGGTGCCATCGTCCCGTACCACCGCAACGGTCGTAGAAGCGTCCCGGTTCATGTTGACTTCGGTGCCCTGCGGCAGAGACATTTCACTCAGCAGGTTGCCGCTGGAATCCTTGATCGCGTTGAATACTCCCCCCGACGCACTTTCGGAGATGCTGTTTTGATTGGGGTTGTCCCCTCGGGGTCTGATCGTCAAAACCCCTTCGGTGGAATTGTCCACTGCGGTGCCGTTGGGCACTTTGACGATGGCGGCCCCAATGGACTGCTCCACCGTGTCAATCACCGTGATCACGGTGGAGGCGTAGCCTGTGGCTTTGGTGTTGTCCATCACTTCCAAATTGAACAACAAGGTCTTGTCGCCTCCGGTAATGGTCGGCGCGGTGAAGTAGGCCAGACTTTCGTTGACTCCACAGAGCGTGATGCTCTCGGTGTTGCTGGTGTAGAGCACACAACCACCGCCCTGCTCTGTGGCGGTGTACCTCCCGACTAGGCTCCAAGTGTATTTGACGATGAAGCCATCGGTGTCTGGATCGTATGACCCCGAACCGTCCAGCATCACCCGTGTCGCTTCGTTCATTTTCTGGTCGTCTCCAATGACTGCGGTGGGGGAGCGTCCGGGAGCAATGTCATCGTTGATGTTGACGAACGTGTATTTGAACGCGTGCATGGCCCGAGTCACGGTGCCATCTGCATTGAACGTGGATTGGTACCTCGTGTCTTCGGTGGAGTGAGAATACCCAATGATCCGGGCTTCCCGGTCTCCGTCCGCCACGTCATCATCCTTGCCCCGGATATAGACGGATTGCGTCTGGTTCCAGGTTTCCGGCAGGTAGGTCAGCGAGAGATTCGAGAAGTAGTTGGTCTGGTCGGTGCTCATCTCCAACTCTGCGGGTTCCAAGCTGGTCAGTTCCACCGTCACCTCCGCATCTACACTTGGGCGACTCAGCAACTTGACTTTCAAGAGTGCTGAAACCGAGGTGTCGCTCTCCGAGAGCAACAGGTTGCTGCTCGTCATGCTGTGGTAAATTCCGCTGGCGTTGACATTGTAGGAACCATTGTCGAAGCCTTGCAGGTTGTCCGTTTGGGTGTCGGTGTCCGTGCTGATCGTCCCTGCTGAATCGTTGTCTGGAAGCAGGTGGATGTAGGAAATCGTCCCATTTTCGCTACTCAAGTCCGGCTCGCCCAACAGCTTCACAATTGCGGTGCCATCCATGCCGCTGTCGCATGATGCCGACGTATCCCCAGATGAGAACTCGACATCGGTGAGGAGCATGATGGCAGAATCTCCAAAACTGGATGTGGTGCATGCACTCAAGCGAATGGCTCCATTCTCCGCCGTGATGGATCCCCCTTCCATTTCTAGGGCATCCTTGAAGGTCAAGGTTCCGCCGGAACCGACCAGCTTTCCGTCCGTGATGGTCAACTTCCCCTCAAAGGTCAGGTCAGCAACCCCATAATCCACCCCCTCACCACCATCGTCCCAAGCAACGTCAGCTTGAATCGTCAGGTCCGTGGTTTCAGAACCGAGCGTCAGCAGTTGGTCGCCCAGTTCCAAGGCGGCAAGCGTTTGCGCGGTGTCGGACTGAATCGTGATGTCATGCTCATCAAGGCTCAGCGTGGTTCCGGTGGACTCCCAAGTGCCTCCCGTTTTCACCAAATTCCCGTTCAACAAAACCGTGCTGTCGGTGCTGTCGAAGGTGCCGGATTGCAAGGTGAGGACATCCTCAAACCGAAGGGTGCCTCCACTCGAAGTGAGCGACCCTCCTGTGATCGTCGTGGTGCTTTGCGCAGTAAAATCGGCACCTTGAGTGAGGATGCCCTCGTTCACATCAATCTCGAAGGCATTGCCAATGGTCAGGCTTGAGGTGTCCGAACCCAGCGTCAGGAGGTGGTTGTCAAGTTGCAGGCCGGCAAAGGCAAAACCTGCGTGTCCGGTCAGGCTGAGGTCGCTTGCCAAACGCAGGGTTGTGCCCTCGTCTGTTTGGAGAGAACCCGCCGTCATGGTGAAGTCCGCACCCAGTTGCAGCTCGCCATTCTCGATTTCCACTTCGGCCCCGTTCAGGCTTCCTCCGTTCTCCAAGATCAAGAACCCTCCGGAAGATGTCAGGCTCCCGTTGTCAAAGGTGGCCACGGATTTCAAGGTCAAATCCGCCTTGTTGAGTTCCAGAGCTTCGTCACCGGACAAAGTAAGGGGTTGCTCCACCTCCAAGTCCGAAATGCTTGATCCCAAGGTGAGGCGCTTGCCGTTCAGATCAAGGCTGATCAGGGCGACCGCACGGGTCGTCACCCACGTCAGGTTGTCCCGCAAATACAGCTCTGGTGAGGTGAGTTCCAAGGCGCCTCCGGATTGCTCAAAGCGATCTTCCAAAGTGAGGGTGCTGTTGTCCAAACTCAACACGCCGGAGCCGGAGAGGTGTGATTCTCCGTAAACACTGAACTCTCCACTGCTGGAGGTCAGGAAGCCCGCGCTGAGGCTCAGGCTGGAACCTGTTGCGCCATCCGAAACATGCACTCGCAGATCAGCATCGTTGGTCGCTATTCCTTCGCTGGCCGCATCAATGACAAGCGGTTGCTTAACAGTCAAATCACTGGTTGCAGAGGCAAGGGTCAGGGCGTGATCGTTCAATTCCAACGCCTCCATTTCCAACACTTCGTTGCTGGCAATGGTGAGGTTGTCCAAGAGTTGGAGGGAGGTTCCGCCCAAGCCGCTGGCTCCGCCTGTTTTCTCAAATGCACCTCCGATTTCCAGAATCGAGTCGGTCAGGTCCAGTGTCCCGTCCTCCAGCACGATCCCTTTCGGCATCGTGATCGTGCCGCCCGTGCTGCTGAGTTCGCCCCCGCTCAGGTGGATTCCGGATTGCAGCCCGATGCTGCCGGGTCCGGAGTTCAAATGCTCGTCCGATCCCAGCGAAACATTGTCCTGAATGGTGAGGGTGAATTCACTGAGCAGGTTGAGCGTCTTCCCCGAAAGCGAGAGTTGGTTCACCGCAATGGACGCATCGGAAGTGAGGGAACTGTTGTCCTCAAGGCTCCATTGATTCAGCACCAGCGAGCCTCCGGAGGTTTTGTTGAGCGCACCACGACTGCTCAGGGTTGTGTTGTCGAAGCTCAGGGTTTGCCCCTCGTCCACCTTCAGGGTCGTGTCGCTCAGTTGCACGGCCATTTGCTGCAATGCCCCCACTCCGCTGGCATGCAGGGTGGCCTCGTTGGAAAACGCGAGCGTCCCCTGACTCAACGTGGTCGCGCCGGAAAGCAGCAGGGTTGCCCCGTCAACCTCGTTGCTTCCAGTTGAGGACAGCCGGAGTTTCCCATCGTTTCCTGCAAGCTCAAGCGAGTTGCCCTCTGCAAGTCGGAAGGGAGCCAGCAAGGTCAGTTCTGCGTTGGCAAGTTCCACGGTTCCGCTTCCAGCAAGGGTCAGGCTGTCAATCACCAAAGCGCGGACTGAACTGTCAGCAACATCGCCGCCGCACGCATGGGGGGTGCTGTCTGCAATGCGGAGGTTCGCTCCGGGAAGCGCATTGGCCAGGGCGATTTGCTGCACCCGCGTTCCGTCCTCCATCAGTTCCAAGACGCTTGCCTCGGAGTTGAGGCGCACGAGACTGTCCGAGGCATTGGCAAAGGTTCCTCCTCCGCGAATGGTGAGGGACGCTCCCCCCACGTCAATCGGGGCTGGAGTCGTTGGGAGGTAGGACAAGGTTTGCCCCGGAGCAATGTACACCGTGCTGCTGGCAAGCACGGTCACGGGCCTGCGCAACTGAGCGCCCGTCAGGATGCAGACCGTTCCTCCCTGAAGGTAAAGCCGGGAGGAAATCTCCCCGCTCAGATTCACGCTTCCAGAAGCGTCCAGGTACATCTCCAACTCCAAGGCGATCTCCCCAAGGGTTTCAAGCAGCCCCGGAGTTTCCACCGTGACCGGCTCCTCCACGATCATGTTCTGGGAGTCCACCACAAAGGTCTGTGCGGTCGGTCCTTGCTGGAGGGAGAGCCTTCCAACAGACACCCGCCCCTTGAGGTTCCCACTCGCCTTGATTTCGCGGGAGCCATTGCGGATGTCGAGTTCGCCCACCTGCAAATCGTACTCGTCAGCAAAGGACAGTTGGAGATTGGCCAGCAAACTCAGCAAATCAATGGTCGCCTCGGTTTCATTGACCACCAGCCCGTACCCGTCTGCGCTGTCCGAAGTCACTTGGATTCGGTTCAGACGAACAGCGTCTTGCAGGATCAAGCGGCTCTGTGCGTCGCTCAGCACAATCAGGACCGTGGCTGCTGAAGCGGTCTGGGCCAAGCTGGTGGTCAACTGACCCTTGCCGTCAAGCGTGAGCGTGAACGCCCCCAGTTGCAGGGGGTCTCCCAGATAGAGTAAGGTCGAGCCTTCGGCGACTGTGATGGCCGAATCCTCCGTCAACTCCAAGTCCACCTCGCTCGTCACTGTGATGTTATCCCCTGCATCGGTTGGCTCGATGCGCAACTGTCCGCCGTCAAGCGAAAGGCTTCCCGCCGTTTCCTCCGCATCCACCACCTTCAAGGCATCCCGCAGCAACAACTCCCCTTCCAGATGCAGTGTCCCTTCCAAAGCCACGGCTCCGCTTGACTCGCTCACGAATGCCATGACGGTGTCTTGGAGAACCGTGTTGTTGTCTCCCAACGTCAGGATTTTGCCGGCCCCCACCCGGAACTTGGAGGACTGCTCATGGAGCAATTTGGCAACGGAAGAATCCTCAGAAACAGCAATCTCCCCTGATCCCTGACTCGGGTCCGCCGTGATTTGCAGACGATGCAACTGAGTCCCGGAGAGTTTCAGAGTGCTGTCGGAAGTGTCCAGAATCACAGGGTCGTCATTGGCAACCTCCCCCCCGCCAGAGAGTTGCAGGGAAGACGCACCCACGGGAATGTCACCTCCGGAAAGGGACAGCGTACTCCCCGCTTCAACGTTGAGAACGCCATGCTGTTGATTGACCAATCGTGAGGAAATGCTGGCATCGGCTAGGGCTTCGACACGGCCATTGACCAGCCTCACCGAGTGGTTGTCAACGTGTGCCTGAGCCTCAAACTTCAGGGTGCCAGAAACCGTCAAATTGTCCGACAGCACCAAAGTCCCGCCTCCAGAGCCAACAAGGTCCAGCGCATGGCCGGCTTGAATCTCAAAGGCATTGCCCACCACCAGACGCTTGCTGTCGGCAATGTCAATCCGGGAGGAACCCGCTGGAGCAAAGGTTTGGAGCTTCGTATCGTTATCCACATCCAGCAGTCCCTCCTTGAGACTGTCCGCTGTGACCGCGACTCTGGAGACTTGTTGAATGCCACTGAGTTTCAAGACACTGTCCGGATTATTCAGCGTCAGGTTGTCCGTGTTCGCAAACGTCCCGCTGCCGCCAAGGGTCAGCGTTTGTGGCCCAATTCCAATTTCGCCACCAAGGTAGGTCAGGGTCTTTCCTGCACCCACCTTCACGGTTGAGTCGCTCGACTGCTGAAGGTCCGAGGTCATTGTCGTGTTGTTCTCAACCTCAAGGCTGCCTCCGCTGAGAACCACCGATCCATTGTCCAGCGCGAGGTTGGGCACTTGAAGCCTCAACGTTCCCGAAAGCGTCAACGCCTCGTGCAACGTGACCCCGCTGCCCGCGCCCATCAGTTCCATTTCCTGACTGACGGGAACTTCAAACGCTTCGCTCACGGTCAGCCGCTTGCCTTCGGCAAGGTCAATGCGGGACGATCCCGGATGCGCAAGCGTGTGGATCACGACATCCTGCACGACCTCCAATTTGCCGTTGCCGTCGGTCAGGATTCCTGAAATCGCCACCTGTGAAATTTCGGTCGGCCCATTCAGTTCCAAGACGCTGTCCGCCTCGTTCAGGATCAATTGGTTGGTGCTGGAGAAGATTCCGTTCCCGGTGAGCGTGAGCCGATGAGGACCGATGTTCAGGGCGTTTCCGGAGTAGGTCAGGGTTTTCCCCAAGGACACGTCCACCGTTGAATCCGCTTGGTTCGCAAGGTCGGACGCAATTCCTGCATCCTCGTCCACATCCAGCACTCCGCCATTGAGCCGCAGGCTTCCCCCGTTCAACGTGTTGTCGGCGGCACTGAACTTCAGCGTTCCAGAAAGGGTCAGTGTCGCTCCCAAAGTGAGTCTGCCGCCTGTTCCAATCAACTCCAGCGACTGGCCGAAAGGCACCTCAAAGGCATCCGCCACGCTCAAGTCCACTTCCTCGGCAAGGTCGATCCGAGAGGTTCCGGAGTGCGAAAGTGTTGCAATTCCAGCCGACTGAGTGACCTCAAGCTTGCCTTCGGTCAGGTTGTCCGTCACGGCAACCTTGGAGACTTGCGCAAGGCCGTCGAGCTTCAGTACGCTGGCCGGGTGGTTCAACGTGAGGCTGTTGGCGTTCTCCAAGGTGCCCCCGCCCGTGAGCGTCAAGGTGCGCGGGCCGATTCCCAAGGTTTCGCCAGAGTGATTCAATGTCTTTCCAGCCAACACGCTCATCGTCGAATCCGCCTGATGGGTGAGCGTGGAGGTCATCGTCGTGTCTTCTTCCACCGCCAAGAGGCCGCCGTTGAGGACCAAAATGCCGTTGTCCAAGGTGTGGTCCGAGCCGCTGAAACGCAAGCTTCCCGAAAGCGTCAGGTTGTCATTTAACGCAAGGACACCTCCGGAACCCATCAGTTCCAGCGATTGGTTGTCAGGCACTTCAAAGGCTTGGCCCACGGTCAGGCGAATGCCTTTGTCGAAGCTCACTTTGGAAGAACCGGAATGGAGCAGGGTCTGGATGAGAGCGTCTTGAAGCACGTTCAACCTTCCCGTTTCCAGAATTCCGGTGACAGCCACTTGCTCCACTTCCGCAATGCCGTCGAGGTTCAGCACACCAAGTGGATCGTCCATCACGAAATCGTTGGCATTGGCGATGCGCCCGCCTCCGCTCAGAGTCAGTGCTGAACCGCCGACCTTCAGAGGAGCGCCAGAGTACGTCAGGGTTTTGTCCGAAAGCACCTCCACGGTCGAGTCCGCTTCATGCACAAGGTCCGAGGCGATTGTCGCGCTTTCGTCAAGGTCCAAGCGGCTGCTGTTGAGAATCAGCGTACCGTTATCCAGCATGGTGTTGGCGGCACTGATTTTCAGCGTTCCAGAAAGCGTCAGGTTGTCGTGAACCAGTGTGCCACCCCCCATGCCGAGCAGTTCCATTGACTGACCGGACTGGACAGAGAGCGGTTCTGCCACCGTCAGTTGCTTGCCGTTGGCAATGTCGATGCGGGAAGATTCGGAATGCAGCAGCGTTTCAACGAGGACATTTTCAGCGACTTCCAATTTTCCTTGGGTGAGGGCACCCGTCACCGCAACCTTCGCCACCTTGGCGATGCCGTTGAGTGACAACACACTGCTGGGGTCATTCAAAGTCAGAGGATTCTCATTCCCCAAAACGCCCCCTCCGAAGAGCGTCAGCCGATTGGGGCCAAGCTCCAAAGCAGCCCCCGGATACACTAGCGTCTTGCCCGCAAGGATGCTGATGGAGGAATCAGCCTGCTGGGTGAGGTTGGCGGTGATGGTGGTGGTGTCCTCCACCTCCAAGGCTCCGCCCTTCAGGAGCAAAGTGCCGTTGTCCCAAACGTTGTCCGGCCCTACAAACTTCAAGGTTCCTGCAAGCGTCACGGTGTCGTTCAGGCTCAAGGAACTTCTGTTGCCGACAAGCTCCAAGGAGCGCCCGGAAGGCACCTCAAAGGCGCTGTCCACGCGCAAGCGGATGTCCTCGGCGAGCACAAGCTGGGCCGATCCGGCAAGCGAAAAGCTTTTGATACCCGTGTGGTTGTCCACGGTCAGCTTGCCTGTGGCCAGCACTACTGGAATCGCCACACTCTCCACCTCGGCCATGCCCCGCACATTCAACACACTGGCCGGATCATTCAAGCGGAGGTCGTTCGGATTGACCAGCGTTCCGTCTCCGGAAAGCGTCAGTGCATTGGGGCCGATATCCAGGGCACCGCCCTGATACGTCAGGGTCTTTTCAGAGGCGACATCAATCCCTGAGTCA
>CAZQXS010000003.1:42606-64034 GCA_964597275.1 uncultured Pseudomonadota bacterium | reverse complement strand
GGATCTCCTACGCCTTGAAACCAAGCTGGAGCATGTGGAGGAGCGCCTGCTGGTCCGGCTGGGCGGTCTGATGATCGCACTGTTTGGGATTGCCGTTGCTTGGTTCGAGCTAAGGAGCGGCTGATCTCGCCGCCTTCATCGCCCTTCCACGTTCTCTTCAAGAGCCTCCGTGTAACGTCCGGAAGTCCTCCCGTTCGAGCAGGAGGGACAGCACGAATCCAAAGACCAGTCCCCAGAATGCGGCACCGATCTGCCAGATTTCGATGCCGGACACCGAGACCACAAAGGCGGTCAGGGCACCGAGGGTGAACTTGGTTTGGAAGGCCGAGATGAAGGTTTTCTGCAACACGCCCCACATCGCCAGTCCGCCGAGCATTTGGATGTAGCTGACGGGCAGCACCTCGCCGAGTGCGGTCATGAACGGCGCACAGAGGCCAAAGGCAATTGCCAACACCCCAAAAAGCATTCCCCCCACATAGCGGGTGCGCGGCTCCCCGGAGGCTTGCAACAGGGCATTGGAAGGTCCGGTCACGCAGGTGGGCACGGACCCCATCAGCCCCACCACCACGGAACCAAGGCCGCAGGCCATCGTCAACACGGATTGCGGCGGATCAAAGCCCGCCTGCCGGGTGATGGCAAAGCCCTGCGAGTTCTGGATGCCGACGACCGTGACGGCGAGCGGAATGGACAGTTCGGCGATGGCAGCAAGGCTGAATTCCGGTGTGTAGAACTGCGGCTCGGCCCAGCGAAACTCCGGGAGCGGCGGCAGGCTCTCGGCACTGCCCCACTGCAAAGCCGCCAACCCCGCCAGCAGTGCCGTCAGGATGGGCGGAAGTCGCAACAGCAGCCGAGGCCAGCCGCTGGCAACAATGAACGCGATCAGCATGGCCGCGGCCATGCCCCGCTGTTCCTCAAAGGCTCGGACAACCCCCAGCGCAAACGGCAGAAAGACTCCAGCGACCATGCCCATCACGATCGGCAGCGGGATGGACGCCATCAGCCGCTTCACCCAGCCGGTCAACCCCAGCACGAAAATGATCACCCCGCTCACCAGCATGGCTCCAATCGCCTCCGAAAAGCGCAGGTGTTGCAGGCTTCCGGAAAGCAACACCGTGCCGGGAATCGTCCACATCAGCGCCATCGGCTGGCGGTAGAGCAGGCTGAAGCCAATCGTCAGCAAGCCGCCAATGCCAAAGGCTGCGAAAATCCATGAGCTGGTGTCCGCCGCGCTCAACCCTCCGGCGCGGGCGGTGGCGAAAATGATCGCAACTGGCCCGGTGCAGGCGAAGAGCATCGCCACGAGGCCGTTGACCACGTTGTGGCTGGTGGTGTCCCGGAGCAGTTGGCCAAAGCTGGGGGGGCGTTGCGGGATTTCTGCGGGGTCCATGCAAATCGAAAATCGGTTGAGGTGAAGGTTTCTGCCCGTGCCTTCCATCAATACCACATTTCTACAGGGAGTCCACAAAAGCGTTCATGGCAATCGCTGGCGGTTCCTGCTATAACGTGAGGGCAAAGACCATCTCCGCCGATGCCCCGCAGTCTCCGTAACAAAATCCTTGTCACCTTCTACGTTGGGTCGCTGCTGACCCTGCTAGGGTTCATTGCGGTCTATGTGCTGGCCCAGCGGCAACAGGAACTCGCGCAGCGCAATTTAGCACTGCAACCGGTGGCGGAGGCGTGGTTCACGCTCAGCAATCGGCTGCATCAGGCCGTGCAGTCGCAGCGGGAGTGGCTGGTTTCACGGGAGGCGGCGTTTCCGGGGATTCGGGCACAGGCGTGGTCGGGAATCCACGAGCAGATGAAACGGCTCGCCACCTTTTACAAAGGCGGGGAATCGGGGCGGGAGCGGGTGTGGCTTCCGGAGCGCAACGTGGAGGCCCGCAACTACTACGACGTGCGGCTGTTGCTGCTGGAACTGGAAGCGAAACAAAAACAGGTGGAGGCACTGGTCTCCGGTGAGGCACAACCCACCGGGCCGACCCCTGAGCTTCTGCAAGACACTGCTCCGGCAGATGTGCCGTGGCTGCAAGCCAACGCGCTGATGGTGCAGGAAGTGCTGCCCTTGTCCCGCGAGACGGAAGCGGCAATTGAGGCGATTGTCCGCATTCAGTTCGATCTGGCGCAGGAGGCAAGTCAGGAGGCGCATCAGGAGCTGGTGATTCTCAACATCCGCATCCTCTTCATCGGCTTAGCGGTCTTCATCCTCGTGTGGATGCTCGCCCGCCTGCTTTCGCATCAAATCACCCTGCCGCTTCAGCACCTGCGGGACCGCGTTCGCGCCATCCGGGAGGACGACGACCGCCAGCCGATTGTGGTGGAAAGCCGGGACGAGGTGGGCGACCTCGCCCGCGAGTTTCAGCAGCTCATGGCCGAAATCCGGGAGCGCACGAGCCAGCTCGAATCCGCCAATCGGGAACTGGAAACGGCCACGCAGGCCAAGAGCGATTTTCTCACGCGCATGTCGCATGAGCTGCGGACCCCGCTGAACGCGATCAACGGCTTTGCCGAAACCCTGCTCAACGCAGGCCCGGACGACCCGCTCACGGAGTATCAGCAGGATCGGCTCGCCCGCATCCTCCAAAGCGGACGCAAGTTGTTGGAGTTGATCAACACCCTGCTCGACCTCGCCAAGATCGAGGCCGGAAAGATGGAAATCGCGCTGCAACGGTTTGACCTGTCGGTGATGATGCAGGAGGTTTTTGAGTTGGTGGAACCCCTGGCGGAGCCGAAGGCGCTACAACTCCGGCTGAAACTGGAAGAAACCGACTGGCAGTGTCACACCGATGAGGGCAAACTGAGGCAGGTGTTCATCAATCTGCTGGGAAACGCGGTGAAGTTCACCCCGAAGAACGGCGAGGTCCGGGCACGGGCCTCCCGCGAAGAAGGCTGGGTGACGGTCGCCGTGGAAGACAACGGCCCCGGAATTGACAAGGAGGAGCTTGAGCGGATTTTCGGGGTGTTTGAACAAGCGACCCCCGCTTCGGCTTCCGGGACCGGACTGGGGCTGGCCATCGTGAAGAACCTGATGCAGCTTTTGGCAGGAACCGTCAGCGCGTCCAGCGAACCAGGTTCCGGCACCACGTTCTTGGTGCGGTTCCCTGCCGACCACCCCACCCTTTCACTGGAGCAACCACAATGACCTCTCCTGCCGTTGGCGTGATCATGGGCAGCCGTTCGGACTGGGACACCATGCGGGAAGCCTGCGACGTTCTCGACGAGCTTGGCGTGACTTACGAAAAGAAAATCGTCTCGGCGCACCGCACTCCGGACTGGCTGGCCGAGTATGCGAAAACCGCCCGTCTGCGTGGGCTTCAGGTGATCATCTCCGGAGCCGGAGGTGCGGCGCACCTGCCCGGAATGGTGGCCGCGCAGACCACGCTTCCCGTGTTGGGCGTTCCCGTCAAGTCGTCCACGCTGAGCGGCTGGGACTCGCTGCTGTCCATCGTGCAAATGCCTCGCGGGGTTCCGGTGGGAACGCTGGCGATTGGCGGGGCGGGGGCGCACAACGCGGGTTTGCTCGCCGCGCAAATCCTCGCCCTGCACGATCCGGAACTCGCGGAACGCCTGCAAGCCCGACGCAACGCCACCCGCGACGAGATTTTGCAAAGCGAACTGCCGTGACGAAGCAACCCCTGCCTCCGGGCGCAACCATCGGTCTGCTGGGCGGAGGACAACTCGCCCAGATGCTCGTTCATGCAGGCAACGCGATGGGCTTCCGGTTTGTCGCGCTTGACCCCAATCCGGACTGTCCAGCGTTTTTTGCAGGTGCAGAGGTGATCGCCGCGCCCTACGGAGACCGTGCCGCGTTGGCGGAACTGGCCAAGCGCTCCGACCTCGTGACCTACGAGTTCGAGAATGTGGATGTGGCCGGAGTGGAGTTTCTGGAAGCGCAGGTTGCGGTTCCGCAGGGCAGTCGGCTGCTTGCGCTCAGCCAGCACCGCATCCGCGAAAAAACCACCTTGCAGGCGCAGGGCTTCCCCGTCACGCCCTTCCGGGTGGTCGAGTCGGTCGCCGAATTGCAGGAAGCCCAAAACGCCCTTGGGCCGCTGATGCTGAAAACCGTCACGGGCGGTTACGACGGCAAGGGGCAGCGCAAAATCACCTCTGCGTCTGCCGTTGAGGCGAGCCTTGGGGAACTGTCGGAAAAATCCGCACCTCCGTTCATTGCCGAAAAACTCGTGGAATTCGAGCGCGAATTGTCGGTCGTGGTGGCCCGCAATCCCGCTGGCGAGGTCGCCTGTTTTCCGGTTGGGGAAAACGTCCACGAGAAAAACATACTGACTTTGACGAGGGTTCCAGCGAGAATCAACCGACAGGTTGAAGCGCTGGCGACCAGACTCGCGCAGCAGGTGGCCCATGCCTTGGACTTGGTCGGGGTGGTGGGACTGGAGCTTTTTCTGCTTCCGGACCAAACCCTGTTGGTGAACGAACTCGCGCCGCGCCCGCACAATTCCGGGCACTACACGCAGGATGCATGTGCGACCTCGCAGTTTGAGCAGCACCTGCGTGCCGTTGCCAACTGGCCGCTTGGCGACCCGACGCTGCAAACTCCGGTCGTCATGCTGAACCTGATCGGCGGACAGCTTTCCGGGCTACTGGAGCAACTGGATCGGCTTCCGGCCAACGCGCACCTGCATCTTTATCACAAGCACGAGGCCCGGGAAGGCCGGAAGATGGGGCACCTGAACCTGACCTGCACCGATCCCAAAGCGGTGCTGGAGACGCTCATCTCCTTTGGGGTTTGGACTCCGTCACTCTTGAAGAACGCACTCGATTGAACATGAACTCCCGCGCTGGCACCCTGCTTTACGAGGGCAAGGCCAAAAAGATTTTCGCTACGGACAGCCCGGAGGTGGTGCGAGTTGCGTACAAAAACGACACCACCGCCTTCAACGGCGAGAAATTCGAGCAGCTTGAGGGCAAGGGGCGGCTCAACAACGAAATCAGCACCTTCTTCTTTGAACACCTCCACCAGCAGGGCATCCGGAGCCATTTTGTCGAGCAGCTTTCCAAAACCGAGCAACTGGTGCGGCGCGTGGAGATCGTTCCTCTGGAGGTGGTCACGCGCAACGTTGCCGCAGGGTCGCTGAGCAAGCGCATCGGCTGGGAAGAAGGCCGTAAACTGCCGGAGCCAATTGTCGAGTTTTACTACAAAAACGACGACTTGGGTGATCCAATCCTTGCCGATGTCCACATCCAGACGTTGGGGCTGGCCACCGAAGCGGAACTGGCCGAATTGCGGCAACGGGGGCTGACCGTCAACGAATGCCTGAAAAAACTGCTGGAGCCGTGCGGCATCCTGCTTGTGGATTTCAAGCTGGAGTTCGGGAGAGCTGCCGACGGTAGCCTCCTGCTCGCCGATGAGATATCTCCGGACACCTGCCGCTTCTGGGATGCTACGACCCAAGAAAAAATGGACAAGGACCGCTTCCGGCGCGATCTGGGCGGGGTGGTGGATGCCTACGAGGAGGTTTGGCGGCGATTGACGAAAGGAGCAAAATGATCCAAGGCACGATCACCATTTCTCTCAAGGATGAAGTACTGGACCCACAGGGCAAGGCCGTGCAAACCACCCTGCAATCGCTGGGGTTCCCCTCCGCGCAAAGCGTCCGGGTGGGCAAGTCCATTGCGGTCGAACTCGACTGCGACGATGCGACTGAAGCCGAAGCGCAACTCCGAAGCATGTGCGATAAGCTGCTGGTCAACGCTGTGATTGAGGATTACCAGATCCAAGTGGCTTCGGAATGAAAAACACCCCCAGATGCAAACCAATTGAAGAGGTCGTATGAATACCAAGGCAGGCTCCCACACCAACCCGCTGCTGGACAAAAAGCAGGAGGGGCAAATCGTCAAGCTGCTGAGCGGACTGAGTCACAGCACCCAAAAGGACATCCATGCCATGCTCGCCAAGATTTGCGAGGGCGAACTCAAGCACCATGACGGAGATGCCCTGTCGGATCACTTCAAGGGCAACATCAGTGAGCTGTCACAGGCCTTGTCGAACGACCAAAAGCAGGAGGCCGTGCTGTGCATCCATCAGGTTGCAAAAGCAGAGGACCGTGCCACCTTGGACGAAGCCACGCTCAAGCTACTGGCCGAGTGCCTGATTGCTGTCAACCAGGGAGACAACCAGCACAAAAAGCTGTACTACCGCCAGTTCGCCCAAGGCATCAGCTTTGATTTTGGAGAGGACGAGGATCGCATCAAGCTCAGCCGGGAGATCCTCATGCGGCTGGGGGAGTTGATGATCATTGTGGGCATGGCCGACACCTTGGAGGACGAGGAGGTGGACATCATTTACGGGGTCTTCGTGGAACTGTGGGGAGGGCCGCAAAAGGAGGTGGGTCCGTTCCTTGGCGAAATCTTTGAAGAACTGGACGAGTGGGTGAGGAAGGGCGAAAGCCTCGTGGATCACTTCCGAGCCGCCACACAGGACTTGGCCCGGATTTGCGACGAGCCGCAGATTGAGACGATCAAGGAAGTGCTGGAAGAGTTCATTGGAGCGGATGACCGCGTGAGTGCGCAGGAGCGCATCCTCTACAAGATCTTCAAAGACTCCCTCGGTTGACTATCCGGAACCGCACGCCCCACAGGGGCGGCTAGAAGTGGTACGAGTCATCACCCGCGCCATTGTTTTTGGCGGCAAACGGGTTCGCGTTGCCATTGCCTGAAGGCAGCGGTGGTGGGGTTTTGGATGCCTGCTTCCCCCCTTGAGTGATGGACTTGAGGCGGCTCACCGATTCCGATTCCTGCTTCGGACCCTCCTGAATCTCCTTGCAGTTGACCCAGATCAGTTCCAGCGAGTCCTTGTAAATCTCCACCGAGGTCATGGTGGTCTCCTCGTCCGTGAAGGTCTTTTCCAATATCAGGAACACCACCGCCAGAGTCATCCCCACAATGGAACTCACCATGGCAATCGAAACCCCGTCCTTGAGCTCCTCTCCAGACTGGAGTGCGATGAAAAACCCGACGAAGGTTCCAAGAATCCCGAACATGACCAGAATCTCCGACCAGCTTTTCAGCAGGCTGTTGACGGAATCAAACGTCAGGGTCCAGATGCGGCGCAGGTAGGGGTTGTAGTTGAAGGCGTAGGACGCGATGTTGAAAAAGTTCGGGTCCGGCTTATTCCAGTCGCAGTGGATGGTTTGCTCCAGAGTGTTGTCAATGATCTGCTCAATGCCCTTCTCCACCTCAAAACGCTTGTCAAAATAGTCATTGAACTTCTTCCCGAACTCAGACTTCGCTGTTTTGTCCTCCAGATCGAAGGTGGGACGTTCGAACTTTGCGGGCTTCCCATCGGCCCCCATCGTGGCTTCGGCACGGGCTTCGGCCCGGATGAACGGGTTGGACGCCCCCTCTTCAGCGGGTGCTTCCTTGGCCGCAGGCTCCGGTTTTTTCGGCTCCGCCTTTTGCGTGACCGCCTCGGCGTGAACCCTGCGGTGGTCGTGCGCCTGCTTGAGGATTTCCCAAACAATCTGCGAGAACTCGCGAGTCTGCTCCTGCTTGTAGAGTTCCTGAATGTAGTCCGTCACTCCTTTTTGCAGGGAAATGGCAAACTGGTGCTCGCTTTCCACGAGGTAGTGCCGCTTGAACAGGAGAATGCCCCCCAGCACGAACAGCACAAAGATTGCCGGAGTCAGGACGTCCCCGACAATCAGCGCGTACCAATAGACCAATGATTCCATATCCCTCCTTGCTTATTGATTGTTGTCCAGCGACATTTGAAAAGTCAACACCACATAGCGTTCCTGCTTGCAGTCGTACTCCTCTGCGCATTTTGCGTACTTGCCCACATACTGCCGAGGCACCACCTTGGCCTTCAAGTATCCGTGTCCGCTGATGTCCGTCAGCTTCCTCATGAACTCATCTTTGTGCGGGAAGACCATGTCAAACTTGATGAAGTGGAACACCGCCTGTGCACGCTTGAAACTCAGTTCCAAGTTGTAGTGCTGCGCGTAGCGGGCAATGGGGCTTTCATCCTCCGGAGTCACGTACTTGCCCATGTACACCGGGGAGGCGTGACCGCCGACCTTCACCTCCTTGATCTGCTCGCAGTGTTGAGGCTTGCTGCAGAGCAGCCCTGCGTACCGTGGAATGATCACCCGCAGAAACTCCTGTAGCGGAGCCTGAATGACGTAATCATCGCGCCGGAAGGAGTTGTCCTTGAGCGGCAGGATCACCTCCCCAAACTGCGTGACCAATGCCCCGTACTTCTCCAGTGCTTTCAGGCGGCCCGTGATTTTTTTCTTCGCCCGCTTGGCCTTGCGGACCCCTGCCAGTTCCTTGTCGATTTTCTGCTTGGCGTTGAGAAGTTCCTGATGCTTTGTGGAGATCGCGTTGCTCTGGGATTTCAGGTTGGCGAGTTGCCCCTCCTTGTCCCGCAGCTTCCGCTCCAGTTCGGCCAAGGCGTTCTTGTACTCCTGCTTCTCGGCCTCCAGCTTATGCTTTTGGGACGCTTCTTTTGCGGCCAGTGCTTTTTGGAGTTGGGCTTCCTGATCCGCAAGCGCCTTCTGGAACTGGGCCTCCTTGTCTGCAAGCGCCTTGAGGAGTTCGGCTTCCTTATCCGTCAGCGCCTTGCGAGTTTGGACTTGCTGATCGACCAGAATTTTCTCCAGTTCCGATTCCTTGTCCGTCAAAGCCTTGCGGACGGCGTCTTGAATCTCCTGATCCTTGACTGCGAGGGCGGCCTTCAGCGCTTCTTCTTTCTCAGCCAGCATTTGCTGCGCCTTCACTTCCTTGTGGCGCAAGTCCTGCTCGTGCGATGCTTTCACATCCGTGAGCGTTTGCTGATACGATTGTTCCAAGTGCTCCACCGTGTCCTGATACGACTCGGCTTTCTCGGCCAAGGTTTGCCGATGCTCGGCGTTGAGCTGGCTGACCTGAAGCTTGAGGTCATCCTCCTTTTTGGCGATCTCAGACTGGAGCTGCTTGTTTTTGCTCAAGTAATTCCGAATGTCCTTGGAGCGGTTTTCCAGATTGTCATCCAGACGCTCCAGCTTCGCCACCAGATTCTGCCGATTTTCCTCTAGCTGTGATTTCTCCTGAAGGGTTTGCTCCAGGTTTTTCTGTTGCTGGAGGTTGCGATCCTCCAAGTCCTGAACCTGAGTGTTGTACCTCGTCTCCATGTCGCTCAGAACGCTTTGGTAGCTCTGGAGGGACTGGTCCTTTTTGGCAATGGCCTGATCGAGTTGAGAGTAGAGGTTCTGGATTCGCTGAGTTGTCTGCTTGACCTCTTCCTCTTGGTTGGACAGTTCCTCCTGTAAGTTGGCGGTTTTCAGTCGTTGCTCCTGAGCCTCGTATTGCTTGATCCGCGCCTCGTATTCCCTGATCTGTCTCAGCAGTTCCTCAAGCTGGTTCTCGTTTTGTGTGGTCTGCTGCTGGTGGGTCTCTTCGCGCTGCTTGGATTGGGTTTCCGACTGGATGAGGAAGATGATCGCCAACATCGCCAGCACATCCACAAAATAGGAGAGGGCTTTCAGAGAGGCGGCGGGTTTGGGTCCGCGTCGGGAGTTGCTGTTACTCATTCGGATCGGTGATGCAAGCGGGGTTTGGTGCCGTCTTCAAGCAAACAACCCCTTTCAAGTTCAGGCCAACCATGATCTACTGGCACACTGTTGGCCGCAGTCCTGCAGGAAGAAGCGAGGTTCCGAATTTTGAACTCACCTCTCCCTTTGTTAAGGTGTAGCTCAAAAATCATGCCAGACTGCGAAAGGTGTCCGTGTTCGCCCTTTTTGTTCCTCCACCATCCTCTCGGTTATGAGCCACCGCACTGCTGTTCTGGTCTTTCCGGGGTCAAACTGCGACTCCGATTTGTTCAAAGCGGCCCAGCACACTCCGGAACTGGACCCCGAATACGTTTGGCACACCACCGCCTCGCTTGACGGGTTCGAGCTGGTTTTGGTTCCGGGGGGCTTCAGCCACGGGGATTACCTGCGGGCGGGTGCGCTGGCAGCGCGGAGTCCGGTGGTGCAGGCTCTTCGGAAGGTGGCGGCTCAGGGGGTGCCGATTTTGGGAATTTGCAACGGGTTTCAAGTGCTGACCGAATCCGGACTGCTGCCGGGGGCGTTGCAACGCAACGCAAGCTTGCAGTTTGTTTGCAAGATCCCGGAAGTGGAGGTGGCCACCACCCACACCCCGTTCACGCAATCCTGCATCTTGGGGGCGCGGTTGCGGCTTCCAGTAGCGCATGGCGAGGGAAATTACTTTTGTGACGCAGCGACCTTGGCGACGTTGGAACAAAACGGGCAAGTGGTCTTTCGCTATGCCGAAGGGCACAACCCCAACGGGTCGCTGGCCAACATCGCCGGAATCACGAATGCGGAACGGAACGTGCTTGGCTTGATGCCACACCCGGAACGCGCCATGACCGAGTGGATGGGGTCAGCGGACGGACAACAACTCTTCACTTCAGCCGTGTCTTTTCTCCAAAGTTGAGCGTATGCGCACCCACGCCTCTGTCCGTGCCGTCCAAGTGGCGGCGCACCCTGCCCGGCAAAGCGGGTTGTGGTTTTTGGGGTTGGGGATTTTGCTGGGGAGCCTCTTGCTGGCCGACCTCGCCCAGGCCCAGCGGGTGCCCACGGCGTACCCAGAGAACTCGCTCAGCCAAACCTGGTCCAAGCGCCTGCCGCAGCTGCGCCAGACTTTGGAGTCCAGGAATCCCAACTACCAGCGCTGGAAGCGTCAGCGCAAAAAGCAGTTGGCCTCGGACCACACCCTTCCCCCCATCCGCAAATCCCGCTCCTCACTGCATTATGGGAAACTGCGGCAGGTGATTGACCACCGGGAACCCTACCTGCGCTGGAAGGAAAAGGAAGCGGAAATGACCTCGGAGAAAAAGGCGGGCAGGTCGGTGCAAGCGGTTGCAAAGGTGCAGGCACAGGGACTCAACTACAAAAACCTCCGCAAGGTCGTGTTGCGCTATCAAGTCGCCAAGCCCCCCCTGCACCGCACCAACGAATCCGCCATCCACCGCTTGGAAACCAAGCCCACCCGCGCTCGCACCAACTAGCTTCGGGACCGCCCGCATCGCTGATTTCACACCCTCGTTGAGTTGAACGGTTCACAAGTTTTGCCGACAGCGCACCCGTACCGCTGGATGATGCTGTTTGGGGTGTGGCTGCTGTACTTCGGGTTTGGCCTCACCGCCAGTGCGCTGGCTCCGCTGGTGCGGCCCATCACCGCAGATCTGCAAATGAGCTACGCTGCGATGGGCACCGTGTTGGGGGCGTGGCAGTTTGTTTACCTTGGCTCGGCCCTGCCCTGCGGAGCCTTGGTGGATCGGATTGGCCTGCGTCGTTCCTTGCTGTTCGCGTCGGGTTTGATTGGACTCTCGTGCCTGCTGCGGGGCATGGCCTCCGGACACCTCACACTGTTGCTTGCCGTGGGCGTGTTTGGGCTGGGAGGACCGCTGGTTTCCGTTGGGGCACCCAAGCTCATCCGGCTCTGGTTCGATGGCCCACAGCGTGGACTGGCGATGGGGCTTTATGTCACCGGACCCGCCCTCGGAGGCATCGCCGCCCTCTCCCTGACCAATGCCGTGATGATGCCGTGGCTGGAGGGAGAGTGGCGGCAGGTGCTGTTGGTTTACGGCGTGGTGGTGCTGTCCTTCGGCTTGCTCTGGCTGGTGATCAGTTCGCATTCGGCGAACCGTGAATTGGAGCAACAGCAGTCCCATGTGGAGCGTCCACCCCAACTTGAGATTTTCGCGCGGCTGGTCCGGATTCCGGCAGTGCAGTGGGTGCTGCTGCTGAGCATCGGAATTTTTCTCTACAACCACGGACTCAGCAACTGGCTGCACGAAATCCTGCAAACCCGTGGACTCACGGCAGACCATGCGGGCTTCTGGGCTTCGATTCCCACCGTGGCCGGGATTGTCGCCGTGCTGGTGTTTCCAAGGCTGGCGACTCCCGAACGCCGCATCCCGATTCTGGCCGGATTGTTTGCATGTGCCGGAGTTGCGGTGTTGCTGCTCTGCTCGGAAACTCCCGAACTGCTCCTCGCCGGACTCGTGCTGAAAGGACTGACGCAAGGCTCCATGATGACGATTTTGCTGCTCGTGCTTGTTGAGATTCCGGACATCAGCGAGCGGGACACTGGCGCGGCAGGTGGGATGTTTTTCACGGCAGCAGAAATCGGCGGGGTTTTGGGGCCGGTCAGCCTGGGCCTGATCTCCGACTCCACCGGGGGCTTCACCCCCGCCCTGCTGCTGCTGAGCGGGGTGTGCTTCGGCATGGTGCTGATGCTGCGGATGTTGAAGCGTCACACCACCCTTCGGTAGTGATACCGTAGTAAATGCTAGCATGATCTGCTTGCGTAATCTCCGTTCGTCCTGAGCTTGCCGAAGGGCGAACCCCGTCCATGCTTCGACAAGCTCAGCACGAACGGGGAGTGCCAGACCAAAGCATTACAAGACAACAACTGCCCAAACTTCCTAAAGGCCATCACTCAATCGAAAAGACAGCCATGAAAGAATTGCATCAACGATCTGCCAGCGAAGCGGCCCGTGAAATCAAGGAGGGACACCTGACGAGCGAAGCCTTGGTGTCAGCTTGTCTGGAACAAATCCGAGAGCAGGAAGACGTGGTGGGCGCGTGGATTCACCTCGATCCTGATTTGGCATTGGCAGAAGCGCGTTTGTGGGATCAGACTCCCGGAACTGGCCCCTTGCACGGCATTCCGGTCGGCATCAAGGACATCATTGACACGTCGGACCAGCCGACCTGCTACGGCTCTCCGATTTACGAGGGGAACCGCCCCGCGTGGGATGCAGCATGTGTGGCGCTGCTGCGTCGGGCCGGAGCGGTGATCATGGGCAAAACCGTGACCACCGAGTTCGCCTGCCGCACCACGGGCAAGACCACGAATCCGCACAACCCTGCCCACACGCCCGGAGGCTCCTCCAGCGGATCGGCGGCGGCAGTGGCAGCAGGGATGGTTCCGCTTGCCCTTGGCACGCAAACCAGCGGCTCGGTGATTCGCCCCGCCTCCTACTGCGGCACCTTTGGCTACAAGGCCAGCTATGGCGACCTGCCCTTTTCGGGAATCAAGCAGCTCGTCCCCTCGCTGGACACCTTGGGTGCCTTTGCCCACAGCGTGGAGGATTTTCAGCGCTTCCGTGCCGCCTTGCTGGGCGAAACCGCAGAGTTGACTCCTTTGACGCAACCCCCGAAAATCGGACTCTGCCGCACTCCGCAATGGGCACAGGCCGAACCTGCCATGCAAAGCGCCGTGGAAACCGCCGCCGCCAAGTTATCCAATGCAGGAGCAGACGTGCAGGAGTTGCGACTTCCTCCGGAATTTGACGGCTTGTGTGAGGCGCAGAACACCGTCTTTGTCGCAGAAGGCGCACGGTGCCTCAGCCATGAACTGACTGAAAAACGCGAGTGGGTCAGCGAGACCCTGCGGGGAGTGCTGGACCCCGGATTTGAGATTTCACGCTTGGAGGAGCGGCAAGCCAGAGCGATGATCCAATTGTGCCAGCGTTCACTGGAAACGGTGTTTTCCGACTATGACGTGCTGCTGGCTCCCAGCGCCCCCGGCGAGGCACCGGAGGGGCTGGCCGATTCCGGCGATCCCGTCTTCAACCGCATGTGGACCGCGCTCGGCACTCCGGCGGTGAGTCTGCCCGGGCACCACGGCCCACGCAGACTGCCCGTGGGAGTGCAGACTATTGGCCGCGTGAGGGAGGATTCGCAATTGCTCTCCATCGCGGCGTGGATGGCTTCCCGGATTGGCTGATTCCCGGAGGCTTCCCCCTATGCAAGCCCCCATTGCGCTTGTTGAAATCCCTTACCCGCTCTGCTCTTCCTTGAGGACGATCACCGATTCCTGATCCGGATTGGCGCCGCGAAAATTCTGGTAGAACGTGCGGAGGGTGCCCATGTCCTGAACCACATTTCCGGAGGGGCACAGCGCAGGCCCAAGCCCCACTTGCTTTTGCGGATAGTCAATGTAGCACGGCAGGATGGGCACCTGCGCCCGGCAGGCGATGTGGTAGAAACCCGATTTCCAAGAATCGGTTCGGACACGAGTGCTTTCCGGCGCCATGCCGATGATCAGGTTGTCTTGCTGGGAAAAAAGCTCGGCGATTTGCTCCACCAGCCCGTGCGAGCTACGACGGTCCACCGGAACCCCACCCAAGCCGCGCAGGAGTCGTCCAAACGGCGGCTGGAAGAGCGTGTGCTTGCCCAGCCACGACACCTGTGTGCGCAACCAAAACATGACCGCGATCATGTGGGGAAAGTCCCAGCCGCTGGTGTGTGGAGCAACGATCAGCACAAACTTGCCCTGAGCGGGAAAGTTGCCCTCGAACTTCCAGCCCCACAGCTTCATCCACGTCGAGCCAATCCAGTAGCGCAGGGTGAGCAGGCGCGGTTCCGATTTCGTCATCCTGCCTTGCTCGCCGCCTGTTCCATTTTCGGCCACAGCCTCTCCAGATCAACGTTTGGATTGGCGGCCACGTTGCGCAGCCACGTCTCGCCGAGCAATCCCGTTTTGGAAACGGAGCCGTCTGGCAGGTCCGCAAAGGTCCGCAGGGTTGCCTCTTCCGTGGCGAGTTTCCACAAAACGACTCCGGTGGTTGCGGGGCCGAACACCTCGATCTTGGGGTGGGCGGACAGGCGTTCGTGTAACGCTTGCGCCACGGCCATGGTGCGGTCAATGCGCTCGGCGAGTCCGGCTCGGCCCCACGCCAGCAGGGTGGCCAACAGCGGAACCGCGACCGCCCCGTGCGAGCCGAGCAAGCCGATGTTGGGAACCGCAAGGTAGGCACCTCCGAAACTGATGGCGGGATGGGCCTCGGTGGTGTTCCGGAAGAAGATCAATGCCGACTCCTTGGGTTGGAAGAACCACTTGTGCGCGGAAACCGAAACCGAATCCGCGTTCTCGAGTCCCTGCAACACCGCCGCGTGTTGGTCCGAAAGCCGCAACGGCCCTGCCCATGCGGCATCCACATGCGTCCATGCAGCACACCCGGCCAGTTCCAGCGGGTCCACCGCCCCCGCACTGGTGGTTCCAGCGGTGAGGACCAGACAGGCGTCGTCATAACCCGAAGGCAAGGCATCCGGCAGCATCCGTCCCTGAGCATCCGTTGGAATCGCAACGTAATCCAATCCCAGCAAGTGTGCGGCTTTGGCCACGGAAAGGTGGGATCCCTCAGATGCGATCACCTTACGGATTCCCCGGACTTCCCGCGCCGCCCAAAGCGCGGTGAGGTTGGCCACTGTCGAACCCGGAGTCATGTGCCCTCCGTCCATGCCAAAATGCGGAGCGAGCCAGTTCACCACCCGTGCTTCCACATCACGGGCAACGGGGGCCACATCGGGATGCAGCAGATTTTGGTTGAGCGCGGCGTTCCAAAGTGTGGTCGCCCACGCAATCCACGGAGTGGGCGGGTCCATGTGCGCCAGTGCGTCCGGAGCGTTCAGCCGCCGGGCACCGCCAAGAATGACCGGAGCAATCAGGTCGAGCGTTGCCGATTCGCCCAGCCCCGTCTCCGGAAGATTGGAGGGCAGGGTTCCTGCCGAGTTTGCGTCGGAAGGTGATGCCGACAAGAGCAGTTGCAACGCCTGCTGCAAGCCTGCGGAATCGGCGGCAAACGAGGAGTCGTTTCCGCGGCTGAACGATGCGGTTGCGGCCATCCGGTCAGACTTGGGCCATCAGGTCAGGATGGTGCTTGCGGGCGATTTCGGGATAGCTCCGAATCCAGCGTTCCCAGTACTTGTCGCCAAAGCAGGTGTAGCGGTTTTTGCTGGCCATGCCCCCGGTGCCTTTTTTCAGCTCCGAGCGAGTTGCCATCACCCCTGCCGAGCGATGGTATTCGCTGTTTTGCGCCCGTTCGATCAACTCGGATGCGAGGGGCAAGGGATCCAAGTTGGAGTCAAGGTCGGGGCAGTAGAAGTAAGCTGAGGAATAGCGCACCTTGGCTCCGGCGTTGATGACTCGGTGCGGCGTGGCAACGTAGTAATGATGCGTCATCTGCTGGAGCAGTTCGCCAATGTTGATGACGAGGCTCCCCCGCACCGGAGTGGCCGGAATCCACTCCCCCTGCTGGGTTTGGATTTCCAGCCCGCCGCAGTCGTCTTGCAGCAAGAGCGTGAGGTAGCCGGAATCCTTGTGGGCGCCCACGCCATAGCCATGCTCTCCGGTGGGCGGGTAGCGAACCAGCTTGATGTGGGACTCCGGCTCGCTGCCAAAACGGTCCTCGATTACGGATTCCGGCAAGCCCAGCGACACCGACATCAGCGCCAGCAGTTGTCGGGCCACCACGGTCATCTTTTCCAGATACTCGGTGGCAATCTCCTGAAATCCGGGAAGCAGGGCCACATCCGGCCACTGGTTGTAGCCCACCAAGCGCATGTAGTACGGCTCGGGATTTTCCAAAGGCGGTCGTTCGGGGCCAATGTCAATCTGCTCCCGGTAGTCCACTTGGTTGTTGGTCAACTCCGACCCCAGCGCCTCCCAGCCCCGGAATTGCGGGGAGTGAGCCTTGTCGAGGGTTTGCTTGTGTTCCTCCGGGAGGCCGAAGAACGCCCGCAGGCGCTCCATGTGCTGGTCCAGAAAGGCTTCCGAAACTCCGTGGTTGACGAGGTAGAAAAATCCGATTTCATGGCAAATGATGCGAAGTTCTGCGGCCAGTTGGGTGCGGTCTGCCGGAGAGCCGTTCATCCAGCGGTTCAAATCCACGCTGGGAATGTTGGTTGGTTGTGAGGACATGGTTTTTGGTTGAGCAGGGTCGTCGCAACAACCCTACTCAATTTTGACGGGGGAGTCAACCCAACAGGTGGGGTGAGGGCCGCAGGCTCGACCCTCGCCGAGGGGTTCAGGACTCGGAGTGTTCCGAGTGTTCGCCCCCCTTGCAGGCTTTTGACATCACACCCATGCGGCCGCCCATCACCTCCATCACCCGGAACTGCCGCTGGAGGAAAGGCCGTTTTTCAGCGCAAGGAGATCATTCCGTGGGTGACGGCGTGGTAGCACGCCTCCTTCAGGACGGGGTTGAGGTTCCCCTGAATTTCCTGAATGCGCCGGGCGCGCTGGCACTCCCATGCGTCCACGGGATCTTCAAGATTCCATGAGTCGAGGGAACGGCGCAGTTCGGGGCTGATGAAGCCAAAATCCGGATAGACCCGGTCCATGTAAAAGAAGGTGCGGGCGACATCACCGCGCACGTCCGCGCCCGGTTCCAGCACACCTTTTTGGATTTCCACATCGCAACTGCCAAACTCGCGCTTCTCGAAAGGCAGGGTTCCGGTTTGGGTCCGGAGGCCCACCAGTTCGGCGATCATGGGCTGGAGGTTGTAGAGGTCGGCCTGCAAGAGCCGGTAGCGCTTGCTGGTTTTTTCCGCGCAACGACGCCCCCGGAAGAGCTTGCCCCGGCGGTTCTTGCACTTGGGGTGGCCCTTTTGCCAGGCTGAGAGTTGGGTGCCAAACACCTGAAACGGCACCACGGGTGCCCACACCACCATGTACGCCTCGGTGTCCTGCTTTTTGGGAAGGTAGCCGCAGGAGGCGTGGTCCGGAAACCCGCCCTTGTAGGCGCATCCGCAGAGGAAGGTTTGGGAGTGGTTTTTGTGAACGCGCTCCAGCAAACGCTGGGCGCTGACCAGTGAGGAAATGGTTCGGTTGCCCTCGCTGGCCTGCACGGGGGCGCTCAACAGGGCCAGCAAGCCGCAGGTGATCGAGCAGAGGAAGATTCGTCTCAGCATGGCTTTCGCATGTGATTTCGGAACACGCCCGTCTCTTGCAGGATGAGTGCCGATCAGAGCCGGCCTTGCAGGTGCGCCTCCAGCAGGTCCATGCGGTCCTGCCCGAAGAACTGCTCCTCGCCCACAAAAAACGCCGGAGCGCCATACGCCCCGCGCTTGGCCGCTTCATCGGTGGCGGCAATCAGTGCATCCTTGACGGGCTGGGTGCTAGCCGCCTCCACCGCTTCTGCACCTGTGGCCTTCGCCACCACCTCTGGATCGGAAACATCCGCGCCCTCCACCCAATACGCCCGATAGAGCGCATGGGTCGCCTCCGGACGCTGCTCATCAGAAAGTGCGACAAGGGCGCGTTGTGCGAGGATCGTCTTCGCAGGAAACTGTTGCGGGAATTGGTAAGGAATCTCGTGAAACTTCGAGAGGCGTTTCAAGTCCTTGCCAAGGTACGGCATCTTGAAGTCCTGAAGGCCGGGAGGAGTATTTCCCGTGATTTTGTGCAAACCACCCAACAGGAACGGACGCCAGCGGATTTCCGCACCGCTGCGCTCGGCCAGGGCCTCAATGCGCTCAGAGGCGAAGTAGGAGTACGGACTGACGGTGTCGTAGAAGAATTCAATGGTTTTTGGCATGATCTGGTTTCTCACTCCGTTTCAAGGGTGACGATGGCGTCCATCAAGAACAACGCCCCGCCCGGCAGTTGCGATTGGATCGGGGTGCGTGCCGGATAGGGTTCCGAGAGGTGGCGTTTGCAGATTTCGTTCATTTCGGCAAAGTTCGCCCAGTCGGAAAACACCACGGTGAGTTTGACGATGTCGGACATCTTGCCGCCTGCGGCCTCGACGACCTTGCGGAGGTTCTGGAACACCAGTTCCACCTGCTCTTCAAAGGTCTCTCCGGCCACCTTGCCTTCGGAGTCGAACGGCCCTTGCGCCGCGACATACAGCGTGGGGCCGCTGGCGACGATTCCGGGCGTGTATGGCCCCTTCGGCGGGGCAGCGTTGGCAGGATGGATGGCTTTCTTCATGTCATGCTCCCAGCACCGAAACCATCTTTTCGCCAATCTCCGCAGGGGTTTGCACCACATGGATGCCCGCCGCCTGCAACGCCGCCATCTTTTCCGAGGCGGTGCCATGGCCTCCGGAGATGATCGCTCCGGCGTGACCCATGCGGCGTCCGGGAGGAGCCGTTTGCCCGGCGATGAAGCTGACGATGGGCTTGGTCATGTTGGCCTTGGCAAACGCAGCGGCCTGTTCTTCGGCATCCCCGCCGATTTCCCCAATCATCACCACGGCTTCCGTGTCCGGATCGTCCTGAAAGAGGCTCAGGCAGTCAATGAAGTTGGTGCCGTTGATAGGATCGCCGCCGATGCCGATGCAGGTGGACTGCCCCAGCCCAGCGCGGGTGAGTTGCCCGACCGCCTCGTAGGTGAGCGTTCCGGAGCGTGAGACCACCCCGACTTTTCCGGGTTGGTGGATCATGCCGGGCATGATGCCGATCTTGCACTTCCCCGGCGTGATGATACCCGGACAGTTCGGGCCGAGCAGCCGACAGCCCTGCTCCCGGACGTAACGCACCGCCCGCACCATGTCCTGCACCGGAATTCCTTCAGTGATCGCCACAATCAGCGGGATTTGCGCCTCGGCGGCTTCCATGACCGCATCGCCTGCAAACGGCGGCGGCACAAGGATCATGGTCGCGTTGGCCTCGGTTGCGGCAACGGCTTCGGCGACGGTGTTGAAGATGGGAACGCCCTCGAAATCCTGACCGCCCTTTCCGGGGGTCACGCCGCCGACGACGTTGGTGCCGTAGTCCCGGCAGCCCTTGGTGTGCAGCATCCCTTGGGAGCCGGTGATGCCCTGCACCAGCAGGCGGGTTGAGTTGTTGATCAGTACGCTCATGTTGGCTTTGGATGAATGGTTGAATCCTCGCTTGAACCTCCGGGAAGTATAGGCTCTCTCTGCCGAGCAATCAAGTGGACTCCTGCACGGGGCTTCTGTTGTTCATGCGCACGAGCAGCCACAGGGCACCCAGACACGGTCCCATGCAGGCCAGAACCATCCAGCGTCCGCCCTCCCACGAACCCGCTCCTTCGACCAGCCACGCGAGTGCGGGCGGCCCCAAAACTTGCCCGACATTGGAGCCTTGCACCAGCAGCCCGTTTCCGGTGCCCAGCAATCCGGGATGGGGAACGGATTCCGAGATTTGCGAAAAGAGCGTGGCCGGGATCAATCCGCCCACGGTGGAAAGCAACAGAGCCGCAAGGTAGCGCACCCCTGTGGGCAGGGCAGAAGTGTACATGCACAAGCCGAAAACCATGATCCCCAAGGTAGCCACGGTCAACAGCAACACCGCCGAATGCCCACGCTGGAGCAACTGCCCCGCCGCCAGATTCCCCAAGATATTGACCGCCACCGCCAAGGCCGCGAGCATGGCCGTCGTGCTTGCGCCATAGCCCATCTCCTGTGAAATCAGCAGGGGCAGGAATCCAAAGATCGCCAAAAAAGCTCCGCCGTACATGCAGAAGATCGCAGCCAACACCAGCGGCTTTCCTAGCCGGAAGAGAATCTGGATGCGTTGGTGCAGCGGCTCCAAGCCCAGTTGCCTGGAAACCTCCGTCGTTGGCAGCAACCATGTGCTTGCCAGCAACACCAGCATCACAACCCCATCCCCCAACCACAGGACTCTCCAGCCGTAAGCCTGCAAAATTCCGGGACACGCAACCATGATCAGTGCCATCCCCAGCGGCATGTACGCGCCCCACAGCCCCATCACCCTGCGTCGGTCGTGAACGGAGGAGTGGGCCAGCATGAGGGGCGGGGTGGTCGTGACCACCAGCAGGAAGCCGATGCCCTCGAAAAACCGGGCGGTCAACAGCCACGCGGGTTCGGACAACCCCGCCGCCGCCATGCTTCCCGCAGCAAGGCAGAGCAAGCCCATCCGCAACGCCCGCAGGTGCCCAAAGTGATCGGACCAGCTTCCCACCACCATGCCGCAGAGCATGGCCGTCAGGTTGAGCAGAGAGATCAGCCATCCGGACACCACGAGGGACAGCCCAAGCTCCTCAGACATCACCGTCAGGGCGGCAGGCACTTTGCCAAGTTGCATGGAGGTGCCCACACCGCAACAGTAGAGCAACAGCACGGCACGCCAGTTCGTGCTTGACTGAATCACCAAGCGGCCTACGATGTACGGTGTTTGAATTTCAACCCTGAACCCCTTTCAAGGAGAGCAACGATGGCAGCTTACGTGGTGGTGGACGTGGAAATCAAGGACATGGAGGCGTACAAGTCGAGCGGGTACATTGACAATGTGCCCAAAATTGCGGCGAAGTACGGAGGGCGCTATCTCGCTCGTGGCGGAGAAACCAAGGTGCATGAGGGCGTTTGGCAACCCCGGCGTCTGGTGATCATCGAGTTCCCGTCCATGGAAAAGCTGGAGGAATTTTACACTTCGGAGGAGTACGCGCCCTATCTGGCGATTCGCAAACGGCTGGGGGATTCCAACTTGGTGGCGACCGAAGGGCTTCCCACCTGAGCCTCAGCGCCGAATCCCAAACTCCGGGAACACCTCGCGGGTGTCCAGCACGGACACCTGCACCTGCCCCACAATTGCTCCCGGCGGTCCTGTCCGGCACCAGTCTTCCAGCGCCGAAACTGCCGCGTCCGGCCCTTGGGCGACCAGCCGCACCGAGCCGTCCGGCTCATTCATCACCCAGCCCGTCACCCC
>CAZQXS010000003.1:19706-42506 GCA_964597275.1 uncultured Pseudomonadota bacterium | reverse complement strand
GCCACGGCTTTTTGCGCCGCGTCCTTGAGGCCGTCGGCCATTTGCAGCTTGGCGCCGAGTCCGGAGTCGTTCACCAACTGATGCGCGGCCTCGGCATTGGTGCCCTCCAGCCTTACGACGACGGGGATTTGCAGGTCCACGTTGCGGATTGCGGCGATCACCCCGGAGGCCACCATGTCGCAACGCACGATGCCTCCGAAGATGTTGATGAGGATGCACTTGACGTTGGCATCGCGGGTGATGATGCGGAACGCCTTCTCCACGGTTTCCTGCGTGGCCGTGCCCCCGACATCAAGGAAGTTCGCCGGATCGCCGCCATACGCCTTGATGATGTCCATCGTGCCCATCGCCAACCCCGCACCGTTGACCATGCAGCCGATGGTGCCGTCCAGCTTGATGTAGTTGAGGTTCGATTCCGCCGCCTCGACTTCCAGCGGATCCTCCTCGTCCTCGTCCCGCAATTCCAGCGTGGCCTTGTGGCGGAAGAGCGCGTTGTCGTCAAAGCTCACCTTCGAGTCGAGCGCGATCACCCGCCCGTCGCCCGTGAGAACGAGGGGGTTGATTTCCACCAGCGAGCAATCCTCGGCGACAAAGGCGTCGTAGAGTGACTGGAACATCGCCGCCGCCGGACGCACCAGCTTGGGATTGATTTCGTCAATCTTGAGTCCATACGCCAGCGATAGGGTTTGGAAGGGACGCAGGCCAATGGCAGGGTTCACGAACACCTTGAGGATCTTCTCCGGGGTCTTGGCCGCGACTTCCTCGATGTCCATGCCGCCTTCGGTGGAGGCAAGGATGACCACGCGCTGCTGCCCGCGATCCACCAACACGGAGCAGTACAACTCCTTGAGGATGTCCATGCCCTCTTCCACCAACACCTGCTTGACGGGCTGGCCTTGCGGACCCGTCTGATGCGTGACGAGGTTCATGCCGATGATCTGCTCGGCGCTTTTCCGCACGGCGTCCAGTCCTTTCGAGACCTTGACCCCGCCGCCTTTGCCGCGTCCTCCGGCGTGAATCTGCGCCTTGACCACGCAGACCTCCGTGCCCAACTCCTTGGCGTGGGCCACTGCCTCGTCCGGGGTTTTCGCCACCCGTCCACGAGGAATCGCCACCCCGTATTTCGCCAGCACCTGCTTGGCCTGAAACTCATGGATTTTCATGTTTCCTCTACAGTGAAAGCCTTTCTAAAAATCGTCAAACAGCTAAGAATGATCCTTGTCAGCCCAGCATTTCCTTCACAGCGTCGCGCTCCATCTCCAGTTCCTGCCGGGTGGCAGTGACTTTCTCCTGTCCAAACTCGTTGAGTTCGACCCCTTGGACAATGGACCACTGGTTGCTTCCGGCACTGCGCAGCGGGTAGCTGAAGATCACCCCTTCCGGGATGCCGTAGCTGCCGTCGCTGGGAACGCCGGTGCTGAACCAGTCGCCCTCGGCAGTCGCGTTCTCCATGCGCTGCACGGTGTCGAGTGCAGCATTTGCGGCAGATGCAGCCGAGGACGCGCCTCGCGCCTTGATGATCGCCGCTCCACGCTGCTGCACAGTACTGATGAACTCGCCCTTGAGCCACTCGTGATCGGAAATCACGTCCGGTGCAGCAGAGCCGTTGATTTGCGCGTTGTAGAAGTCCGGGTACTGCGTTGCGCTGTGGTTGCCCCAGATCGTCATGTTGGTGACGTTCCTCACCGCTGTTCCTGCTTTTTGCGCAAGCTGGCTCTTGGCGCGGTTCTCGTCAAGCGCGGTCATGGCAAACCAGCGGTCCCGCGGAATGCGCGGGGCATTGCTCATGGCGATGAGGCAGTTGGTGTTGCAGGGATTGCCCACCGCGAGGATGCGCACGTTGTCCCCGGCATTGTCGTTGATCGCCTGACCTTGTCCCACAAAGATGCCGCCGTTGACGCGCAGCAGGTCGTTGCGCTCCATCCCGGCCTTGCGCGGGGCCGCGCCCACAAGCAGAATCCAGTCGGTGTCCTTGAACGCGACATTGGCGTCCGAGGTCGTCACCACGCGATTGAGCAGCGGAAAGGCGCAGTCGTCGAGTTCCATCTTCACGCCTTCCAAAGCAGGCAGGGCGGCTTCCAGTTCCAACAGTTGGAGATCCACGGTGGTGTCCGGGCCAAACACGGCTCCGGAACCGAGGCGGTAAAGCATGGCATAGCCGATCTGTCCGGCGGCACCAGTGACGGCGACTTTGACGTTTTTCATTGTTCGCTCCACAAAAGGTTGGGTCAGGCCATTGCTGCGGTGATGCCGCGAGCAAGGGCGTTGAGGAAATCATCGGTGGTGAGGTAGGTCGAGGGATCCGGATCGTTGCCGTGAATCGCCACGGCCAAGTCCTTGGTCATCTCGCCGTTCTCAATGGTCTGCACGCAAACGCGCTCCAGCGTTTCGGCAAAGCGGACCACCTCCGGGGTGTTGTCGAGCTTTCCGCGATGCTTGAGTCCGGTGGTCCACGCGAAGATGCTGGCCACGGGATTCGTGCTGGTCGGCTTGCCCTGCTGATGCTGGCGGTAGTGACGGGTCACGGTGCCGTGCGCGGCTTCGGCCTCGATGGTCCTTCCGTCCGGACAAACCAGCACCGAGGTCATCAAGCCCAGCGACCCAAAGCCCTGCGCCACGGTGTCCGATTGCACATCGCCGTCGTAGTTCTTGCAGGCCCAGACGATGCCGCCTTCCCACTTGAGGACTTGTGCCACCATGTCGTCAATCAGCCGATGCCGATATGGAATGTCTTTTTCCTTGAAGCGCTCCGCGAATTCCGCGTCAAAGACCTCCTTGAAGAGGTCGCGGAAGCGTCCGTCGTAGGTCTTGAGGATGGTGTTCTTGGTGCTGAGGTAGAGCGGATTGCTGAGGTCGAGCGCGTAGTTCATGCACGAACGCGCAAAATCCCGGATCGAGTCATCGGTGTTGTACATGCCCATGGCGATGCCGTCTCCCTCAAACTCGTTGATCACCCACTCCTGCGGTTCGCCGCCGTCGCTCGGCTCAAAGGTCATCTTGAGTGTGCCGGGGCCGGAGGTCCGCACATCGGTCGCCTTGTACTGATCCGCATGGGCGTGACGGCCCACCACGATGGGCTTCTTCCACTGCGGCACCAGCTTGGGCACATTCTCGCAGATGATCGGCGCCCGGAAGACCGTGCCGCCCAAGAAATTGCGGATGGTTCCGTTGGGGCTGCGGTACATGCGCTGGAGTCCGAATTCCTCCACCCGTGCCTCGTCCGGGGTGATGGTGGCGCACTTCACACCTACGCTGTGTTCCCGGATCGCCTTGGCGGCATCCAGCGTGATCTGGTCGTCCGTGGCGTCCCGGCTTTCGATGGAAAGGTCGTAGTAGCGCAAGTCCATGTCGAGAAACGGCAGCAGCAGTTGTTGCTTGATCTTCTCCCAGATGATGCGGGTCATCTCGTCCCCGTCAATTTCCACGACAGGGTTGCTCACCTTAAGCTTTGGCATTCAATTCTCCGTTGGGTCAATGTTTGAAACAATTCAGATTACCGCAACCCCGCAAAATCGCAATCGGAACCCGCGGGTGCGTCCGCAAGCCTCCGGAGCAGAACAGTTCGCACACCCCCCCTCAAGCCCTCGTGTGCTTAATAATTAGGCGCTCCCTTGGGGAACCGCCACTCGCTTGATCAAGAACCCTTCAGTCATTCCGTCTAAATTTCATTATTTATTTTTTAATTTCAAAAACTTAAATAGTGTTCAATAAAAAGGCACACTCCCTGCTGAAGGAACAAGGCAGGATTCAAACCTCAAACCACAACCTTCGCACAGGAACAACATGGAATTCTCCGCAGAAATGAAATACGTCCTCGACACCATTTGGCTGCTGATCAGCGGCATCTTGGTGATGTGGATGGCCGCAGGCTTTGCAATGCTGGAAGCCGGAATGGTCCGGACCAAGAGCGTGACCGCGATTCTGACCAAGAACATCTCGCTCTACGCGCTGGCCTGCATCGCCTACTTCGCCGTGGGTTACAATTTCATGTACGGCGCAGGCAACGATTTTCTCGGCAGCGGACTTTTTCTGGACGGCACGTCTGCGGATGGGCACAGCCTGATGTCGGACTTCTTCTTTCAGGTGGTGTTTGTGGCCACCGCCGCCTCGATCGTTTCCGGAACGGTGGCGGAGCGCATCAAGTTCTGGCCGTTCATGATCTTCACGCTGGTGCTGACCGCCGTGATCTACCCGATTCAAGGCCACTGGACGTGGGGGGGCACGGCGCTGGGGGGCTGGATTGACGGCTTCTCTGACTTCGCAGGGTCCACGATTGTCCACTCGGTGGGCGGCTGGGCGGCCCTTGCAGGGGCCTTGCTGCTGGGACCGCGGCTGGGCAAGTACACAGCCGATGGCCGGGCGTTGCCGATGCCTGCCTCCAATTTGCCGCTGGCCACGATCGGCACCTTCATCCTCTGGTTCGGCTGGTTCGGATTCAACGGCGGCTCGCAACTGGCGCTCGGCTCCAAGGGGGACGTTGACGCGATCTCCGCCGTGATCGCCAACACCAACATCGCCGCCTGTGGAGGAGCCGTCGCCGCACTCATTCTCACTCAATTGCTCTACGGAAAGGTGGATCTGACGATGGTGCTGAACGGTGCGCTTTCCGGACTGGTGGGCATCACCGCAGGCCCGGACTACCCAAGCCTGGCGGTGGCCCTGTTCATTGGAGTGGTGGCAGGGATCCTCGTTGTTGGGGCCGTACCGCTCTTCGACCGGATTCTCAAGATCGACGATCCGGTTGGAGCGCTTTCGGTGCATTTGGTCAACGGCATCTGGGGAACCCTCGCCGTCGGACTCTTCAACCCGGAAGTAACCTTTTTCGCCCAACTCCGGGGCGTGGTTGTGATCGGGCTGTTTGTGTTTGCGGCCAGCCTCGTGGTCTGGGGCGTGCTCAAAGCCACAATGGGCATCCGGCTGTCGGATGAGGAGGAGCTTTCCGGGGTGGACGAGCGCGAGTTCGGCATGCACTCCTACCCGGAGTTCGTGAAACTGCCGCTGGGCTACGAAAGCTCCGCCAGCCGCATCTGAAAGCCTTCCCTCAAGCGGTCACGCCCGTGACCGTTGCCTCCAGATGATCCCCGCCAACAGCAGCAGCGCGGGCAGGAACATCCACTGCTTCGCGGGTTGCTCGGCGGGCAGTTCCGCTCCAAGGATCACCCAGTCGAAATCAAGCCCGGCCTGTTCTGCGGCACTGCCGAACTCGATGGCATCAACGAGCAAGGACGAGTCTTCCGTGCGGAACGCCAGCCCAAGTTCCGAAAACCGCTGGGCCACCGTGTTCCCGGCGGGGAGTTGGAAGACCACGGTGCGTTGCGCCTCATCCCCTTCCAGCGTCAAGCCCTCTGCCCTGAGCCGGATTTCCGCGCCAGCAGGCAGGTCCCCCACCGATTCCAGCAAATGCGCGGGCGCAATGGCGTGAGTCGGAGGCGAGATGCGATCCATCCAGAATCCGGGACGAAAGAGCGTGAAGGCGATCAGCAAAAGCGCAAGGGTTTCCCACCAGCGGCTTCTGGCGAAGAAAAAACCCTGCGTCGCCGCCGCGAAAAGCAGCATCGCCGCCACCGCGCTGGCAATCGTGACCAGCAGGTGCCCAAGGCTCTCGATACCGATGAGCAGCAGTTCGGTGTTGAAGATGAAGAGAAAGGGCAGAATTGCGGTGCGGATGTCGTAGGTGAAGCCCTGGATGCCCGTGCGGATGGGGTCGCTGTGGGCAATCGCGGAGGCCGCAAAGGCGGCGAGTCCGACGGGCGGGGTGTCGTCTGCGAGGATTCCGAAGTAGAAGACGAACATGTGGACCGCGATCAGGGGCACGAGCAGTCCGTTTTGCGCACCGAGGGTGACGATCACCGGAGCTATCAGGCTGGAGACGACGATGTAGTTCGCCGTCGTCGGCAGCCCCATGCCGAGGATGAGGCACATGAAGGCGGTGAAGAGCAGCATGAGCATGAGGTTGCCGCCGGAGATGAACTCGACGAACTCGGTCATCACCAAGCCGATCCCCGTGAGTGTCACGGTGCCCACCACGATCCCAGCAGTCGCCACTGCCACCCCAATGCCGATCATGTTACGCGCCCCGAAGATGAGTCCGGTGCGCAATTCCCGCAAGCCCTTACCGATTTCCCGGCCCAGCGACTCGTGCCTCCGGAACCACGCCTTGAGCGGGTGTTGGGTGATCAACAGCACGATCAACAGCACGACCGCCCAAAAGGCGGAGAGACCGGGCGAAAAGCGTTCGACCGTGAGGCACCAGATCAGCATCGCCACGGGCAGCAGGAAGTGCAGTCCGGAGCGCACGGTGGGGCCGAGTTCCGGCAGTTCCAGCAAGCCTCGGTTGGGATCGTCCACCTCCAAATCCGGAGCCTGCGCCGCAACCCACACCAACCCGAAATACGCCAGCAGCAGGATCACTCCGGCAATCCACGCCGAAGCGTCTCCGGCGACCTGCTTCACCCAGCCGAACCCGTAGTAGGTGATGCCGGACAGGATCATCAAGCCGAGAACCACCATCAGGAAGGTGGTCAGCTTTTGCAACAGCGTCGTGACTCGGCGGGGCGGCAAGCCCTGCATTCCGGCCTTGAGCGCTTCGAGGTGGACGATATAGACGAGGGCGATGTAGGAAATCACGGCAGGCAGGAAGGCGTGCTTGATGACCTCGATGTAGGAGATGCCCACGTACTCGATCATCAAAAACGCTGCCGCGCCCATGATCGGAGGCATGAGCTGCCCGTTGGTGGAGGCAGCAACTTCCACCGCCCCCGCCTTTTCCGGGGGAAAGCCCACGCGCTTCATCAGCGGAATCGTGAAGGTTCCTGTGATCACCACGTTGGCGATGGACGAGCCGGAGATCATGCCGTTCATCCCGGAGGACACCACCGCCGCCTTGGCGGGTCCGCCCCGGTAGTGCCCCAACAGGGCAAAGGCGATTTTGGTGAAGTAGTTGCCCGCCCCGGCCTTTTCCAGCAAGGCGCCGAACAGCACGAAGAGGAAAATAAAACTCGTGGAAATTCCCAAGCCGATGCCGAACACCCCCTCCTGCGTGATCCACATGTGCGACATCGCCTTTTCAAAGGACGCTCCTTTCCACGCGATAATGTCCGGAGCATGCTGCCCGAAGAAGACGTAGGAGAGGAAAACGAGAGCGACGATCATCAGCGGCCACCCCAAGGCGCGGCGGGTGGCCTCCAGCAGCAGGATCAGCCCAATCCCGGCGGTCAGCAGATCCTCAAAGATCGGCAGGCCCGGACGAGTGGAGAGTTCCTCGGCAAACACCGCAAGGTACGCCGTGCAGACCACTCCCACCACGCCAAACCCCCAATCATGCCAAGGCACTTGATCCCGCTTCGAACGCCTCCATGCTGGAAAAGCAATAAAGGCGAGGAAGATGGCAAAGGAGAGGTGAAAGGACCGGGTGTGAGAGTCGTTGAGCAGCGGGATGTAGTCCGCCAGCATGTAGGGAAACGGCGAGGCGATCCAAAGCTGGAAGAGCGACCACACCAGCGCCACCCCGGCCAGCACCCTCCCCGCCCTTCCATGAAGTTGCCTTGCCCCCGTTTCTACGGAATCAACGACCTGCTGGGCGGCCTCGACTCCCGTGGGGTCTGGAGCCTGCGAATCGGCAGGGTTTGCCATGAAACCGGGATGAAATCAGAGTTTGCGAAAAGGCAGGAAAGGGAGGCGCGGGTGCGCCTCCCGTGCAGGAATCACTTCCAGCCGCGCTCTTTGTAGTAGCGCATCGCACCCTCGTGAATCGGCGCGGAGATGGAGTCGCTGATCATCTCGGACTCCTTGAGATTGGCAAAGGCGGGATGCAACTTCTTGAACTGTCCAAAGTTGTCAAACACCGCTTTCACCACCTCATACCCCACGTCGTCCGGAAGATTGGCTGAGGTGACAAAGGTGGCACCGACCCCAAAGGTTTTCACGTCGTTGGGATTGCCGGAGTACATGCCGCCGGGAATGGTCGCCCAGCGGTAGAAGGAGTTGTCTCGCACCAGTTGTGAGATTCCCGGTCCCGTGACCTCGACGAGAACCGCATCGCAGGAAGACACCGATTCCTTTGTGAGTCCGGAAGGGTGCCCCACCAGCCAGAAATAGGCATCGATCTTGTTGTCACAGAGTGCCTGTGACGTTTCGGCGGATTTGAGGGATGCCGCAAGCTTGAGATCGCTGCGCTGCCAGCCCAGAGCTTCCTCCAGCACCTCCCAGGTCGCCCGGGTTCCCGACCCCGGATTGCCGATGTTGACGCGCATGCCCTTGAGGTCCTTGATGTGACGGATGCCAGAGTCGCGGCGGGCGAGGACGGTCACAGGTTCCGGATGCACCGAGAAGATCGCCCGCAGCCCTTTGAAGGCACCTTGGTCCTTGAACTTGCTGGTTCCGCGATAGGAGTGGTACTGCCAGTCCGACTGCGCCACGCCCATGTCCAGTTCTCCGGCACGGATAGTGTTGATGTTGTACACCGAGCCGCCGGTGCTTTCCACGGAGCAGCGGATGCCGTGCCGCTTGCGGTCTTTGTTGACAAGGCGGCAGATCGCACCACCCGTGGGGTAGTACACCCCGGTGACGCCACCCGTTCCAATGGTGACAAAACGTTGTCCTGCCCACGCCACAGGCGCGGCCATCAGCACAGCGAGTGCGCTGGCGCTCATGATTTTCAGGAGTTTTTTCATGGTCCCTTTTGGAAAGAAGTTAAGGTTAAAAATCCGGCAAGAGTGCCGGACACGTTGCCAGTTTTACAAGGTTCTTTGAAAAAAAGCAACCCCTTGTTGTCCAAAAAACTCAAGTTTCCACAGGGGATGCCGATAAACGAAGGGAACCGAATGGAAGCTGATTGGATGACATGCCACGTTCCCGACTCACCATTGCCAGCCTGATTGCCGTTGCAACGCTCGTCGCCAGCGTCATGGCCAGCTTGGGGTTCGCCCTTGGCTGGGACAAACAGGACGTGCGCCGCCAGAGCCAGATGCTCCAGCAAATCATTCGGACCTCGGGAGCGTCCCAAAAAAGCGGCTATGCCGCCAAGACCGAACGCCGCATCGCCCCGCACCTACGGAAAATGTACGCGCAGGACGGGACGATTCCGGGCGCAAACAAATCCGGGGTGTCGGCAGCACGGCCTGTGTTCGGCGGGGGCAACGTTCCGAGCCGACCCGAGGATACGACCCGCCCTTCGCATGTCACAAAGAAGGAAGCCCGCGCCCCGTTCATGGGAGATGCCAGCGCCCGCAGAGGCAACTACCGCCTCAGCAGCGGCAACCTCACCCCGATCTACTCGGAAAATCCGGGGGCCGGAGTCCGGCAGCACTCGATGCGCACCGGACAGCGGCAACACCTTCAGCAGACCAACACCCAGCTTCAGCAGATCATCCGTAACAGCCGCCCCTCCCGCTGATCGCCTCAGCGCCGTCTGAGCAGGATGGTCGGCAGGTGTAGTTGATCGCTTTTGTAATCTCCGGCCAGCAGCACCATCAGCAGGTTGATGTAAAGCCGCAACCGCACCTCGTCCACGGGGGAGTTGCCGTCCACGTGCAGGGGCGAGTGCTTGAAGCGGGACCAACCCCACTTCGCCGCCGTGTTGAGGATTAGCGCGGGCCGCTCGTCCAACTCCAGCAGAAAGATCGGGGTGCCTCCGGAACCGAGCAGCATGCGCTTTTCCAGCAAATAGAAGCTGAACGAGAGCGTGTGCCCGCGATGCAGCGGACTCCAGCTTGTGCCCGGATAGAGCGCACGGCCCCACTCCCGCCACACCTCGGCGCGATCCGGTCCCTGCGGACACGCATCGAGGAACAGGGTTCCGCCTGCCGCAAAGAAGTCCCGCCACGCAAACCGCATCGTCTGAGCAAGCTCCGGGGGCGCTTGGCACATCTCCAAATGCAAGAACGGATGCTCCAAGAGCCGGGCGGGATCGTAGCGCACCCACTGCTGCTGCGGATGCACCCTGAGCGTCGTGCGCCCCTCAATTGCCGCCCGAATCCGAGAAATAGGTTCTGGTGGAGGAGAAGCAGTTGCTCGAAACCAAAGTGTGTGCCACTCGAATTGATCAAGTTCCACCATTTCCTCTGCAGTCAAAGTCTTCCCAGATTGCGTTTGGGAAAACCCAGATGTTCCGGAAAGCACCAGCACAACTATGCACAATAGTCGAAGCACGGTATAAGCGAAATGGGGCCTCCAAATTAACCTACAGTCTTTCATAATCGGTTCTGCACCTTGTGCTACAGTATCAAAGTGGTTTGCGTTTTTCCGACAACCATATCCTATTTACAGGAAGAAAAAAAGTGTTATGCATTTTGATTTACGACTCTGGGCATTCACCCAAGGGGTCCGTGGACGGATTGCCTTATCGGTCCTGATTGGATTGATCGCCACCGGGCTGGGGGTGGCCCGCCTTGCCCTGTTGGGTTGGTTGATCGGTCTCATTCTGATCGGAAAGGAGATTGCTGAGTTGGTCCTTCCGATCATGGTGGCCGCCTCCGTAATGCTGCTGAGGGGTTTTTTTGAACACGTCCGGACGGTGATTGCGCACAAAACTGCCGCTATGGTCCAAAAGCAACTGCGTCGCCGCCTTTACGACAAGATCGTGGAACTGGGTCCGGGCTATGCGGGTCGGCAGCGATCCGGGGAATTGGTGCTCTCGCTGGTGGATGGGGTGGAGCAGTTGGAGACGTATTTCGGGAAGTACCTGCCCCAACTGTTGGTCTCGGCCCTCACTCCAGTGCTGATTTTTGGCTTTGTCTCCTTCCTTGATTTCCCGGTCGCCGCTATTCTGTTCGCGGCAGCAGTCGTGGCACTGGTGGCTCCTGCGGCTTGGCACAAGTTCGACACCAAAAAATCTCTGGAACGCCAGCGGGCCTATGCCGCGTTTGCCTCGGAATTCCTGGATGCCATTCAGGGGTTGGCGACGCTCAAGGCCTTTGGGCAAAGCCGCGCCCGCGCAGACCTCCTCTCCGAACGGGCCCGTGAGCTTTTCCGCAGCACCATGTGGGTGCTGGCCACCAACTCTCTTGCAAGAGGCATCACGGACACTTCCATCGCCGTTGGGGCGGCAACGGCACTGGGGTTTGGCGCATACCGGGTGGCACTCGGCGAGATGGAACTCACCACGCTGATCATCATCCTGATGATGGGCGTTGAAATCTTCCGGCCCATGCGTGACCTGCGCACCGTGCTGCATCAGGGGATGGTCGGGCTTTCGGCGGCACAGGGGGTGTACCGGATTCTTGATGCCATGCCAGTGGTGCAGGACAAAAACTCTGGAAATGCTGCAACTGCGATTGATCCTACGATTGCCTTTGAGTCGGTAAGCTTCAGCTATCCTGAAAACCGTCACATCGTGCATGACGGTCTCGATTTCCAGATCATGCCGGGGGAGCGGATCGGCATTGTAGGGCCTAGCGGTTGTGGAAAGTCATCGATTGTGCGGCTCCTGCTACGGTTTTATGATCCCATCGCGGGTCAGGTGCTTTTGGGGGGGCGAGACCTGAGGAATCTGTCTTTGGAGGAAATCCGCAAGGAGATCGCCGTAGTCCACCAAGACACCTTTCTGTTCCATGGAACGGTTGCGGAGAACCTCCGGATGGGCCGCCCTTATGCCAGTGATTCGGAAATCGCCAATGCCGCACAATTCGCCAATATCCATGATTTCGTGACGAGTCTGCCTGATGGGTACGACACGATCATTGGCGAGAAGGGGATCAAGCTCTCGGGTGGCCAGCGTCAGCGGGTAGCAATTGCGAGAGCACTGCTGCGAGACGCTCCCATTCTTGTCTTGGACGAAGCCCTTTCTGCCGTAGATGCGGAGAATGAAGCTGTCATCCAGCAAGCCCTTGATCGTTTGATGAAGGGCCGGACCACCTTGGTCTTGGCCCACCGGCTGTCGAGTGTGGTCCATTGCGACCGCATCCTGGTGCTTGATCAGGGCCGGGTGGTCGAATCGGGAACACACGCCAATTTGATGGCACAGGAGGGGATTTACGCGAGCCTCATGTCTGAACAGGTTCGTGAAGCTGATTCCACCAGAATGTCTGCGGAAGAAGTGGAAAACCCCAAATCCCACCAGTTTGATTCTGGGACGACACAGGACGCTTTGGATTCCTTGCTGCAAACGCCGACTGAGGGAATTGTGAAGGCGGAGGGGTTGAACTGGCAACAGGTGATTTCGGTACTGCTGCAGCACATCTTGCCGTGGAAGGGCAGGCTGACTCTTACCTTCACCTTTGGAGTGCTACGCGTGTTAGCATTCATCGGTGTTGGGGTTCTCAGCGCCCTGATCGTACTTTCACTGAGAAACGGAACGGGCTTTACCCCCTACCTCGTGGCGCTTGCTGTCACGGCCCCCCTTTCGGGAATCCTCCACTGGCTTGAATCGTGGATTGCCCACGACATGGCCTTCCGGTTGCTTGCGGAAATGCGGGTGAACGTTTTCCGCAAACTTGACCAGTTGGCTCCTGCCTACCTCGTGCGCCGTCGCACAGGGGATTTGATGGGAATCGCCACACAGGACGTGGAGTTGGTGGAGTACTTCTTTGCGCACACCGTGGCCCCGGCGTTTGTCTCGGTGCTGGTTCCCACCACAGTGGTCGTGGTGCTGGCCATAACCAGTCCGTGGATGGGCTTGGCATTGCTGCCCTTCCTGCTCGCAGTTGGGGTCAGCCCGTTCTTGATGCGTGGTCGTGTGGACCGCCTTGGTTCTCAATCGCGGGAAGCGGCGGGTGAACTTTCTGCTCATGCGATTGACTCGGTGCAAGGGCTTGCCGAAATCGTTGCTTATCAACAGGAGCGACAGCGGGGAAATGCATTTGATCGGCTTGCCGATTGGCACATATCCCTGCGACTCCCCTTCTTTGCACAACTGACCCTTCAGACCACCCTGCTGGAGGTCTTCACCGGCTGGGGAGGTCTTGCGGTTGTGTCCACAGGAGCATTGCTTGTCAGCCACGGAACCATTGATGCCGGAGTGCTGCCACTGCTCACGATTCTTGCGATGGCAGCGTTTCTTCCAGTCTCCGAAATTGCACAAATTGGCCGGGAACTGGCGGATACCCTTGGGGCGACACGACGGGTCTATGCACTGGAGAACGAACCCGTACCAGTGACTGATGGGGCCGGTGCGGAAACCAAGGCAACCCAATCTGCGCTTTCCCTCTCAGGAGTCAGCTTTGCCTATCCAGGAAGAGCAAAGCGAGTGCTTGACAACGTCAGCTTCGAGATTCCTGCTGGAAAGACGGTTGCATTGGTTGGGCCTTCGGGAGCTGGAAAGACCACTCTTGCCCAACTGCTGATGAGATTCTGGGATCCTCTTGAAGGGACCATCACGTTGCAGGGAAACGATCTTCGGGTCTTCCCACTGGACACCTTGCGTGCTCAGATCGCGTTGGTCGCCCAAGACACCTACCTCTTCAACAACACGCTCCGGGAAAACATCCTCATCGCCAAACCAAAAGCCTCCGAGGCCGAATTGCAACAAGCGGTGAGGCTGGCAGCGCTTTCCGAACTTCTGGAGAGCCTTCCCGATGGATTGGAAACCTTGGTGGGTGAACGCGGATCCAGTCTCTCTGGAGGTCAGCGACAACGGGTGGCGATTGCACGGGCTTTCCTGAAGGATGCTCCCGTCCTGATTCTGGATGAGGCCACCTCTCACCTTGATGCACTCAGCGAGCAGCGTGTGCGCAACGCCCTTGATCATCTCAAATCGGATCGCACTACAGTGATCATTGCCCACCGACTCTCCACCATCCGGGAGGCTGACCAGATCATCGTCCTTGAGGGGGGACGAATGGTGGAAATCGGTACGCATTCGGAGTTGGTCAAGAACGGTGGACTTTACGCCAGACTGGTTTCCCGGCAGCTTGGAAGCACTCAAGAACGCCGTCAGCATCTGTCCTGAATGCAGAGTCCAGATCCGGAGTTGGACGTAGTGCCCATTTGTTGCTACTCTTGAGCTTGTGCGATGCGAATCTCTGGGCTTCTGCTCGTTCAATCAATTCTTATGAGGACGGACCATGAAAATAGATGTAACTGTCAAGGACAATCATCAGGAGTTTCTCAATCAGGTCGTGAGGGATTATTCCCTTGAGGGACCTGACCAAGCTATCCAGTTCCTGGTCAAATACTCGCTGGCTCAAGATGAAAGCGACCAGATTTTTGGGGAAATCCGCTGTGTGGGAGAGTGCTTCTCCGCTGACCAAACCATCCCTGTTAAGTTGGAGGACAAAACCGTTTCCAAGTTAAAGGAAATTTTCCAGCAGCACGACTTTGATGATTATGACTCTGAGGAGGAGGAATTGGGTAAGGTTATCCGGTGCATGATCAACTTTGCGGATCAGGATAGAGACCTGAACGAGATTTTTTCCTGATGTGCAGCACTAGGCACGTCATGAATGCGCTGCGATCCAGTCGAGCAGGGCAGAGGCAATAGCGGGTTTGCCAATGTGTCGGGTGGGAGGGGCGTCCGGAGAGATCAGCCACGCAACATGCTGTCCAGCTTCGGAGCATTCATCCCCGCGATTCGCCACCACGAGTTGGAATCCACCCTTGGCGAGAAAGGTCTTGGCAGTCTCCATGAAATGTTCGTGGCTGTCGCCCTCCTCGTACTTGAAGGCGACCATGCCGAGTTTGGGGTAGCGCTCCCGGATCAGGCGCACGACCTTTTGGGTGGCCACCAGCGGCAGGCTCAGGTCCATCCCGCTGGGGAGCTTGCCGTCATACACCGTTTTGGGCTGATAATCGGCCACGGCGGCGGTGAAGATGCCCCAGTCCATTTCCTGCGCATCCAGCCGTTCCTGCAACACCCGGACGTAGTCCTCGTAGGTCGAGATGGGGTGGGTCGGGAAATACTCCGGAGCAATCGCCGAACCCTTGCCCAGCACGAGTTCGCTGGCCGCACCCCGCAACCACGCCTCGCGGGTGAGTTCGATACTCAAGCCGCCGGTGAAGACGGTGGTGATGCGCCGCACATGGTCAATCGGCACCGGAGTCGGCCCGCCTGTCACGATGACCTTCTTGCCTGCGAGGGGTTTGCCGCTGAGGGCGCGGATGGTGGCGGCGACCAGCGTTTCCAGCGAGGCAAGGTGGTTCTTGCCCTGCTCCTGCCGGGGCGGGATGAGGGTGGCGCCGAGCGACTGCAAGCGGGCGAACGATTCGGAGAGGATGCGGTTGTGCAGCGTCCCGTGCATGGCCGGAGCAAACAGCACCGCCGCCTGCCCCATCTCCTGGCGACCGAGGGCGGAGGCCAACGTCGTGCTGACCACCGAATCGGCAATGCCGAGCGCGGCCTTGTTGATGGTGTTGTACGACGCGGGCGCGACGAGGTACGCATCAAACGGATTCGATTCCGAAAGATGCTCGGCCTCGCCCGTGAAGGAATCGCAGACTGGATGCAGCGAGGTCCACTCCAGCGTTTGCTTGGTGACATACGAAAGCGCCTCGCGGGAGGCGTACACAAACACCTCGGCCCCCTCGCGGCGCAGGTCGCGGATCAGGTCCGGGGTCCGGTAGGCGGCGATGCTGCCCGTGATCAACAGCGCAATCCGTCGGCCCGCCAAGTGCGTTCCGGTCTGCTTGATGTCCCGATCCGCTAACTCCGAGGACGGCGGCGGGCTTTGAATCCACTCCATTTCAGTGTGTCCGATGCAAATGATTCAGGTTTTCAATGGCCTTTCTGGTTCCCCGCCTGCGCGGATCAGAACAGGTTCGCAGCCAGTTCCGCAAGCTCGGAACGCTCGCCCTGCCGCAGAGTGACGTGCCCGGCGATCGGATAGGGCTTGAAGCGCTCGACGAGGGTGCTGAGTCCGTTCGAGTTCGAGTTCACAGAGGGGTTGTCAATCTGGTGCAGATCGCCCGTCAGGACAATCTTCGTGCCCTCACCCACGCGGGTGACGATGGTTTTCATCTCGTGCGGCGTGAGGTTTTGCGCCTCGTCCACAATCATGTACTGGTTGGGGATGCTGCGCCCCCGGATGTAAGTGAGGGGTTCGATGATCAGCAGCCCTTTGTCAATCAGCTCTTGGTACCCCTGCCGTCCCTTGCGGCTGCCCCCGCGCTGGTGGATGAGCAGTTCCAAGTTGTCGAAAATGGGCTGCATCCACGGGGCCAGCTTGTCCTGCACCTCTCCCGGCAGGTAGCCGATGTCCCGGCCCATCGGGAAAATCGGGCGGGAGACGAGCATCCGGGCGTGCCGCTGCTCCATCAGCAGCAAGTGCAGTCCCGCCGCAAGCGCCAGCAGCGTCTTTCCCGTCCCGGCCTTGCCGCTCAGGGTGACAATCGAAAGGGTGGGGTCCATCAGCAGGTGCAGGGCAAAGCGCTGCTCCGGATTCCGGGCCTCCATGCCCCAAAGCGTGGGGCTGTCCCCCAGCTTGCGAAGCTGCCCGGACGACGCATCAAAGAGCGCAAGCGCCTCCGCCTCCGGCTGGCTTGAGCGCAACAGCACCCCCTCGTTGGACTGCAACGGAGGGTCCGCCTCCAGCTTCAGGTGGCCCGTGCGCTCCAGCAGTTGCAACTGTGCGGACTCCACAGTGAGTGTCCGAAAGCCCGTGTACGCCTCGATGTCGGAAACGCTCATGCGCGGAGGATCCTTTCCACAAAACAAGGGCGGCGTTCAGCAGGGCCAGACAGGAAAACTTGCGGAATATGCGGCTCCAAGTTAGTTTTTTTCATTGAACTCATCCCCAAGAGCAGTACGCCACCCTTGGAGGCAAACCTTGTAAATGATTGATGATCATACGCACCCTGTCAAGCCTTGGTGTTCTTTTGCGCGTGAACTGGACCACCTTCCGGTATGTGGTGGTCACGCTCGTGTCCATCAAGCGCAAGCAGCTCACGCGGGAAGTCGCCGACCAAATCCTCTACGATTGGTCCCGCGATCTGCTGGCGATCCTCAAAGTGCGCTTTCGTATCGAGAACCCCCTTGGGGTGGAACTCGCCCCCGGACAACCGTGGGTTGTGATGAGCAACCATCGCAGTTATTATGACATCCCTCTGCTCTTCATGGCCTTCCCTCGCGGACTTCGGATGGTTGCCAAGGCGGAGTTGTTCAAGCTGCCCATCTGGAAGGTGGGGCTGGAAGCCGGGGAGTTCATCAAGGTGGACCGCGAAAGCCGCGCCGGAGCCGCCGCCTCCATCAAGGAAGCCAAGGCTCGCATGGAAAGCGGAATTGCCGTGATGATCTTTCCAGAAGGCACCCGCGCTCGCGGAGACGAAATGCTGCCGCTCAAGAAGGGCGGCTTCATGATGGCCCAGCAAGCGGGCGCGTCCATCGTGCCCGTCGGCATCCGGGGCACAGGTGTGGTGATGCCCGCAGACCGACTCCAGTTCCACTGGAACCAGGAGGTGGAACTTCACATCGGGCGTCCGGTGGACGCCTCCCGCTACACGTCTCGGCAGCGGTCCGAACTGATGAGCGAGGTGGAAACCCAAATCAAGGAACTGTCTGGGGAGTCCCCGAACGGGCAGGCTTGACTCAAGGGCCAAGGGACGTGTAATGATCATAGAAACCGCAGGCGAGGTAGCGAGATGAGAGACAAAATTTCTGTTGACCCCAAGATTCACTTTGGCAAGCCCTGCATTGTAGGCACACGCGTTCCCGTACAAAATATCCTTGAACTGCTCGATGAGGGGCTTTCCTTTAGTAAGATCATCCAGGATTATTACCCTGATCTGACGGTTGAGGACATCCGTGCGTGCCTTCAATACTCTGACTCCTGACATTTTTTGCAAACCACACCCCTGAAGAAGGAAGCCCATGAGCCTGCAACTCCCCACCGGACTCGAACCGGACACCCTCAACGAAACCCAGAAGCACTGGCTGGCGATTGCGATCTGCACGGCGATCACCGCCGATGGCAACATCGCCCCCGAAGAAATCCAGTACATGGAGCGGGCGCTCGGCTTTCTCGAATCCAAGGCCGAGGCCGCCAAGATCATTCAGGCGGTCAAGGACCAGAAGCTCCCCAAGCTCGACCGCTTTCCGGAGGGCACCCGCCAGATGGAGGTGCAGATCTTCATCGAGCTGTTGCTCATCGTCTGCGTGGACAATGTGCTGGGCACCAACGAGATTGACTTCCTGCTCACCGTGGGCCGCAAGCTCGGACTGGGGCGCGAGTACGTCCGCGTCGCCATCCGCTGGGCCAGCGAGGGCATCGTCTGGAGGCGCAAGATGCACAACCTCATCAAGATCGGCGCCGAGCTTCAGGCCGAGTACGCCTGAGTTCCGCGCACCACTTGATTCGCGATTGCCCCTGAGTTTTCGATCCGCTTCAGCCTTTCACTTTTGACCTTTTCAAGCATTTCCGGAATGCCCCCGGCTGATCGTACCCTTCCGCTGCTGCTCCACTACCTGCGCCAGCACTGGCTCTCGTACAGCCTAGGCGTGGTGGCGATCCTTGGCACCAACTGGATTGCCGTCAGCATCCCGCACTACATCCAAATCAGCATTGACCTGCTGGGCGAAGACCTCGGCAACCAGCGGCAGCAGCTCATGCACAACCTGCTGATCATGCTCGCCCTCGCTGTGAGCATGATCGTGGTGCGCACACTTTCGCGCATCCTCTTCTTCAATCCGGGACGCGCCATCGAGTGCCAGATCAAGAACGACATGTTCCACAAGCTGATGGCGCTCCAGAAGAACTACTACGACCAAAACCCCTCTGGCGGCATCATCTCCAAGGTCAACAACGACATCACGGGGGTCCGCATGATCTGCGGGTTTGCGATGATGCAGTGCTTCAACATCGTGACCATGCTCTCGCTCACGCCGCTGAAGATGTGGCAGCTCTCGCCCAAGCTCACGCTCTACTGCATTCTGCCGATCATCGTGGTCTTCACGGTCGTGCGGCTGGGAATGCGGGTGCTGGTGCGCAACATGCGGGAGCGGATGCAGGCCTTGCAGCGGCTTTCCGGGTTTGCCATCACCTCGCTTTCGGGGGTGGATGTCATCAAGGGATACGAGATGCACCCGTGGTCCCTGCGGCGCTTTGGGGTGGAAAGCGGCGAGATGGTCACACGGGCCTTGCGCATGTCGTGGGTTCGCTCGTTTGTGATGCCGATGCTTTCCAACCTCGAACACGTCCTCAAGCTGCTCATCCTAATTGTGGGGGGAATGCTGGTGATTGAGGAAGACCTCTCGCTCGGAGAACTCACGGCCTTCATCACCTACGCGGTCTTGCTAACGATGCCCCTGATGGCGCTGGGCTGGGTGACGACGATGATCCAGCAGGGCTTGGTCGGGCTGGGAAGCGTGCGCACCGTGCTGGCCGAAAAAACACCGCTCTCGGAAACCCCGGACCTGCCGGAAGCCGAAGCGCGGGGGCTGTTCGCCAAGGGCGGGCTGACGGCCAACCAACTCAGCTACCGCTTTCCGGACGGCACCGCAGACGTGCTGCAGGAGGTTTCGTTCACGATCCAGCCCGGACAGGTCATTGGAATTTTGGGACGCATCGGCTCCGGCAAAAGCACGCTGGTCAACTGCCTCAACCGCTACCTCGTCCCGCCGCCCGGAAGCGTGAGGCTGGGCGACCGCGACTTGGGCACACTGAGCTTTTCCGACGTGCGGCGCAGCATCCGCACGGTCACGCAGGAGCCGTTCTTGTTCTCGGACACCGTGCGCGAGAACATCCGCTTCACGCTTCCAGAGGAACCGGAGGCTTCCGAGCAGCCCCTTGAGCGCATCATCCACGCCGCCGCATTGGAAGAGGAGGTGCAGCGTTTTCCGAAGCAGGCCGAAACGCTGGTCGGCGAGAAGGGCATCATGCTTTCCGGAGGCCAGAAGCAGCGCATCAGCTTGGCGCGAGCGATGACGGAACCCTGCGATCTGCTCATCCTCGACAACGTGCTTTCCGCCGTGGATTACGAAACCGAGCGTTTCCTGCTCCGCGAAATCCACCAACTGCTGCGTCCGGACGAGGAAGGCCAGCCGCTCGTGCAGGCGCTGCTGATCGTCTCGCACCGCGTCACCTCGATGGAACAGGCCGACCGCATCCTCGTGCTGGACGAGGGGCGCATTGTGGATCAGGGCACGCACGGCGAACTCATCCGCCGTCCCGGCTACTATCAGGAAATGTGGCGGCTGCAAAACGAGCATCCCGAACCGGAAACCCCCAAAGCACCAGACATGCCCCAACTCGCCCCTGCCGTTTGAACCCCATGCCTGATTCTGCACCCACCGCCCAAACTGGAACTGCCTTGCTGGCGCTGGACAAGGTGTCCACGCGGCTCGGTTTCAACGAGGTGTTGTCCGACCTCAACTGGACTTTCCGGAGCGGGGAAAGCTGGGCGGTGGTTGGTCCCAACGGGGCGGGAAAGACGACGCTCGTGCAGGTCTTGCTCCAGCGGAGACCGTACTTTCAGGGCACCATCGAGCGGCACCCGGAACTGCTCAAGCCGGAGCGCATCGGCTACGTCGCGCTTCATCAGCAAAAACAACTGATCGCCCGCGAGGAACGCCGCGACCGCTGGGAGGACTACAGCGGCAAGGAGGAAAAAGGACTCACCTGCCGCAATTGGGTCACGGAAGAAGTGCATCCCGACCCGGATGAGTTGGAACGGCTCGCCGCACGGTTTCAGATGACCGATCTGCTGGATCGCCCCCTGCGACAGTATTCCAATGGCGAGCTACGCAAGACGCTGCTGCTGCGTGCTCTGCTCACCCATCCCGCGCTCCTGCTGCTGGACGAGCCTTACGATGGGCTGGATGCGAACAGCACCGCATGGCTCAAGCGCACCTTGGGCGATCTCATCAACGATGGGTTTCCGGTGCTGCTGGTCACGCATCGTGCCGACGAGGTGGTTCCGGAAATCACCCATGTGCTGGCCCTCAAGGCGGGGCGCATTTTCCAGCAGGGGCCACGGCAGGAGGTGCTGTGCGACGAGGTGCTGCACGATCTGTACGATCCCGCTTTTGGGCAGGATTCTGCTACTCTCCGGAAAGAACGCCCCCTGCCTGTGCCGGAAGCCACTGCCCCGAACACAACGCCTCCCGTGGTGATGCGGAACGTGACGGTGCGTTACGGCGAGAAGGTGGTGCTGAACGGACTGGACTGGACGGTGCAGCCCGGAGAGAACTGGATGGTGGTGGGGCCGAACGGTGCAGGAAAGTCCACCCTGCTCAACCTCATCTCCGGCGACCACTTGCAGGGCTACTCCAACGACATCCGCATTTTCGGCCAAAAGCGCGGTTCCGGCGAGAGCATCTGGGATCTCAAGCAGCGCATCGGCTTGGTGTCCTCGGAATTTCAGGTGAAGTACCGCAACGACCTGCTGGGGCGGCACGTCATCCTTTCCGGGTTCTTCGATTCCATCGGACTCTACCGCCAAGCCTCACCCGCCCAACGCGCCCAAGCGGATACGTGGATTGCCGCACTGGGATTGGAGGAACTGTCCGCAGGCAAGTACCAACTGCTGTCTTACGGTCAGCAGCGGCTGATCCTGCTGGCGCGGGCATTGGTCAAGCATCCGGATCTGCTGATCCTCGACGAGCCGTGCCAGGGGCTTGACCCGCAAAACCGCGAGCGCATCCTGCGGCTGGTGGACCGCATCGGCAGCGAAACCGCGACGCAGGTGCTTTACATCACCCACGCGACTGAGGACACCCTGCGTTGCGTCCACCACGTTTTGCGCTTTGTCCCGCAACCCGAAGGCGGTTTCCGCCCTCAGTTTGAGACTGCCGAGAATTCCCCTTGAAAACGGAAGCCGATTCCGGGAGACTTTTTTTGGTTGGAAACAACCGACTCTGAAAGGTTCCGTTCATGCTGGGCTTGTCGAAGGGCGAACCCCGATCATGCTTCGACAAGCTCAGCACGAACGGGGACAGAGGAACCGAACCATTTTCACAAAACCGAAGCTCTACAGTCCAACCCATGAAAATTTTTGCTGACACCGCTGAAGCCCAAGAAATCCAAGCCCTCCAAGACATGGGCATCATTGATGGCGTGACCACCAACCCCAGCCTCATCGCCAAGTCCGGGCGTGACATCCGAGAGGTGCTGGCGGAAATCTGTGCGATCTGCCCCGGCGACATTTCCGGAGAAACCGTTTCCACCGATGCCGAAGGGATGATCCGGGAAGGTCGCTGGCTGCGGGAAATTGCGGAGAACATGGTCGTGAAGGTGCCGCTCACCCCGGCGGGCCTGCAAGCCTGCAAGACACTCAGCGAAGCCGGGCATCCGGTCAACGTCACGCTCTGCTTCAGCGCCAACCAAGCCCTGCTCGCCGCCAAGGCCGGGGCGCGGTACATCAGCCCCTTCGTCGGACGGCTCGACGACATCGGGCAGGACGGCATGGAACTCATCGCCGACATCCGCGAGATTTACGACAACTACGGCTTCGACACGCAAATCCTCACCGCCTCGGTGCGCGGCCCGCAGCACGTCCTCGCCGCCGCGAAAATCGGCTCCGATGTCATGACCGCCCCCCCGAAGGTCATCCTCCAACTCTTCAACCACCCCCTCACCGACAAAGGACTGAAAGCCTTCCTCGACGACTGGGCCAAGACCGGACAGACGCTCGGACAGGCTTAGCGGTTCACGCCGCCGCAAAGCTCACGGGGTGGACGTTGGACAAGTTGATGCGCTGTCGGGCCTGCCACAACTCGTAATTGTCCTGCATGGCCAGCCAGCTTTCAGGAGTGCGCCCCAATGCCTTTGACAACCGAAGGGCCATTTCCGGCGAAACCGCGTTCTGGCCCTTCAACACTCGATTGAGCGTGGAGGGAGCGACGTCAAGCTTGGACGCAAGGAATCGGCAGCTCAGACCAAACGGCTCCATGTAAACCGAGTGGATGAACTCGCCGGGATGCGGGGGATTGTGCAT
>CAZQXS010000003.1:0-19606 GCA_964597275.1 uncultured Pseudomonadota bacterium | reverse complement strand
GCAGGCAGCACCGTTTCCAGAAAGGCTTGGATCAGGCGGGAGTCGCGGCGTTCCTTGAGGCAGGCGAGGTGAGCGGTGGTATGCAGGTCGAGGTCGGCGATGCGCAGGAGGCACAAATCCGGATGCGGGGCCAGTTCCTGCTCCACGACCACACCGAGGCCAAGTCCCTTCAAGACGGCCATCCAGACCGCCTCGCGGCTGCCGATTTCCCAGACGGCTCCGGGCTGAACCCCGGCCTGCTGGAGGGCGCGTTCAAAGGCTTCCCGCGTGGTGGACCCCGGTTCGCGCAACACGAGGGTGTGTCCGGACAATTCCTCCAGCCGCACCACCTTTCGTTGGGCCAGCGGGTGCGTTTTGAGGGCGAACAGCACCAGCGGCTCCTTGGCGAAGGTGGTGGTCCAGAGCCGCGAGTCGTCCTCGGTCTGAGACAGCACCGCAACGTCCACCCGGAAGTCGAGCAGGGCTTCGAGCATTGCTTGGGAATTCCCGGTCTGGACGCTCAGTTTCAGCCCCGGATAGCGGGCGTGGGCAGCCGCCAGCATCTCGGTGACGTGATACGGCCCCACCGCGCCAATCCGCAAGGATCCCGTCTGAAACTGCCCTGCCGCGTCCAGCAGTTCCTCGGCCTCGCGCTCCATCGCGTCCAGCCGCGTGGTGACGGCGTAAAGCTCCCGCCCCAGCGGAGTCAGTTCCACCCGCCGCCCACGGCGGAAGAACAGCTCGATGCCGTAGAATTCCTCCAGCGCCCGCACCTGACTGGTGATGGTGGGCTGCCCCACCCGCAGCACCCGCGAGGCCGCCGTGAAGCCCCCTTCCTGCGCAACGGCGTGGAAGGAGCGGATTTGCGTGAATGTGATTTGTGTGAGAATGCGACCTCCCTTGCAAAACAGGGTGCAGGCTGATGTCCATTGGCCCAACCGAAATCCGAAGCCTAAAGCGCGAGCCGAGATTGGACAAGCCGAAACCCGCCGATTCATTGCCCAAACGGATTCAAGGCATTGAGAAATCCTATTGGTGTGCGGTACGATTCTCCTTTATCGTGGATTCTTGAGGTTCCTGTTTCGACAAACTCAGCACGAACGGGGCCGGCCTCAATTTCAGAATCACCCTCTCGCATCCTTGACTTGTGACCGATCCAAAACACGCCAAGAAGAAAGCAGCCCAAACCGGGAATCAGGAATTCCTGCTCACGCCCGGCCCCTTGACCACCTCACTGACCGTGAAGCAGGCCGCGCTGAGGGACTGGGGCAGCCGCGATCCGCAGTTCATTGCACTCAACGCACGGGTGCGGGAGCGGCTGGTCGCCATTGCCGGAGGAACGGGAGCCTTCACCTGCGTTCCCGTGCAAGGCTCCGGCACCTTTGCGGTGGAAGCGACCGTGGGCACGCTGCTGCCGCGAGACGGCAAGCTGCTGGTCCTCGTCAACGGAGCCTACGGCGAGCGCATCGTCAAAATCGCCAACTACCTCGACCGTGCGGTCATCGCGCAACGCTGCCCGGAGGATCAGCCTCCCGACTTGGGCCTGCTGGAGCAAACGCTCAAAAACGACCCTGCCATCACACAGGTGGTGGCGATTCACTGCGAAACCACCAGCGGCATCCTCAATCCGCTGGAGGCCATCGCCCGGATTGTCGCAACGCAAAAGCGCAGCCTGATCATTGATGCAATGAGCGCGTTTGGAGCGATTCCGCTGGATGTGCAAGCTCTGCCCTGCGATGCGGTGGTGGCGTCCTCAAACAAGTGTCTGGAAGGCATTCCGGGCATGGGCTACGCGATCATCCGCGAATCGGTGTTGGCCAACTGCAAAGGCAATTCGCATTCGCTCGCGCTTGACCTGCACGACCAGTGGAAAGCGATGGAGGGCAACGGCCAGTGGCGCTTCACCCCGCCCACACATGTGCTGGCGGCTTTCGAGCAGGCCATTTCCGAGCATGAGGCCGAGGGCGGCGTTTCCGGACGCAACGCCCGCTACTCCGAAAACTGCCGTGTCCTCGTGAATGGAATGCGGAAGCTCGGCTTTGAAAGCCTGTTGCCCGACTCCCTGCAAGCGCCGATCATCGTCACCTTCCTGGTTCCGGATGATCCGAAGTTTGTCTTCAGCGAATTTTACGACCGACTCGCGGAGCGCGGCTACATCATCTACCCCGGCAAGCTCACGGTCGCAGACACCTTCCGGATCGGCTGCATTGGGCAGATGACCCCGGATGTGCTGGAAGACGCGCTGGCCGTGATTGACGAAACCCTGAAAACGATGGGCGTGCGCAACTGCGCCCCTGCAAAAAAAACCGCATGAACCCAATTGAAGTCAACGGACGAAGTTATGGCTGGCCGCAGTCGCCCACGGTGGTGGTCTGCATTGACGGCTCGGAGCCGGATTACATTGAAGCGGCGGTCGCCGATGGCGTGATGCCCTTCATGGCGCGGATGCTCGCCAACGGTGCCAATCTGCGGGCCGACTGCGTGGTGCCCAGCTTCACCAATCCCAACAACCTCTCCATCGTCACCGGACAGCCTCCGGTGGTGCATGGCATTTCCGGCAACTACTTCCTCAACCCGGACACGGGCGAGGAGGTGATGATGAACGACCCCGCCCTGTTGCGCGCCCCCACGCTGTTTCCGGCCTTTCAGGACGCTGGAGCGGGCATTGCCATCGTCACCGCGAAGGACAAGCTGCGGCGTTTGCTCGGTCACGGACTGCGCTTTGGAGCCGACGGGGCCATTTGCTTTTCCTCGGAAAAGGCGGATCAGGCAACCTTGGTGGAAAACGGCATCGAGGGCGTGCCGGAACTGGTGGGCATGGAGGTGCCCAGCGTCTATTCGGCGGAGCTTTCGGAATTCGTGTTTGCGGCGGGCTGCAAGCTGATGGCGGCGCGGCGACCGGATTTGATGTACCTCTCCACCACCGATTACGTCCAGCACAAGCACGCGCCCGGAAGCGCGGGGGCCAATGCCTTCTACGCGATGATGGACGGCTATCTCGCCCAGCTTGACGAGATGGGGGCGGTTCTCAGCCTCACCGCCGACCACGGCATGAACGCCAAGCACAACGACACGGGTGCCCCGGACGTGATCTTTTTGCAGGACGTGTTGGACGGCTGGCTGGGCGAAGGCGCAGCCCGCGTGATTCTGCCGATCACCGACCCGTATGTGGTGCATCATGGGGCGCTCGGCTCCTTCGCCACCGCCTACCTTCCGGATGCGGTGGACGCGCAGGAACTCGCGGGGCGGCTTTCCGAACTGGAGGGCATCGAGTACGCCGCTCCGAAGTCCGACGCCTGTGCCCGCTTCGAGCTTCCCGAAGACCGCATGGGGGACCTTGTGGTGGTTTCGGAGATCAACAAGGTGATCGGCACCCGTCCCGACCGGCACGACCTCTCCGGACTGGAGGTGCCGTTGCGCTCGCACGGAGGCGTTTCCGAACAAACCGTGCCGCTGCTGTTCAACCGTCCGGTGGATGCGGCGGGCCGTAGTCTGCGGAACTTTGATGCCTTTGACCTTGCGCTCAACTCCGTGGCCCATGCTTGACCACGAAACCATGTAGGGCACATCAAGCAAAGCGGATGTGCCAGCTTCCCGAAAATGCGGCTCCGCTCGCTTGAGCCGCCCTACTCCACGACCGACAACCACACTTTCCCATGCCTGATTCCTCAGCCGCCACCACGATCCGTCACGAACCCATGCGCCTTGCAGGCCGCAAGGTGGACACCGACGGTGTGATCGAAGTCCGCTACCCCTACACCAACGAGGTTTGCGCCACCGTGCCTGCCGGAACCGCACAGCACGCGCAGGAAGCCTTTGAGATTGCCGCGAACTACCAGCCCAAGCTCACGCGCTACGAACGGCAGCAGATCCTCATCCGCACCGGAGAGTTGCTCAACGCTCGCCGGGACGAGCTTTCGGACGTGATCACGCTGGAACTCGGCATTTCCAAGAAGGACTCGCTCTACGAGGTCGGACGCGCCTACGACGTGTTCACGCTCGCCGGGCAGCTTTGCCTGCACGACGACGGGGAAATCTTCTCCTGCGACCTCACGCCGCACGGCAAGTCGCGCAAGATCTTCACCACCCGGACCCCGCTCAAGGCGATTTCGGCGATCACGCCGTTCAACCATCCGCTGAACATGGTCGCGCACAAAATCGCCCCGTCCGTGGCCACCAACAACTGCATCGTCGTCAAGCCGACGGACCTCACACCCGTGACGGCCCTGCTGCTGGCGGACGTGCTTTACGAAGCAGGACTGCCTCCGGAAATGCTCTCAGTGGTCACAGGAATGCCGCAGGACATCGGGATGGAGATGATCACCAACCCGCACATCGAGCTGATCACCTTCACGGGTGGGGTTCCGGTGGGCAAGATGATCGCGGAAAAGGCGGGTTACCGCCGCACCGTGTTGGAACTCGGCGGCAACGACCCGCTCATCATCTGCAACGATCTCGACGACGCCGACCTTGCCAAAGCCGCCGACCTCGCCGTGGCTGGAGCCACCAAGAACTCCGGGCAACGCTGCACCGCCGTCAAGCGCATCCTCTGCCAAGAAGCCGTGGCCGACCGCTTTGCGCCCCTCATTCTGGAGCGGGCCAAGCAGATCAAGTTCGGCGACCCGATGAACCCGGAAACCGACCTTGGCACCGTCGTCAGCGAACCAGCCGCCGCCCTGTTCGAGCAGCGCGTTTACGAGGCCGCCGAACGCGGAGCGCAAGTCCTCTACGATCCGGGACGGCAGGGGGCCGTGCTGCCCCCGATTGTGGTGGATCACGTTCCGCACGACACCGAACTCGTGCTGGAAGAAACCTTCGGCCCGGTGATTCCCGTGATCCGGGTTCCCAACGACGACGACGCGGTGATGCGGATTTCCAACTCCACCGCCTTCGGCCTCTCCTCCGGGGTCTGCACTCACCGCATGGACCGGGCGCTGCGCTACGTCAACGGCCTCGACGTGGGCACGGTCAACCTCTGGGAAGTGCCGGGCTACCGTATCGAGATGTCCCCCTTCGGCGGCATCAAGGACTCCGGGCTGGGCTACAAGGAAGGCGTGATCGAAGCCATGAAGAGCTTCACCACCATCAAGACCTTCTCCATGCCGTGGCCGGGGTGAGGACTTCCAGGCTGAACCCCTCCACCCAGTGCTGGGCGGAAACCGATTCGTCATTTGCGGGGGTGGTGGAAAGCACCCGCTGCCATGCGCCTTCCGGAAGCTGGAACCGCACGGGCTGGTCGTAGCAGTTGAGGTGGACTCGAAAGGTGTTGGGAGTTTCGGAAGGGGTGGAGTCGTTGCGAATCTCCACGGCCAACGTGCGCACGAAGTCGGAGTAATCCGGTGGGCCGTTTTCGCTGTTGTGCCACGTCCATGTTGAATCGGGGGCAAACAGCCATCGGGAGCATTGCTTGCGGAAGGCGATCACCTCCTGCTCGAATTCCAGCAGTGCGTGATGCTGCTCCGCGAGGTGCCAATCCACCCAAGTGAGTTCGGAATCGTGGCAGTAGGCGTTGTTGTTGCCCTGCTGGGTGCGGCCAAACTCGTCTCCAGCCACGAGCATCGGCAGCCCCCGCGCCAGCAGCAGCAGCGCATGAAACAGCCGCAGTTTCCGCTGTCTCAGTTCCAGCACCGCCGCATCCTCGGTGATGCCCTCGATTCCGCAGTTTCCTGAAAAATCCGGAGTGTGCCCGTCGCGGTTGCCCTCGCCGTTGGCGTGGTTGTGTTTTTCGGAAAACGCCACCAAGTCGTGCAGCGTGAGGCCGTCGTGCGCGGTGAGGAAATTGACACTGAAGCCCGGTTTTTTTGCGAACTCGCCAAACGCCTGCGGACTGCCGGAGAGGGCTTCTACAAGCGCGGCCATCTTTCCCTCGTCGCCCCGCACCGCCCGCCGCACGGTGTCCCGAAACTGGTCATTCCACTCCGCCCAGCCTGCACGGGAGGCCACGCCAAGCTGGTAGCCGCCGCCTGCATCCCACGGCTCGGCGATCAGCTTGACCTCCGCCAGTGCCGGATCGTCTCGCAGTTCCCGGAAAAATTCCGGCGTGTCACGCAAGTTGCCCGTAGAATCGCGGTTGAGGATGGGGGCGAGGTCGAAGCGGAAGCCGTCCACACCCATCACGTTCGCCCAGTACTCCAGCGACTCGCGGATCAGGCGACGCACCAACGGCATTCCGCACCGCAGGGTGTTTCCGCATCCGGAGTGGTTGACGAGGGTTCCGTCGGAATCGTGCAGGTACCAGCCTTCCGGATCGAGCGCCTTGAAGTGGTCGGTCGGCCCCTTGGCATCCAACTCCGCCGTGTGGTTGAAGACCACGTCCAGCCAGACCTCCATCCCGGCTTCGTGGATGGCATCCACCATTGCTTGAAACTCCGCAACCGCATTGAGGGGATCGGCGGCATAAGCCGCTTTGGGCGCAAAAAACAACAGCGGCGAATACCCCCAGTAATTCACGAGCGGCTGTTCAGTTTCAGGGTGAACGCGGGGATTCTCGCATTCATCAAACTCAAAGACGGGCAGCAGTTCGATGACGGTCACGCCCAGCTTCCGGAGATGCGGCAGCACCGCAATCAAGCCTCGATACGTTCCCCGCTCGGCGGGCATTGCAGGGGAACTTGAGTGGCGGGTCAAGCCCCGCAAGTGCGCTTCGTAAACGACACTTTCTTCGAGTGGAAGGTTGGGCTTGGCGGGACGAGAATGCGGCTCCGGCTCCGGACGCACCGCCGCCAGCCGCCGCAGCCCCTCGAAGTGGAAGCCGTGCAGACGCTCGCGGATTTGCAGGTCGCCGTTTTCCAGCGGGACCAAGCAAAGCGGTTGCTGCCAGCCTTCGCCCCCCCAGCATTCCCGCGCCCACGGATCGAGGATGGAGTGACGCGAGCCGTCCGCGTGTTCGATTTCGATGAGGTAGGCGAGCCGTTCAGGAGGTGGCGCGGCTTCCGGCCACTCGGCTTCCCACGCCCAACAACCGTTCCAGAAATGTTGCTCCGCGCACAGTTCAGCGGTCGCCAAACAAGGGCGGGTTGCTTCCGATTCTGGAGGTGGGCTGCCCTCGAAAAAGCGGTAGCCGACTCGTGTGGCGAGTGGGGCAGGCAGGGAAAATCGCAAGCGGCGTCCGAGCCAACACGCACCGAGTTGGGCGTTCGGGCAGGACAGGGGCTGAAGGGCGAGCGGGGTTCCGCTCATGCGTTGCTGGCGCAGACAGGAAGACGGCCCTCCATCTCAGCGGTGGGCTTGGCGGCGGTTGAACTGCTGCATGGTGGTGGAGGCTTCCTGCGGGGCGGGTTCGGCCCTGGGAAGAATCGGCTCGATGAGCTTGGCCCATGCCTCCTGACTGTCTTCCACCGCTCTCGTGCCGTGGCGGTAGGCATGGTTGGGGTGAGTCTCCCGGTAGCGGTTTTTCAACTGCTCCAGTTTCTTGAGGTTATGCTGGTCAAAGATGGAAAAGCGCTGGATCAGGTCGGCGGTGGCAAAGCGGCTGGGGTTGTGGAGCAGCTTGAGGATGTCCGTCTCGATGTCCCGACCCTCGGCTTCGTACTGTCCAAAGATCATCTGGCGGATGCAGATGCTGGTGATGTTGTCCTGATCCTGATGCCGCGTCCACAGCACCTCCAGCAGCGCATCTCCAGAGTCGCCCCCCTCTGGGGTTACGACCAAGTGGATGCGGCTACCGGGCTTGAACTCCTGCTCGGCATACAAGCCCGTTCCGGAAGCAGTGGTGTCCTGCAAGGCGCCCTCGCCTTCGTAGTGCCCCGGACTTTGCGATCCATCGGCGGCAGGCACAAGCCACTCGACCAGTTGAGCGGAAAGCCCCTCGTGGCGTTCGGAAGCGGTGGAGTTTTTGATGAAGTGAAACATGGCGGCGACGATTCTCCGGGTTTAATGAAGCCAAGCCGGGACTTGCGCAACTCTCCGAATCTGGACGCTCCGTTCGTCCTGAGCTTGTCGAAGGGCGAACACGTTCATGCTTCGACAGGCTCAGCATGAACGGGGAAGGCAGTCACTAGCGAAATTTTACGGAAGCCCTGCAAGTGCCTGATCCAGCAAGACCTTTCAAGCATCCCATAACCGGGGTCATCTCGCAAGGATTATACGATTCCGCTAAAGTTTGCGCTCCAGTTGCCGATGAGAAGGATGACAGGAGTTTCACCTCGGCAGAAGGCCATGAAGATTCTTAGCAACGCCCTTGCGCTCAACACCCTCCGGGAAACGAACAGTGCGCAGCAGGGGGTCAACGACAGCATCAAAAAGCTCAGTTCCGGGCAGCGCGTCCACACGCCTATGCAGGCTCCTGCCGCCTTGATTGCGGCCAACCAGCTCAACGCCCACCGCGTGGGCACCCGGCAGGCGTTCGACAACACGGAGGAGTCGGTCACGCTCATCCAAACCGCCGAGGGCGGACTCACCAAGATCAACGACCTGCTCACCAAGATGAAGCAGATCTCGCTCCACGCGGCCAACGGCGCAGTCAACGACTCCGAGATGCGGGAGGCTAACCAGATGGAGATCGAGCATTTGCTGGGGTCCGTGGACCGCATCACGCAAAACACACAGTTCAACAGCAAGCGCCTGCTGGATGGTTCGATGGGAACCAACGGCACCGTGGTCGGCGACAACCTCCGTTTTGTGGGAGCGGCTCCCGATTCCCCGTCCTCTCCGCTCGAAGGCTTTCCCATTGACATCACCGAAATTGCCACGCGGGCCTACAAGGTGGGATCGGTGCCCGTGACGGTGAACAGCTTCGGCGAAGGCTTTCAGGTCACGCTGATGGAAAGCGGGAAGATGGTCACGGTTGATTTCCGCAAGGGCAAGGTCGGCGAGCAGATCCAGCACCTGATCAACAAGCACAACGAAGTCCCAGAGCGCTTCAGCGCCGCCGACACCTCCCGGCAACTCCAGCAGATCATCGAACACGCGCTGCGCAAGGAGGTGGAGGACCAGCAGCTCAAGCTGGACGTCCGCTTTGACGAGCAGGGCATCCTCAACCTCCAGCACACGGAGTACGGCGACCACGTCAGCTTTTCCGTGGCCTGCTCCAGCCCTGGGATCATCACCACCCAAGCGCAAGGCGCCGAATCCGCAGAACCCGGACAGGACGTGCAGGGCCGCATTGCCGGCGACAACGCCGAAGGGCATGGGCAGTACCTCACTGCGCCTCCGGGAAGCAACGCGCAGGGCGTTTCGATCCGCTACACCTACCCGGATGAACTCACTCCAGAACCGGTCCTCAACGAAGCCGGACTGGTGGTGGGGCACCGTCGTGTGAAAACCAAGCCGGAGCAGGTGATCGGCAATGACCAAAACCAGATCATTGAGGGCTACGTCCACCTCCAGCAGCAGTCCACGACCTTCCAGATTGGCTACGAAGCCTCAGAGCAGAACGCGCTGGTTTCCATGCCCGATGTGACCACCTCCAAGCTCGGGCGCGACCTGGACAACCAGAGCGGCTTTGAAAGCCTCCGGGACATTGACGTTTCCACGGTGCAGGGGGCGTTTGACGCTTCCAAGCTCATCAACAAGGCGACTGACGAAATCTCGATCATGCGCGGAGAGCTGGGATCGTTCCAGCGCAACCGCATCGAGCGCACTCTGGATTTGCTCTCCAAGAAGAACGAAAACCTGACGGCGGCCCAATCCGTCATCCAGGACACTGACGTTGCCGAAGAGGTGGCGACCCTCGCCCGCGAGCAACTCAAGCTGAACGCCTCGCAGGCCATGCTCACCCAAGCCAACCAAGAGCCGGGCAAAGTCCTCGGCCTCATCAACTGAGGCCGCTTCCCTTTTCTGAAAATCCCAGCTATCCTCTTGGGAAGTGTACTCAACTTCCCAAACCGCTATGGATCGTCTTGCAGAGTGGATCGGCTCGCGCCGTATCAGTGAAGTCGAATGCCTCACGCCGGACCTCACTGGCATCGCACGCGGCAAGATCATGCCTGCGAACAAGTTCCTCAAAAACGAAGGGCTGCGGCTTCCGGAAGCCGTCTTCCTGCAAACCGTCACGGGCGAGTGGCTGGCATTCGAGGATCTGTTCCAAGTCGATCCGGCGGAGATTGACATGCAGCTCCGGCCCGATCCGGAGACGATCTGCCTCGTGCCGTGGGTGGAGGAACCCACCGCGCAGGTGATCCACGACTGCTTCCACCACGATGGCAGGCCCGTGGAGCTCTCCCCGCGCAACGTGCTGCGCCGAGTCCTCAAGCTCTACGAGGACGCAGGGCTGCGCCCCGTGGCCGCGCCGGAACTGGAGTTCTACCTCACCAAGATCAACAAGGATCCCGACTATCCGCTCACCCCGCCCGTGGGGCGCTCCGGGCGGCAGGAGGTGACGGGGCAGTTTTACGGCATTGACGCGCTCAACGAGTTCGACCCGCTCTTTGAGGAGATGTACGAGTACTGCGAGGCGCAGGAACTCGAAATTGACGCCCTCACGCACGAGGCGGGCAGCGCCCAGATGGAGATCAACTTCATCCACGGCGACCCCATGCGCATCGCCGATCACGTTTACCTCTACAAGCGCACCATGCGCGAGACCGCATTTCGGCACAAGGTTTATGCGACCTTCATGGCCAAGCCGATGTCGGACCAGCCCGGAAGCTCGATGCACGTCCATCAGTCCCTCGTTGACGAAAAGACCGGGCGCAACCTCTTTGCCAACGAAGACGGCTCCAACTCGCAGGCGTTCCTGTCCTACATCGCAGGACTGCAAAAGTACCTGCCTTCCGCCATGCCGCTGCTGGGTCCGAACATCAACTCCTACCGACGGCTCTTTCCGGACAACTCCGCACCGATCAACGTGCAGTGGGGCATGGACAACCGCACGGTCGGGTTGCGGGTTCCGGTCAGTGGCACCGAGAACCGCCGGGTGGAAAACCGCCTTGCCGGAGCCGACGCCAACCCCTACCTTGCGCTCGCCACCACCTTGGGATGCGGACTGCTCGGCATCCGCGAACAACTCACGCCCGCCGCAGCGGTCAAGGGCAGCGCCTACGATTTTGACTACGAACTGCCGCGCAACCTCGAAGAGGCGTTGCGGGCCATGGAGGATTGCGAGAAGCTGGAAGAACTGTTCGGCGAGAAGTTTGTGAAAGTCTATGCTGCGCTCAAGCGCCGCGAGTTCGAGGCGTACTTTCAGGTCATCAGCACCTGGGAACGCGAATACCTGCTGCTCAACGTTTAACTCAACCCCTAACGCACAACCACCGATGTTGCACGAACGCCCCACTGCCGAATGGCAGACGATGGACACCCACCACCTCCATCCCTTCACCGACTCCAAAGCCCTCGCGAACAAGGGTTCCCGCGTGATCACCAGCGCCGAGGGCGTGTACCTCTGGGATTCGGAGGGCCACCGCCTGCTTGACGGCATGGCCGGACTGTGGTGCGTGAATGTCGGCTACGGACGCAAGGAACTGGCGCAAGCGGCCTTTGACCAGATGCAGGCGTTGCCCTACTACAACACCTTTTTCCAGAGCGCCCACCCGCCCGTGATCGAACTCACGCAAAAGCTGGTCGAAGTCAGCCCGCCGCAATTCAACCACGTCTTCTTCGTCAACTCCGGCTCCGAGGCCAATGACACCGTGTTGCGCATGGTGCGGCGCTTCTGGTCGCTTCAGGGCCAGCCGGAAAAGCGTGTCGTCATCAGCCGCCACAACGCCTACCACGGCAGCACGGTCGCCGGAGCGAGCCTCGGCGGACAAAAGCCCATCCACGCCATGGACCAGCTTCCGATTCCAGACATCGTGCACATCGAGCAGCCCCATTGGTTCGAGAACGGCGGCGACCTCACCCCGGACGAGTACGGACGCAAGGCCGCCCAGGCGTTGGAGGAGAAAATTCAGGAGCTTGGGGTGGATCGAGTCGCGGCCTTCATCGGCGAACCGATTCAGGGCGCAGGCGGCGTGATCGTGCCCCCGGACACCTACTGGCCGGAAATCCAGCGCATCTGCGAACAGCACGGCATCTTGTTGATTTGTGACGAGGTGATCACCGGATTCGGACGCACCGGAGAGTGGTTTGGCGCGGAGCATTTTGGCATCACCGCTGACCTCATGCCCATCGCCAAGGGGCTGTCCTCCGGGTACCTCCCCATCGGCGGCGTGTTGGTGGGCGACCGCGTGGCCGACGTGCTGATCGAACAGGGCGGGGAATTCGCGCACGGCTTCACCTACTCCGGACACCCGGCGGCCTGCATGGTGGCACTGCGCAACGTCGAAATCCTCCAGCGCGAAAAGATCGTGGACCACGTTCGCGATGAGGTGGCCCCTTACTTCAAGGAGCGCTGGCAGGAGTTCCGGGAGCATCCGCTCGTGGGCGAGGTGCGCAACGTCGGCCTGCTCGGCGCGATCGAACTGGTGCAGGACAAGGCGGCACGGAGCTTCTTTCCAGAACGCGGCAAGACGGGCACCCGCGCCCGCGAGTTGTGCGCAGAGAATGGACTCATCATGCGAGCCGTGCAGGACACGCTCGTGGCCTCGCCGCCGCTGGTCATCTCCAATGCCGAGATTGACGAGATGCACGACAAGGCTGCGAAGACCCTGGACCAACTCGCCGAGGAACTCGGGGTGAATTGAACCTTGCAGACGCTTTAACTTGATTTTCCTAGAAATGGCTTCATAATCCATGCGATTTGACCACATCAATCTTTTTCCAGAGAAACCACATGATCCCGAAGAACTTCACCCGACGAAACTTCCTTGCCGGACTCGGCGCCACCGCCGCAGGCGTGTCCCTGCTGCCTCGTGACAGTTGGGCGGGCGAAGAGGCCAAGCTCAACTTCTACAACTGGGACACCTACATTGGCGAGACCACGCTGGATGACTTCAAGAAAGCGTCCGGCATCACCGTCAAGATGGACCTGTTCGCGGACAACGACGAACTGTTCGCCAAGCTCAAGGAGGGCAATCCGGGCTATGACGTGATCGTGCCGACCAACGATTACGTGGAGCAGATGGTCATCGCCAAGATGCTGGAGCCGATGGACCTGAGCATGATCCCGAACCTCAAGAACCTCAATCCGGCCTTTCAGGACAGCGACTTCGATCCGGGCCGCAAGCACAGCATCCCGTACATGTGGGGCACGCAGGGCATCGGCTACCGCAAGTCGCGGATCAACGGCGTTCCGGACAGTTGGAAGGTGATGTTCGATTCCGACGAGTACTCCGGCAAGATCGCCCTGCTCAACGAGGGGGTGTTGGGCGCAGCGCTCAAGTACCTGGGTTACTCCTACAACTCCAAGAGCCTTGCAGAGATCAAGCAGGCCGAGGAACTGCTGATCAAGCAGAAGCCGCACGTCAAGGTCTTCGCCGAGGACAATGGGCAGGACTTGCTGCTCTCCGGAGAGGTGGACCTGACGATGGAGTGGAACGGCGACATCCTGCAAGTCATGGCCGAGGACGATGACATCTCCTACGTCGTCCCCAAGGAAGGCTCGCTGGTGTGGCAGGACTGCCTCTGCATCCCGACGGGGGCACCGCATCCGGAGAACGCCCACAGGTTCATCAACTTCATCCTTGACGCTCAAGCGGGTGCGGCGATTGCGGACTTTATCCAGTACGCCACGCCGAACGACGCGGCCCGCAAGCTTCTGGGCGATGACTACAACAAGAATCCGGCGATCTTCCCAGATCAGGCCACGCTCAACCGCTGCGAATCGGCGATCTACCTCGGCGAGGACATCAAGCGCGTCCGCGACGAGGCGTGGACCCGCGTCCTCTCCTGAGCCTTTGACCTCTGGCGGGTGGCCCTGCGGTCGCCCGCCTGCCCTCCGAAACCCGCTGAACGGTAAGGCACTTGGAAAACTGGCGTCAGAACCCGCTCGTTTTTTGGGTGTTTCTGGTTCCTCCCACCTTTTGGCTGCTCGCGTTTTTCCTGATCCCGCTGGGGCTGATCTTTGCGTTCAGCTTTGGCGAGAAGCGCGGCATCATCGAGATTGCCATCACGGGCACGCTCGACAACTACCTGCGGGCGTTTGACCCGCTTTACCTGAAAATCTTCCTCAAGTCCTTCTGGTTCGCCGGACTCACCACCCTGGCCTGCGTGGCCGTTGCCTTTCCGGTGGCGATTGCCATCACCTTCGCCAGCCCACGCTGGAAGCCCATCCTGCTGCTGCTCACGATCCTGCCTTTCTGGACCAACCTGCTCATCCGCACCTACGCGCTGATTGCGGTGTTGCGCACACGCGGCTACGTCAACTTCATGCTGGAAGACCTCTGGAACGGAGCCAACTGGGTGCTGAACCTCGTCGGCTTGGGAAGCCTGCAACTGCTGGGCGCGCGCTTTGAGCCGCTGCAAATCCTCTACAACAACTTCGCGGTCGTCTGCGGACTGGTCTATGTCCACCTGCCCTTCATGGTGCTGCCGCTCTATGCCGCGCTGGACCGCATGGACCGCTCCTACCTTGAGGCCAGCCTCGACCTCGGCGCCGGACAGGTCCGCACCTTCTTCTTGATCATCGTCCCACTGGCGATGCCGGGCATCATCTCCGGAGTCATCATCACCTTCATCCCCGCGCTCGGCTCCTACCTCACCCCGGACCTGCTGGGCGGCACCAACAGCCAGATGATCGCCAATGTCATCGAACGCCAGTTCAAGTCCGCCAACGACTGGCCCTTCGGCTCTGCACTCTCCTTCCTGCTGATGTACCTCACCTTCTTTGCGCTCGCACTGCGCACCCTGCTGTCGCGGGGACGGTCCTCGCTGGAGGCCGCATGAGGAATCCCGCAGGTCCGCTGGACTACGCCCGCCGCTGGTGGATGCAGCTCACGCTGCTCGGCGTGTTCGTGTTCCTCTACGCCCCGATTGTCACGCTGGTCGCGTTCAGCTTCAACAACAGCCGCCGCAACATCGTCTGGCGCGGCTTCACCTTCAAGTACTACGAGAAGGCGTGGAACAACGACTCGCTCTTTGAGGCGTTCACAAATTCGCTGACGATTGCGTTGGTCAGCACGATTGTCAGCACGATTTTGGGGGCGGTGGTCGCGGTGTTGCTCTGGCGTTTCCGGTTTCCGCTCAAGGGCGCTTACGAGGGTGTGTCGTCGCTGCCCATCGTGATTCCGGAAATCTGCATGGGGGTGGCGATGCTGGCGTTCTTTGCCCGGGTCGGCTGGCCTTCCGGGCTGCCGTGGCCGCTCAATCTGGGGGCGATCACGATTGCGCACATCTCCTTCAGCTTTCCGTTTGTGGCCGTGGTCGTGCGGGCGCGGCTGGCGAGTTTCAACCGCGAGCTCGAAGAGGCCGCCCGCGACTTGGGGGCCAGCGAGTGGCAGACCTTCCGGGACGTGCTGATCCCGCACATGCGTCCGGGGCTGGTTGCCGGGGCGCTGCTGGCGTTCACGCTCTCGCTCGACGATTTCGTGATCACCTTCTTCACCTCGGGACCGGACACCGTGACCTTCCCCGTCAAGGTCTATTCGATGGTGCGCTTCTCCGTGACCCCAGAGGTCAACGCCGCCTCGACCGCCCTCATCGTCATCACCCTTGTCCTCACCACCCTTGCCCTCTGGATGCAGAACCGCACGCAGGGCAGCACCCTCGATCATCCATGAGCGACCCCAAACCGATCATTCAAATCCGGGAAGTCACCAAGCGTTTCGGCGCACAGGTCACGGCGGTAGACAACGTTTCGCTGGACATTCAGGAAGGCGAGTTCTTTGCCCTGCTCGGCCCCTCCGGATGCGGCAAGACCACGCTGCTGCGGATGCTGGCGGGCTTTGAGATTCCCACCTCCGGGAGCCTGCTGATTGACGGGCGGGACATGGCGGGCGTGGACCCGAACAAGCGTCCGGTCAACATGGTCTTCCAGTCCTATGCGGTGTTTCCGCACATGACCGTGTTCGACAACGTGGGCTACGGACTCCGGGTCACGGGGATTCCCAAGACGGAAATCCGAGAGCGCGTGCGCGAAGCCTTGGCGCTCGTGCATCTGGAAAGCTACGAAGCCCGCAAGCCGGACCAGCTTTCTGGCGGGCAGCGACAGCGCGTCGCCCTCGCCCGTGCGCTCGTCAAGCGGCCCCGCGTGCTGTTGCTGGACGAACCGCTTTCCGCGCTCGACGCCAAGCTCCGGGAGGCGATGCAGCTCGAACTCGTCAAGCTCCAGCAAGCCGTCGGAATCACCTTCGTCATCGTCACGCACGATCAGGACGAGGCGCTTTCAATGGCGGACCGCATTGCCGTGATGGAGGCCGGAACCGTCCGGCAGATCGCCCCGCCGACCGAACTCTACGAAGACCCCAACTGCCACTTTGTCGCGGATTTCATCGGCAAGATGAACCTGCTCTCCGGCACCGTGCAGTCTGCCGAAAACGGCTCGCTCACGGTGGATGTGGAAAAGCTCGGTCCCCTCACCATCCCGTCCACAACACCCGCCTCCGGGCTTCTGCACCTCGCCATCCGCCCCGAAAAACTCGTGGTTTCGGATTCCCCACTTCCCGATTCCATGCTCGCCTTTTCAGGAACCGTGGAAACGCTTGCCTACCACGGCAGCGAAAGCCACGTCTTCGTGACCACCGACTCCGGGGTCACGCTCTCCGCCACGCTCCCCAACCGCCATCGCCACGGTACCGCCTTCCACGCCGGACAGCAGCTCTGGATCGGCTGGGAACCCGCAGACACGCTGGTGCTTACGGAGTGATCCCGAAGGTTGAAGCAAGCTGCCGCCACGGCACCACTTGAATGTCCTGTCGGTGCTGCCACTGATCCCCACCGTACACCAAGGCCGGGGAGTTTCCCTGATCCTGCGCCAGACTCATCCATTTTTGCAGACCCTTGAGGTAGTCCGGGTTCATGGTTTGCGAGGATTTGATCTCGATGGGTTGAAGGTGGCTCCCATGATCCACCAGCAGGTCCACCTCATTCCCCTGTCGGTCCCGCCAAAAATAAAACGGGCGGTTGGTTCCCGCGTTCAACGTCATTTTCAGCAACTCGCTGACCACGAAGGACTCGAACACCGCACCCCGGCTCGGATGAAGGTTGAGGGCTTGCGGTGTTGGAATCGATAGGAGCCACATCACCAGCCCCGAATCATAGAAATACAATTTGGGGGACTTGATCAGGCGCTTGTTGAAGTTGATGAAGTGTGGTTGCAGTCGAAAAACGATGAAGCTCGCCTCCAGAATCGAAATCCAGGACTTGGCCGTGTTGACCGCAATCCCGCAGTCGTTGGCCAAGGAGGACAAATTCAGAATCTGCGCGTTCCGGCCCGCGCAGAGACGGACAAAGCGCCGGAAACTGCCAAGCTCCTTGACGTTGAGCATCTGGCGCACATCCCGCTCAAGGTAGGTCTGGATGTAACTTCCATACCACAAATGCGGGTCCACTTCCCGGTCATGCACCGGAGGGTAAAACCCCTTCCAGAGCAGTTCATTCAATGACGGCTCTGCTGGAGAATCGGCGTAAAGTTCATCGTACGCAAAGGGCAGGAGTTGGGTCATTCCCACCCGGCCTGCCAAGGACTGGCTGATTTTTGAGTGAAGCCCGAACTGCTGGGAACCGGTCACCACAAAGCGCCCCGGACGTGGATCGTCATCCACGACTTGCTGGAGGTAGGAGAAAAGCTGGGGGCAACGCTGAGCCTCGTCAAAGACCGCTCCTGCGGCGTAAGTGTCCAAAAAACGCCGGGGATCCTCCTGAGCGAACTCCAGCAGGTCCGGATTTTCCAGAGAGACGTAGGCTTTTTCAGAAAAGAGTTCCCGCACCAGCGTCGTCTTGCCCGACTGTCGGGGGCCGATTAAGGCCACCACAGGGAACCCCTTGGCCATCCGCTGGATCAGCGTGGCAGCGTTCCTGGGAATCATTTGAGTTTGTCGTCAAGTGTGCTGATTTAAAATCACACTGCAAATTAGCACACATGCCGGCAATCTTCAACCGTGCAAAGCGACAAGGATCAGGGCCACCGCCGCTTCCTTGCGGGCAAATGTGAGATTATGTGAGATTTCTCAAGGGGAACGGTACTCCCCGTCGCGCCAGTACCGGGAGCGCAGGTGTTGGGGAAAGAGGTGGGGTTTGTAGATGGACGTGCCCAGCAGCATGCGGGCGCATTCCTGAATGCCCTCGATGATGGAGGGATGCGGGTGGATGAGTTCGGCGAGTTCCCGGATGCCGCGATTCATGGAGATGAGCAGGGACACCGCCTGAATGGCCGTGGAGGCGTGTTCGCCCAAGGCGCGCATTCCAAGAATGCGCATCTCCTCGTCGTCGCTGACGAGAATTTTGAAGAAGCCCTGCGTTTTGCGCATGGCAATGGCGCGGGGCACGCAGCGGAAATCGAAGCTCGCCGAGCGATAGGCGATTCCGGCCTTCTGCGCCTGCTGTTCGTTCATGCCGACCCCGGCGACCTCCGGATCGAGGAACATGATTGTGGAGATGTTCTCGTAGGCGAGCGGGCGTTCGGTGCCTCCAAACATGCGCTCGACGGCGTAACGCCCTTCAAGCTCTCCGACGTTAACGAGCGCGATGTCGGCAGTGATGTCTCCCACCGCGTAGAGATTGGGCAGGCTCGTCTGTGTCTGCGTGTCGTCAATCGTCCCACCTCGGTCCAGCGCAACCCCAAGCTCCCGGACTCCGGTGTTTTCGATGTTCGGCACCCGCCCAATCGAGATCAGCGCCTTCTCGGCCTCAAAGGCTTCGGTGGTGCCGTCCTTGTGAGCAAGCGTGTACTCCACGCGCCCGTCCACGATGTCCATGCCGTCAAGGCTGGCGTTGCGGTGGATGACGACCCCCTTGGCAAGCATGTTCTGCTCGATCACCCCGGAAAGCTCGGCGTCCTCGAAGGGGAGGATGCGGTCGTCACGGGCGATGAGGTGAACCTGGGTTTTGCCGAAATTGGAGAAGATGGTCGCAAACTCGCAACCGATCACGCCAGCACCGATGATCACCAGCGATTCCGGAAAATCCCGGAGCGAGCCGATGCCGTCGCTGGTGAGGATGATGTGTTCGTCAATGGGCACGTTGGGGAGCTTGCGGGGGCGGCTTCCGGTGGCGATGATCGTGTGGTCCGCCTGCACGGTGAAGGGGTCGAAATCGCCGCGCACCTCGATCTCGGTGGGACTGAGCATGCAGCCGGTCCCCCGCACAAAGCGGAAGCGCTCGCCCTGCTCGGCCTCCACCTGCCGCAGGTGTTCCTCCAACTGCGCAGAACGCTCAAACACCGCCTCGTCGGTTTCCTTGAGGATGCTGCCGAAGTGGACTTCCGGGAGGGCCGCGTGGTACGCCTCAAAGCGCGTGCGCAACTGCGCGATTTCCTTGGAAAGCTCCCAGAAGGTCTTGGAGGAAAGCGCTCCGTTGTACAGGCCCGCGCCGCCGATGCGGTCGCGTTCCAACAACAGCACGGAGCGGCCAAAATCCACCGCCCGCATGGCTGCCGCGTAGCCCGAAGGCCCGCCGCCGATCACACAAAGGTCGTAGTGTTCCATTCGGTTGCTGGTTGCTGGTGGTTGGTTGCTGGAGGCCGCTCCCTAGGCTCGGACTCGTTCTTCACTTTTTCGTTCGTGCTGAGCCTGTCGAAGCATGAACGAGCGGTTCACCCTTCGACAGGCTCAGGGCGAACGGGCGAACAGATGTGGGCTTCGCCCGTCAGATTTGGCTGCTGCGCTCCTTGATCTCGTGATTGAGGATGCGGTCGTTGTCGGAGTAGTCCACC
>CAZQXS010000002.1:0-64585 GCA_964597275.1 uncultured Pseudomonadota bacterium | reverse complement strand
ATCCCCACCTCCGGATAGGGCGCGTTGTCCCGCACCCGCTGGTAGCCCATTCGCGCAAGGTCCATCGTTTCATAGCGTCCGGAAAGCATCAACTCAGACAGCGCCAATCCAACCGCCGGGGCGTGCATCACCCCATGCCCGGAAAAACCACACGCGACGTAGAGATTTTCAGCGGATTCCCCAAGCGAGCCTAAGATCATGTTGCCGTCCAGCGTGTTTTGCGCGTAGTGCCCGGTCCAGCTTTGAGGGCATCGTGCAGTGCGGAAGGCGGGCAGCCGCTTCGAAATCAGGGGCCGTACTCCACGCTCAAAGTAGCCCTCGAAGTACTCACGGATGGCCGAATTTTCGGACTGGAAGGCGAATCCGGGCTGAATCTCCCAACTGGGTCGTCCGCCCACAAAGCCCGCGCCTTGCGGACGAAAGAACATCCCGGATTCGTCCTTGACGAGCGGGAGCGGCTCGGTTACTGAATCGCACTCCCAGTAGTGCTTGACGCGGCAGAGCGGCACCACCGGAAGCGGCAACCCGGCCATCGCCACTACCTCCTGAGACCACGCCCCTGCCGCACACGCAAACGCCTTGGCCCTGACAGTCTCCCCTCCGTCCAGCAAGGCGGACTGCACCCGTCCGTTGGCGAACTCCAATCCGGCCACCCGTGCTTGTCGGTAAGTCACGCCCAAGGCTTCGGCTTGGCGGCGGAACCCCTGCAACGCCTTGGTGGTCGTGATCGTGCCATCGTCCGGGGAAAAGCAGCCGAGCGCGATGTTGTCCAGCCCCAGCGAGGGAAAGCGGGTTTGCAGTTCCGCCCGGGTCAGCAGTTGGGCGTTCACCCCCTGCGACACTTGCAGCCGATGGTTGGCCTCCAGTTGCTTGGTCCCGGATTCGACCACCACAAACAGGTAGCCGCGCTGCTCAAAATCAATGTCCGCCGTCGTCCCGTCCAGTGCCATCGTCTCGGCAAACTCCCGGTAGAACTGAAGCGAGTGCTGCGACATCCAGATATTTTCCGGAAGGCTGAACAACTGCCGGATGCCGCCCGCGCCTGTGGGGGTGGTCGCCCGTTGATAATCGAGATCAGCTTCCAGCACCACGATGGCCCCCGCCCGTCCGCTCCGCGCCAGAAAGTATGCGAGGGCGGACCCGATGATGCCGCCGCCGATGATCGCAATGTCGGGTTGGGACATCTTTACCGACTCAGGTGTGGGTTCATGCGATACTTGGATTGAACAAAGCCAAAGTCGTAAACCTTTGTTTCTTGATGTTCCAAAGGAAGGTCGGCTTCAAGGTCGCCAAAAAGCGGGATGCCCTTGCCTAACAACACGGGAATGGCCGTGATGGTGAAATCGGTAAGCAACCCGGCTTTCAGGAAGCTTTGGATGATGGCACCGCCATCCACATAGAGGCGTTTCACGCCGTTTTGAGACAAACGGTCACACAGAGCAGCAGGGGATTCGGAGGAGAGCGTGACGGTGTTTTGCAAAGGCCCCGGAATGGTGAGGTTCCGGTGACTGAGAACCACGACGGCTTTCTCTCCGTAGGGCCACTCTCCGAAGGAAAGCACCTTCTCAAAGGATCGGCTCCCCATCACCAGAACATCTACGGATTCCATAAACACGAAAAAGCCGCAATCTTCCCCTGCGGGGACTTGAGTGTTTGCGGCAATGAGCCAGTCCACATCGCCGTTCTCCCGTGCGATGTAACCATCAAGGCTGGTCGCGATAAAGACAGAGGCTTGCAGGTTCATTCAAGGTTTCTGTATTTTTTCATGAAGTACTTGAGTGTGCAAAGGCTAGCAATCCTGTTTCAGAAGTCAAGCGCAGGGGCGGCGGCACCCTGAGTGCTTCCGGGCTTGAGTTCCTGCGTCAGTCCGTTAGACTCATCGGGGTATGGAACACAGGACGTTTATGAAAAAGCAGCATCTGGTGCTCTGGTTGGTGGTGGCCCTACTGGGGGTGGCGTCGCCGGCGTGGGCGTTCAAGATCGGGGTGGTGGACCTCAGCCGCGCCCTCAACGAATCGGAGGCGGGCATCCGCTCGCGCAACGTGCTGGAGGCGCGGGGTCGGCAGAAGCAGAAGGAGTTTCAGGCCGAGGAGGAGGAACTGCGGCAGTTGGTGGAGGAATTGCGCAACAACCCGCTGCTCACGCAGTCGGCGCGTCAGCAGAAGGAGCAGGAGTTGCAGCGCCGCCAGCAGCAGTTGCAGGAGCAGGCGCGGCAGTTCGAGCAGGAACTACGGGCACAGGAACGCCAGTTGACGGAGGGGATTTTCAGCGAACTCAAAGGCTCGATCCGCACGGTTTCGATCCGCGAGCAGTTCGACCTTGTGCTGGAGCGCAACGCCGCACAGGTGATCCTTTACATGAAGCAGGAGACCACCGACCTCACCCAAAAGGTGATTGATCACTACAACGCCCTCAAAGCCTCGGAGTGACCGTGACCAAGGACATTGAAGCAATCCGCAAGATTCTGCCGCACCGCTACCCCTTTTTGATGATTGACCGCGTGCTGGAGGTGCGCGAGGGGGAGTTCTGCAGGGCGGTCAAGAACGTGACCATCAACGAGCAGATTTTCCAAGGGCACTTCCCGGAGATGGCAGTGTTTCCGGGCGTGCTGCAACTGGAGGCGATGGCGCAGACGAGCGCGTTCATCATTGACTCGGTGATGCCGGAGGACCACGGACTGATGGCGTTTTATGCGGGAGTCAACGACGCGAAGTTCCGCAAGCAGGTCGTGCCCGGAGACCAGTTGGTGATCGAGTCCACGCTGGCCAACCGCAAGAAGCAGTTCTGGGTCTTCAGCGCCAAAGCCTTTGTGGACGAGAAGGTGGTCGCGCAGGCCGAGGTCCGGCTGATGGGGTCTGCATGAGCGCCTTCAGCATCGAGGACGTCCGCAAGATCGCCAAGCTCGCCTCGCTGGAACTGACTCCGGAGGAGGAGCAGGAGTTTGCCCAGCAGTTCGGTACCATTCTCGATTACTTTGAGCGGCTCAACGCGGTGGAACTTCCGGAAAACGCCGAGGCTGCCGAATCGGTGTTGGCCCCACGGGTACGGGAGGACCGCGCCGCCGACTCTCCGGTTTCCCCGGAGCAGTTCAGCCCCTATCTGGAAAACCGCTTCTTCAAGGTGCCCCGCGTCATTGAGGCGTGAGCGATGCCGACCGGGACGCCGCTGCCGCTCCGGCTGGGCATCCTTGGGCTGGTCCTTGGACTCCACGTCGCGCTGATTCCGCTGGTGGTGCAGTGGTTCCGGCCCCCGCCGCCTCTGGAAAATCCCCTGCTCATCGAACTGGAACACTGGACACCGCCCGCGCCCATGCTTCCGGGTTCCCAGCCAGAACTTTCATCGCAACCGCTTGCCGCGCCGTCGCCTGCGGAAAAGCCCCCCGTCCCGCAACCTCCCGTGGAGGAACTGGAAACTGATCAACTCGAAGACCTCATTCAGGAAACTCCGGCGGAGCAGTTGAGCATGAAGCAGCTCAAGAGCGCTTCCCGCCCGCCCGAACCTAAGCCTCCCGCCCCGGAGCCGAAACCTGCGGAACAACCTCAAACGCAACGGTCCACGGATGCCGCAGCCCCCACGCCCCAACCTGCGGAAACGGATGCGGAATCCGCCGAATCTGAAGAAAAGCTGCTGGCGCGGCTGGAGCCCAATCTGCCGAGTCCCGCACGGAGTCCGGGTCAGCCCGCGCTCCCGCCCCAGCCGCAGTCCGCCGGAGTGGTGCCACAGGTGGCGGAGCCTCCTCCGCTTCCGAAGCAGTGGTTTCTGCGCGAAGGCATGACGGAGCCTCCGAAACTCCTGAAACTCTCCGGGGCGCTCCAAGCTGGGGGGGAACTGCCCAAGCCCGCGAATCCAGCGCTTTCCCAAAACCAACCATCGGCCATTCCCCCACCTCCGGGCATGGGAGACTCCGGGCAGCCCGGCGGGGGCTTCTTCACGCTCAACTCCTACGACTGGCCCTATGAATCGTACATGGGCCGCTGGGCGAAGACGCTGCGCTACACCTGGGGCAACAACCCGCCGCTGGATTACGCACGCGGCCTGCGTCCGCAGGGAGGCGATGTCTTTGTGCTGGTGCGCGTGTCCCGCTCTGGAATGCTGAATTCCTACGAAGTCACCAACGTCGTGCTGGCCTCGCCGGAGATGGAAGCCTCGGTGATCTCCGCTCTGCTGGCTTCCGGGCAACTGCCTGCGCTGCCAGAGGACTTCACGGAGGACGAACTGGTGATCCACTTCCGCTTCATCTACCCGCCCCTGCGCTGAAATGTATTGGGGGGGAATCGGCTTGTGAGGCGCAGAGCCGCTTGGTAGCCTGCTTGCTTGGAGATCAAGGCTTGAGGGACTCGCTGCGCCCGCCGCATCGAGCAACCGACCACTGACCACTGACGACTGCACCTTCCGCATGACCGGATCACAAAAACGCTACCTGCGCGGACTCGCCCACGCCCTCAAACCCGTGGTCAACATCGGCAAGGCCGGACTCACCGACGACGCCTTCAAGCAGATCGAAGCCCGCCTGCTCGCCAACGAGTTGATCAAGGTGAAGGTGATGGAAAACAGTCCGATCTCGCAGAAGGAGTGCGCCGCCGAGTTGGACGGACGCGAGGAGGTGGCGGTGGTGCAGGTGATCGGCAAAACGCTGGTCCTCTATCGTCCCCACCCGGAAGAGCCGGGGATTGTGTTGCCCTCGGACTGAACGCATCAAATGAGCGAAACTTTCTACGTCACCACTCCGATCTACTACGTCAACAGCCACCCGCACATCGGGCATGCGTACACGACGATTGCGACGGATGTGTTTGTGCGCTATCGGCGGCTGTTTGGCGAGGAGGCGTATTTTCTGACGGGCACGGACGAACACGGGCAGAAGATCGCGGAGTCGGCGGCACAGGCCGGAATCGCCCCGCAGGAATTCGTGGACCGCATGGCTTCGGAGTTCCGGGAATTGTGGCCGCCGTTGCACATTGCGCACGACCAGTTCATCCGCACGACCGACCCGGAACACAAGTCGCGGGTGCAGGCGGTGTTGCAGAAAATCCACGATCAGGGCGAAATCTACCTCAAGGAATACGAGGGGCTGTACTGCGTCGGCTGCGAGCGTTTCTTGGACGAGTCGGAACTGACCCCGGAGGGCGACTGTCCGGACCACCAAAAGCCGCCCCAACCGCACAAGGAGCAGAATTACTTCTTTCGGATGAGCGCCTATCAGGACTGGCTGGTGCAGTTGTTGGAGGGCAATCCGGAGTTGGTCTATCCCGGACGCTATCGCAACGAACTGTTGCGTTTTCTCGAAGCCCCTCTGCAAGACCTCTGTATTTCGCGTCCCAAAAGCCGTCTGAGTTGGGGCATTGAGTTGCCATTCGACCGTGAGTTCGTCACCTACGTCTGGTTCGATGCCCTGCTGAACTACCCCAATGCCCTCGGCTGGCCGGACGCTCCGAACTACCAGAAGTTCTGGCCGCACTGCCACCACATCATCGGCAAGGACATCCTCAAGACGCACGGCATCTACTGGCCGTGCATGCTCAAGGCGGCAGGGATGCCCGTTTACCAAAAGCTGGTGGTTCACGGACACTGGGTGATCGGCGGCAGCAAGATGAGCAAGTCGCTGGGGAACGTCGTCAGCCCGCTGGACCTGAAGGACACCGTGGGCGTGGACGCACTGCGCTATTTCCTGTTGCGCGAAATGAGCTTTGGGGAGGACTCGAATTTCACGGAAGAACTCGCGCTTGCCCGCTACAACGGTGATCTCGCCAACAACCTCGGCAACCTCATCAGCCGCTCGATCACGCTTTCCCGTAAGAACTTTGACGGGCAGGTGCCCCTGTGCGGCGAACTGGCCGAGTTGGAAACCAACCTGCGCCGCGAGTTTGTGGAAGGCGTGGGCCGCGTCCGGGAACGGGTGCGCGAGTTTCAGCCGCATCGTGCGCTGGAACTGGTGACCCAACTCGCGAGTGCGGTCAACAAGTACATTGACGAACACAAGCCGTGGAAGCTGGCCAAGGAGCCGGACCAGCACGAACTGCTCGGAACGGTGCTGTACACGGCGTTGGACTGCTCGCGCATTCTGGTCGGACTGCTCCAGCCGGTTATGCCGGAAAAGATGGCAGAGGCGAGTCGGCTGCTGGGCTTGTCCGAGCAGACGCTTGCGTTTGAGCAACTGACTCCCGGAGGTTTGCAGCCGGGCACGACGCTTCCCGAACCGTTCCCGCTGTTTCCTAAATTGCAGGCGACTTCCACACAATCGGCTCCCAAACCAGAGAAAAAAGCCAAGCCCGAAGCCGCCCCCAAGCCAAAAGCTGAGGCTGCGGACTCTGGAAACGAAATCGGTATTGACACCTTCCAGCAGATTGAGTTGAAGGTGGGGGTCATCCGGGAGTGCCGCCGTGTGGAGAAATCGGACAAGCTGCTGGTTTCGCAGGTGGATTTGGGCGAGGGACGCTTGCGCAGCATCGTTTCCGGCGTGGCGGAGTTCTACGCTCCGGAGCAAATGCTCGGCAAGCGCGTGGTGGTCGTGGCCAACCTCAAGCCTGCTAAGCTGCGCGGGGAGCTTTCGGAAGGCATGGTCCTCGCGTCGGACGACGGTATCACGATCACTGTGGTCGAGGCACCGGAAGCCGCGGCTCCGGGTACGGCAGTGCGCTAGGAATTCCATTGACAATCCAAGGGGCCGATGAAATACTGCGAAGACTTTAACCGGACCTGTTCGTCCACTCCAAGAAACGTTGCATGACCATCACCAACGACTACCTTCCCATCCTGATCCTGATCCTTGTGGGCGTTGGCCTTGCGGGGGTGTTCACCATCGTTGGTTTGGTGATCGGCCCCAAGCTGCGCACTCGTGAAAAGGCGGCTCCGTTTGAATCCGGATTCATTCGTGAGGGCATGGAGGGGCACCGCTACGACGTCAAGTTCTTCATGACCGCGCTGGTGTTTCTGGTGTTCGACGTCGAGATCGTCTTTCTCTACCCGTGGACGGTGCAGATCCGGGAACTCGGCTGGTTCGGCTTCATCGCCAGCATGGTGTTCATTTTGGTGCTGACGCTCGGGTTGGTCTATGATTGGAAAAAAGGTGCGCTCGAATGGGAGTGACAGAACCACGAACTTAGGAGAATCATGGCTGCTGCAAACTACGGTGACTTTCTGACCACCACCTTCGACAACGTGGTCAACTGGTCGCGCAAATTCTCGCTGTTCCAGTACCCCTTCGTGACCGCATGTTGCGGGATGGAGTACATGGCGGCGGCGTGTTCCCACTACGACATCTCGCGCTTTGGCGCGGAAATCCCGCGTTTTTCGCCTAGGCAGTCGGATGTCCTCTGGGTGGTGGGCACGATCACGCACAAGATGGCTCCGGTGCTGAAGACGATCTACGACCAGATGGCGGAGCCGAAGTGGGTGATGGCCTTTGGAGCGTGTGCGTCCTCCGGCGGCTTCTACCAGAACTATTCGGTGCTTCAGGGCATTGACCGCCTGATTCCAGTGGACGTGTACATCGCGGGCTGCCCGCCGCGTCCGGAAGCGGTGCTGGATGGCCTGATGGAGTTGCAGCACCGCATCCAGAACGACGGGCCGACCGTCAAGAGCGGGATGCTCAACCCGGAGATGGCTCGGCACCGCGAGCAAAAGCTGGATCAACTCAGCCGCTACTTCCAGATTTCGGACAAGCAGGTGCTGGAGAACATGCAGAACCCCAAGAGCAACCGCAGCACCAAGCCCGGCTATGTGTACTCCGATGAAAACGTGGTCGTGCGCCCGCACATGGGCTACGACTCCCCTGCCGATCAGCGCAAGAAAGAGGCACTCCGCGAAGAGTCCTGACCCTGCGGTAAAATCCGTCCTGACCCACGCCCATGACTAAGACCACTACCGCTTCGGAATCTGAAGCCCCGGGGATGCTCACCGCCCTGCTCCAGCAGCAGTTTCCAGACACGCTGCTTGACTTCCACAACCACCGGGGCGATGAGACCGTCCGCATCAAGCGCGACGCGATTGTGCCCGTCTGCCAGTTCCTGCGCGACGACCCGCGTTGCAAGTTCGAGCTGATGGTGGACCTCACCGCCGTCGATTATTTTGAACAAGGCCGCGATCCGCGCTTTGAAGTGGTCTATCACTTCAAGTCGCTCACCCACGGCCACCGCCTGCGCGTCAAGACCCCGCTGCCGGAAGACGACTGCCGGGTGGATTCGATCCACGAGCTTTGGGAGGTCGTCAACTGGTACGAGCGCGAGTGCTGGGACATGTTCGGCATCGAGTTCACCGGACACCCCAACCTCACGCGCCTGCTCATGTACGACCAGTTCGAAGGGCACCCCCTCCGCAAGGACTATCCCATGGACCGCCAGCAGCCGATCATCGAACTGCGAGAAATTGACGAACGCAACCAGTACGGAAGGGCATGAGCATGGACACCGCACTCGCAGAACCCCGGCTTTCCGGAATTCCTATCGAAGCGGACGAGGACACCTCGATCATGGCGATTGAGGTGGGGCCGGCCCATCCCGCCATGCACGGAATCGTGCGCTTCACCACCTATGTGGATGGCGAGATGATCGTGGACATGGTTCCGGAAATCGGCTACCTGCATCGGGGCTTCGAGAAGGAGTCCGAGAACTCGAAGTGGATTCAGGTGATTCCCTACACCGACCGCCTCAACTACGTCTCGCCTCTGCTCAACAACATCGGCTACTCGATGGCGGTGGAAAAGCTCTACGGGGTCGAGGTGCCGCGCCGTGCTGAGTTCACCCGCGTCATCATGGGCGAGATCTCCCGGATCACCGACCACCTCACCTGCGTGGGCGCGGCGGCGATGGAAGTGGGAGCCTTCACCTTCTTCCTCTGGTTCATCAAGGCCCGCGAGTACCTGTGGGAACTCGTCGAGCAAGTCAGCGGGGCACGGCTGACGACCAACTGGACACGCTTCGGCGGCAACGCCACCGACCTTCCGGACGGTTTCCTTGACGACTTGCAGGAACGGCTCGATAAGGTGAAGGACATCCTTGACGAATGCGACAAGCTGCTCTCGAAGAACAAGATTTTCATTGACCGCGTCAAGGACGTGGGGCCGATCTCCAAGGAAGACGCGCTTTCCTTCGGTTTCTCCGGGCCGATGTTGCGAGCCTGCGGGGTGCCGTTTGACGTGCGGCGTTCCGATGCCCACTCGGTTTATGACGAGCTTGATTTCGAGATTCCGGTGGGCACCGTCGGGGACTGCTTCGACCGCTATCTCGTGCGCATGGAGGAAATGCGCCAGAGCATTTCCATCATCGAGCAGGCCGCCGACAAGATGCCCTACGGCCCGATCATGACCGACCAGCGCTGGGTGCATTATCCGGACAAGAAGGAGGTTTACGGCAACATCGAGGGGCTGATCGAGCACTTCAAGATGGTCATGGAAGGCCACCAGCCTCCGGAAGGGGAAGCCTACACAGCCGTCGAGGGCGGCAATGGCGAGGTCGGCTTCTATGTTGTCTCGGACGGCTCCGGCGACCCCGTGCGGGTCCGGTTGCGGCCCCCGTGCTTCAACTACGTCCAGGCCATGAAGCACATGACCGTTGGACACTACATCGCCGACATCGTGCCGATCTTCGGCTCCATCAACATGATCGGAGGAGAGTTGGATCGGTGAGGGAGACCGTGCTTGTCGCAAAAGCGGACATGATCGGTATTGAAGGACGAATCACTTTGATCCAGTGGATATTGGGAGCTACTTTTGCCGGGGTGGTTGCGATTATCTGGATGATGATCAAATTGTTTTCACAATTGCCCGCTTAACTTCAACGGTAAGGAAGGTACTTTGTGAAGCCTCATGAACCGATTCGCATTGAGGAGGTGCGAGCGGCACAGAGCAGGATTGCTGGCGTGGCGGTTCGCACTCCACTGGTGCGGTTGAACGTGGAGGATGCGCCTGCCCGAATCTACCTGAAGCTGGAGAATTTGCAGCCCGTAGGCTCCTTCAAGCTGCGGGGGGTGTTTAACACCGTGAGCTTGGCCAGCAAGGAACAGCTCAGTCAAGGATTGTGGACGGTCAGTCCTGGGAATACCGGACAAGCGGTTGCTTGGTGCGCCAAGCACTTGGGGGTACCCTGCACCGTCGTCGTGCCTGAACGCGCTCCCGAGTCAAAGCTGGCCGCAATTGCACGGCTCGGAGGGGAGGTTGTCAAAACTTCGTTCGCCGAATTGATGCAGGTCGCCCAGACTCACAGGCTCGAAGGGATGGAGGGGTTCTTTGTTCACCCGTTCAGCAATCCGACCGTGATGGCGGGCAATGGCACGATTGGCCTTGAAATCCTTGAGGATTTGCCCGAGGTGGAGACCATCATCACCCCGTATGGAGGCGGTGGTCTCAGTTGCGGTATTGCCTCCACCCTGCGCTCGCTCAAACCGGAGGTGAAGTTATTCGCCTCTGAGGTGGAGACGGGAGCGCCGTTTGCCGCATCATTGGCTGCGGGCGAGCCGACGGAAGTCGAGCACACGCCTAGCTTGGTGGATGGCATCAGTTCTCCCAGGGTCTTCCCGGAGATGTTCCCGCTGGCGAGTCGGTTGCTGGATGGCTCCTTGGTGACTTCGCTGGAGGAAGTGACTTCCGCGCTCAGGATTGTCGCCGAACGGAATCACGTGATTGCTGAGGGGGCAGGAGCCGCCCCGGTTGCGGCCGCACTCTCCGGCCAAGCGGGAGGCGGAAACGTGGTTTGTGTCGTGTCCGGGGGCAACGTGGATTCGGACAAGCTGGCAGGGATTCTTGGCGGACAGACCCCGTAGGGGAACTGGATCGGTAAGGATGGAGATAGAGAGTATCATTCAGGCAATCCGGGAGACTCAAGTAAGAATCACTAATCACGCAGACGAGGAGGCGGTTGATGACAATCTGACCTACGAAGAAATTTACACTTCGGTGATTCAAGGCGAAATCATTGAGGATTACCCAACCGACAAACCTTATCCAAGCTGTCTGATTCTGGGTAAGAATTTTACAGGGGAGCCAATCCATAGTGTTTGGGCCTACAATCAAGAAAACTCGTGGGCTGTTTTGATCACGGTCTATCGGCCAGATCCTGATCGGTGGGTTGATTGGAAAATGAGAATGAAAAAATGAGGCCATTTGAAAAATGCCCTGTCTGTGGTGGTGACTTGCAGAGCAAGCAGGTCGAAAAGCTCCTGAGCGGTGGGGGACACACGGTTTCCATGAAAGTCTCTGCGGAGGTGTGCCTGCATTGTGGAGAAAAGTTGTATGCCGAGGATGTGGTGAAATCCTTTGAAGAAATCCGGGGAAAACTGCGGGAGCAGGAATTCAGCCACTTGAGAACGTTGGGTCAGTCGTTTACGGTGGAGAACAGTTGGCCGAACAAAGCCATTCAGCCTACGATTTAGTAAAGAGAGTGAAATGTCAAACGAAGTGATCACCATCCCCGCCCGCCGAGGCAAGGCGGCTCAGGTGAAGGCCGGACAGGGCGTGAAGGTCATCAACACGCATGGAGCGCAGGTGGTGGACACTTGGGCCTTCCGGGCCGATGACCTGTCGGAGTTCATGTCCATGGAACACAGCCGTCCCTACTACATGAAACTGCGTCCAGAGGTGGGCGACACGCTCGTGACCAACCAGCGACGCCCGATCCTCACCTTGATGGAGGACACGTCCGGAGGCGTTCACGACACCCTGATGGCGGCGTGTGACAACCCGCGCTTTGGCTTGCTCGGCTGCACGGAGTATCACGACAACTGCACCGACAACCTCACCGCAGGCATGAAGGAACTCGGCCTCAAGGAGCCGGAAACGCCGAGTCCGCTCAACCTCTTCATGCACATCCCGTGGACCGTGGAGGGCGGCTTGGCGTGGGAGGCTCCGGTTTCGACTCCGGGGAGCTATGTGGTGCTACGGGCCGAGGTGGATGTGGTGGTCGCGTTTTCGGCGTGCCCGCAGGACATCCTGCCGATCAACGGCGTGATGCGAGCGCCCACCGAAGCACACTTTCAAATCCTCGACAACGTGTGAACCCTTTGCCGCAAGGCCGAGAACGGAAATGAACCTACTGCTTGAAATTCTCTCGATTCCGCTGGTCCAGACGATCCTGAAGATTGTTTTCATGATCATGCTGTTCGCCATGCCGCTCGGCACTTTGATGACGCTGATGGAGCGCAAGTGGAGCGCGATGGTGCAGGATCGGGTCGGCCCGAATCGGGCGAACGTTGGCAGCTTCCGGGGGCGTGGGCTGGCGCACATTGCCGCTGATGGCCTCAAATCCATCTTTAAGGAAGACACGATGCCGGAAGGCTCGGATCGCTTCCTCTACCTGATTGCGCCGTTCTTTGGGCTGATCGCCGGGGTTTCGGTTTTTGCGATTGTGCCCATTGCTGCACCCCTCGGAGGCTTCACCTTTCAGATCACGGACATCGAGCCCGGACTGCTCTTCATCTTCGCCATCACCTCCCTGAGTGTTTATGGCGCAGTCCTCGCCGGGGCCAGTTCCAACAGCAAGTTCGCCCTGCTCGGCGGCACCCGCGCTTCGGCGCAGATGATTTCCTACGAGGTCTTCATGGGGCTTGCGCTGATGGGCATCTTCATGGTCTATGGCTCCACCCGTGTCAGTGAAATCGTGGACGGCCAAAACGCCTACTGGTTCGGAAGCCTGATTCCCAAGTGGGGAATCCTGACCCAGCCGCTCGGCTTCCTGCTCTTCACCACGGCCTTGGTGGCGGAAACCAAGCGGGCGCCGTTTGACGCACCGGAGGGCGAATCCGAAATTGTCGCGGGCTACTTCTTGGAGTATTCGGGAATGCGCTGGTCGGCGTTCATGCTGGCGGAGTACGTGGCCATCGTTGGGGTTGCCGCGCTGATCACCACGCTCTTCTTTGGCGGCTACCATGTGCCGTGGCTCCATCTTTGGGAAAGTGCCCCGGAGTGGCTGGTGCGGGTGCTTCAGTTCACCAAGTTCACCGTGTTCGTGGTCTTCTGTTGCTGGTTCCAGATTCAACTGCGCTGGACCGTGCCGAAGTTCCGCTTTGACCAGACGATGGCGCTCGGCTGGAAAAAGCTGCTGCCGCTCTCGCTGGCGAACACCGTGGCCACGGCAGCGGTCATCCTGATCTTTGTCTAAGGCTTGTATCGTGAACACAGAATGTCGAAATCCGAAAAGCGGCCTATCGAAAAATTGATGAATTGGAGGATTTGTAAAATGGAATGGCTGATTGTTTCGTTTCTGGTTTTTCTGGGGGGGATTGTGTTGGTTATGTTTGATGCCCTAAGGCATGCAGCCAAGTCCTCGAAGAGCCAACCTGCCGAAGCGACACATTAATTGAGCATCAACAATTGATTGGAGGATTTTCGATGGAACTCAAAGTCAAACAGATGCAGCGGGTGGACGGATTCAAGGAGTCCCTCTATCTGCCGGCGATCTTCACTGGATTCCGGCTGACCGTCAGCCACTTCTTCCGCAACCTCTTTGGGGCGAAGGACGTGGTGACGGTACAGTATCCGGAAGAGCAGCGGCCCGTGTCGATGCGCTGGCGCGGACGGCATCGGCTCACGCGCCGGGAGGATGGCTTCCTCAAGTGCGTGGCCTGCTACATGTGTGAGACCGTGTGTCCGGCCAAGTGCATCCACATTGACGCGGGCGATCACCCGGATCTTTCGGTGGAGAAGTACCCGGTGCGCTTCGACATTGACGAGCTGCGCTGCGTCTTTTGTGGGCTTTGCGTGGAGGCGTGCCCGAAGGAGGCGATCCGGATGGACACGGGCGTGATCTCGATGGCCTATGCGTCCCGCACCACCTTCGACTTCACCCGTGATTTGCTCAAGGACGAGTACCAGCCCAACGAAGTCACTAAGTTCTTGGATGCGGACCTCCCAAAACCCAAGTCCCAAGCCGAGGCACTGCCCAATTCGGTCGGCCTCCCTGCGGCATAATCTTGAGGGCGGGGCCGTGCCTCCGGTTCCGCCCCACTAGCTTGCTTCCCCATTGACTGGCGAGTCCTTCACTCCAGACGAACAAGCGCGGCTCGCGCCCTACGTCACCAACACCGATCGCTCCATCTTTGCGCTCACGAACCTCCCGGAGGTGATCAAGGGCGCACTCTTCTCCCGCTACTCCCGCTCCACGCTGGGGTTGCGGCGGCTGTTGCTTCGGGAGTTCATTGATGACGAGGCCGCTGAATTTTCCGCGATTCAGGGCGGCACGGGAAGTTCCGCCCAAGCCTCCGCACTGGCAGTCGGACGCGCCCAGTCGTTCTACGACCGCATTCTCGATGGCTACGGGGACGACTCCATCGGCGAACTCGGCGGGGCACATCTGGCGGTGGAGGAAGTCTCGATTCTGGCGACCAAAACGCTGGAAGACGCCCGCATCGGCGGCTCGCCGCTGGAGAAGTCCACGCGCTATGTTTCGTTCGGACAGAAAGTTGCGGGCGATTATCGCTTTTACAAGGAGCCGCGTCTGCTCAATTCGGAGCATCGGGAACGCTACCTGAGCGCCTGCCGCACGCTGTTCGACACCTACGTTCAACTCAACGAACCCGTCCGCGAGTACGTCCGCAGCCGCCTGCCCCGCGATCCGGACACGCCGGAGGCCGCTTACGAACGCTCAGTCCGCGCCTTGGGCTTCGACCTCATCCGAGGGCTGCTACCCGCCGCAACCCTCACGAACATGGGTGTGTTCGGTAACGGACGGTTCTTTGAAAGCCTCATCGCCCGGCTTCGCATTGAACCGCTTCAGGAGTTTCAGGACATCGCCCAAACCGCGTGGGAGGAACTGGCGAAGGTCGCCCCGTCCTTCATCCGCCGCGCCCATCCGGAGCATCGGCACTTCCAAAGCTATGCGGACTTCACGGGAGCCTTGCAGCAGCACATTCGGTCGGTGGCGGCACAGCTTGAGTCAGCTAGTGCCGAGCCGCTTGCGATCCCGCCCGGATCTTCCGGGGAAGTGCGTTTGGTGGAATGGGATGCGGATGCCGAGGAAAAACTGATTGCGGCCTTGCTGTACGAACACACCGCATTGCCGCTTCCGCAGGTGCAGGCGCAGGTACGGGAACTGCCCGACGCTGAGCGCGAGCGCCTTGTCCGGGAAAGCATTGCCCTGCGCGAACACCGCCGCCACAAGCCACCACGGGCGTTGGAGCGCGTGTTCTACACCTTCGACCTGCTGGGCGACTACGGCATGTACCGCGACCTGCACCGCCACCGGATGCTCACGCAATGGCGGCAGCCGCTGACCACACGCTTCGGCTACGACACCCCAGCGGAACTGGAAGACACCAAGCTCTCCCAGCCCTACCATGATGCAATGGCGCAGGCGGCGGAAGCGTTTGAGACGATTGCAGAGGATTTTCCGCACGAAGCCCAGTATGTGGTGCCGATGGCCTATCGCATCCGCTGGTCCATGCACGTCAACCTGCGGGCGCTGACATGGCTCGTGGAGTTGCGCAGCACCCCCCAAGGACATCCGGGCTACCGCCACATCGCGCAGGAACTCTTTCGGGAAGTGCGGCGCGTGCAGCCCCGGTTGGCCGAGTGGATGAAATTCGCCGACCTTGACGACTACGCCTTGGGGCGGCTGGCCTCCGAAGTTCGGCAGGAATCCAAGGGGGCGTGAGCTTCCAAATCGCCTTCCGTTCCAAAGCCCGCCGGACTTTGCCGACGGCGGCATTCTGAAATTTTCCGCACCCAATCTGCTTTTCCGGGTTGCCTTCCTAGGCAATTTTTGGGTATGGTAGTGATTTGTTGTCGCGCTTCGGCACGGGAACTCCCTCAACCAGCAATGAGCATGGACAAACCCAAACACATCGTATTGACCTCCCATCCGGGGCGTAAGGAACAGCGCGGCCCGAAAATCCAGTGGGGGGAGGCCGATCCCAAAATCCGAGGCCCGGTGATCGGTTCGGTGCAAACCCCGGCCAAGCGCAACGTCATCGGCACCCACTCCGGTTCGTATGCCATCTACCGCGCCCTTGCGGTGGCCTCCGGGCAACTGGATGCGGACCACGTGCCGGACCTCACCGACACCACGCCGATTGTACCATTCGGGCCGTATCCGCAGTGGAGCGACCCGGAAAAGATTGTATCGCTCGATCCCTTTGGTCACCTCGTTGGAGAAGTGTTTGCGGATGAGTTGAACTCCGGCTTGGATGTCCGCCCAACGATTGCGGTGACGAAGGCGCGGCTGCACCTTCCAGAATTCCAGATGGCCGTCAAGGAAGGGCGTCTGGAGCCGGACGGAACCTTCCTGCTGGAGTCCGGTGAGGTCGCCGTGACCAAGGTTGCGGTCGAACCGGTCTGGCATCTTCCGGGCGTGGCCAAGCGCTTTGGCATTGACGAGTCGCAACTGCGCCGCAGTCTTTTTGAGCAAACCGGGGGCATGTTTCCGGAACTTGTCACCCGACCGGACCACCATGTGTTTCTTCCGCCGATTGGCAGCATCACGGTGTACATCGTGGGCGATCCGGAGGCGATCACCGATTCCAAGCGCAAGCTCGCTTGCCGCGTTCACGACGAATGCAACGGCTCGGACGTGTTCGGCTCGGACATCTGCACCTGCCGCCCCTACCTCATCCACGGCATCGAGGTCTGTGTGGAAACCGCCCAGCAGGGAGGCGCGGGCGTGATCGCGTACTTCCGCAAGGAAGGCCGCGCCTTGGGCGAGGTCACGAAGTTTCTCGTGTACAACGCCCGCAAGCGGCAGGAGGGCGGGGACCGCGCCGAAACCTACTTTGAGCGCACCGAGTGCATCGCGGGAGTGCAGGACATGCGCTTTCAGCAGCTCATGCCAGACGTGCTGCACTGGCTGGGGATCACCCACATTGACCATCTCGTTTCGATGAGCAACATGAAATACGACGCCATCGCTGGGCAGGGCATCACAGTCGGCGAGCGCGTGGCGATTCCAGACGACCAGATTCCGGACGATGCGAAGGTAGAAATGGACGCAAAAAAAGCGGCGGGCTACTTCACTGCCGAAACCATCGACCCCGGCGCGTTGGGAGAAACCACGGGACGCGACTTGGGAGAGTTTTGAGCATGGACGCAGAGGCAGCCATCACGCACTTGCGTTCTCCAGAGATGATCCGGGAACGTTGCAGAATGGTGTACGACGCGGCACAAGCGGATCGGCTGGAGCATTTCCGGCTGGTTCCGGAACGCCTGCCCGAAGCAGTGAAAACGGTGGTCGCCGAAATCCGAAAGAACTATCCCGAACTCGACATCCCGCACCACAGCCGCTGGCGGCATTTTGTGGTGGATGGCGTGGACCACGCCACTCCGGTTTTGCGGCCTCGTGCCGAAACCGATGCCCGCGAACGCCTGCGCGTGCAGTTTGAACTCGCCGTCACCAGCGTGTTGCTGGATGCCGGAGCCGGAGCCGATTGGTGGTTTCAGAACCCTCTGGACCGTCGCACCCACGGACGCTCCGAAGGACTTGCCCTTGCCAGCTTCTACCTGTTCGCCGATGGTGCGTTTTCCAGCAATCCGGGCAGGCCTTTTCAGGCGGATGCCGAAGGACTCCGAAACTTCCGCACCGAAAAGCTGGCGGAGGGGTTTCAGGTTACGGACGACAACCCGCTGGTGGGCTTGGAGGCACGGGCGGAACTGCTCCGGAAACTTGGCGAGGGGCTGACCACCCGCCCCAGCCAATTTGGTGGCGCTCCAGCCCGCATCGGCGATTTGGCCGACTGGTTTTGGGGCGAAGCCACTCCAAATGAGGACGGCTCCCATTCGCTTCCGGCAGCGGCCATCTTGCGTGCGTTGCTGGACTGCTTCAGCCGCATCTGGCCCTCACGTCTGGAAATGGACGGACAGCCGCTCGGCGATGTTTGGCGGCATCCGGTGGTGCAGGCCGATGGCCTCACCGACGGCTTGATTCCGTTTCACAAGCTTTCGCAGTGGCTGGCGTACTCGCTGGTGGAGCCGCTGGAGGAATCGGGCCTGCGCATTGTGGACTTGGACGCACTCACCGGACTTCCAGAGTATCGCAATGGCGGGCTGTTCGTGGACCTTGGGGTGCTGGAACCCAAGCATTCAGAGGTTCTGAAGTCCACTCATGCGGTGGATTCGGAGGTGATTGTCGAGTGGCGGGCGCTGACCGTTTGCCTGCTCGATGAAATCGCCCAAGGTGTTCGCGCCGAGTTGAAGCGCACTCCGGAAGCGTTGCCGCTGAGCCGCATTCTGCAAGGCGGCACCTGGAGTGCCGGACGCGCCCTTGCTCACACCAAACGTCCGGACGGTGCGCCGCCAATCCAAATTGCCAGCGACGGCACCGTGTTCTGATTTTTGCTCACCCGTTCAGGAGAATTCCATGTCTGAAAAGTTTACTCACATCAACCACCCACTCGTGCAGCACAAGCTCTCGCTGATGCGCATCAAGGACACCTCCACCAAGGGCTTCCGCGATCTCGTCCGCGAGGTCGGAATGCTGCTGGCCTATGAGGTGACCAAGGATTTGCCGTTGAAGTACGAGGAGATCGAAACGCCGTTGCAGAAGATGAACGCACCGTTTTTGGGCGGCAAGAAGCTCTGCCTCGTGCCGATCCTGCGGGCCGGAATGGGATTGCTGGACGGTTTCTTGGCCATGATCCCTTCCGCCCGTGTGGGGCACATCGGCCTCTACCGCGATCCGGAAACGCTGGCGGCAGTGGAGTACTATCTCAAGCTTCCTGATCCCGTGGAGGAGCGGCTCGTGATCGTGCTGGACCCGATGCTGGCCACCGGACATTCCTCAGCCGCCGCCGTTTCCCGGCTCAAGGAAAGCGGTGCGACCTCCATCCGCTTCGTCTGCCTGCTCGCCGCCCCGGAAGGTGTGCGGCATTTTAACGAGGAGCATCCCGATGTGCCTGTCTATGCGGCAGCCCTCGACGACAAGCTCAACGACCACGCCTACATCCTTCCCGGACTCGGCGATGCCGGAGACCGGATTTTCGGGACAAAGTGACTCGGATGAGAGATTGGGTCAACCAAGCGATCACCACGATTGAAGCGGATTTCCAACGCTCGTCGGACACCCACCTCATCTGGGTGGACTTGCCCTCGGCCAAGTAGGTTGACCTCTACCTGAAGGATGAATCCACCCATCCGACGGGGAGCCTCAAGCACCGCCTCGCCCGCTCCTTGTTCCTCTACGGACTCTGCAACGGCTTGATTTCCGAGGGCACCCCGATCATCGAATCCTCTTCGGGCAGCACGGCGGTTTCCGAAGCCTACTTCGCAAGACTTCGGCTTACCCTTCATCGCGGTCATGCCCAAAGGCACCTCGCAGGAGAAGATTGATCAGATCAACTTTTATGATGGGCAGTGCCACTTTGTGGAGGCCAAGGACATCTACTCGGAGGCCGCGAGGTTGGCAAAAGCGCAAAACGGACACTACATGGACCAGTTCACCTTTGCCGAACGGGCGACGGACTGGCGGGGCAACAACAACATCGCCGAGTCCATCTTCACGCAGATGCAGCGCGAACGGTTTGCCGAACCCTCTTGGATCGTGATCAGCGCGGGCACGGGCGGAACGTCCGCCACGATTGGCTGCTACCTCCGCTACAAGCGCCGTCAGACTCGGCTTTGTGTTCCGGACCCTCAGAATTCGGTGTTTTATGACGCTTTCCAAACAGGAGACTCCACTCTGACTTTCTGGAAAGCCTCCAACATCGAGGGCATTGGTCGGCCTCGTGTGGAGCCTTCCTTCCTCCCCTCGGTCATTGACCGGATGATCAAGGTCCCGGATGCCGCCGCCTATGCCACGATCCATTTTCTGGAAAAGCTCCTGAACCGCAAATGCGGCGGCTCCACCGGAACCAACGTCTATGCGGCCTTCCAACTCATCTCGGAACTGAACCAGCGCGGAGAGAACGGCAGTGTCGTCTCCATGATTTGTGATGGCGGAGAACGCTACTTGGAGACGTACTACAATGAGGGCTGGCTTCAGGAAAAAGGCTTTGACCTGACACCCTATCGAGAGCAGTTGGGCGAACTCTACTAGGCCGGAATTCTCCCGGAACTCTAAGCCGTTCAGCGGCGGCTCATTTTTCCAGCCCCGCCCGCCACTCTTGCCAGTTGAGGTAGGCGGTGGCACCAATCGTGGCAAACGGCTCCGGAGGCAGACGGGTGGGTTGGGCTTCGTTGAGGTAGTCCTTGATGTAGGAGTTCTCGAACCCGGAGGCGTATTCTGCCGCCAGCATTCCAGAGAGTGTGCCTTTGGATGCGCCCAGCCCGTTTTGGCAGCAGGCCGCAAACAGTCCCTCTTCCAATTCGCCAAACACCGGGACGCTATTCCAACTCAGGCACAAGCGTCCGCCCCAGCGGTATTCCATCTCCACATCCTTGAGCATCGGGAAGCGCCGCCGAAAGCTGCGGTCGTGATCCCGCACCGCCCGCTGGATGTCGCGTTCGGACGCTTCCAGCGAGGCCGAGAAGTGGAACTTGTTGCGCGTCAGGATGCGGTGTCCGCCGACCCCGGAAATCTTGCGGACCGACGAGCCGAAGGGATTGGCCGGAGCCACGCCCCAACTCGGTTCGCCTCCAAGCTTGTGCATCTCTGCTTCGCTCAGGGCACGGGTCATCGAGGCGTAGAGGAAGATGTGCATCAGCCGCCGCTTGAGGAAGCCGAAGCTCTGGAGGTGTCCGTTGACGCTGAGGATCACCTTGGGTGCGGAGACGGAGCCTTGCGGTGTGCGTGCGGTCCAAACGCCATCGCGCCGCTCCAGCGCAACCACGGGCGTGTTTTCGTAAATCTCCACCTGCGGGGAAAGCCCCGCCGCGAAGCCCCGGACGTAGGCCGCCGACTGGATCGTCACCGTTTTGGGCGTGAGTAGCCCACTCAGGTAGTAGTCGCTTCCGGTGATGCGCTTCATGTCTGCCGCATCCAGCCAGGTGGCCTCTTCCCCCATCGCCTTCAGGTGTTCCACGTACTCCCGGTTGTGCTGATCTCCGGATTCACTGGCGGCGGCGTTGATCTTCCCGCACGGATTGAACACCTCTTGCGCAAATCCGTATTCCTCGGCGGCTCCGGCGGCAAAGTCAATGGCGTAGCGGTTTTGCCGGGTTTGCTGGACATCGCGCTCCACGGCTCCGGCGTAGCTGTCCGTGCTGATGTCGTGGGGGAGATCAATCATGAAACCGGAGTTGCGCCCGGAACTGCCCTCGCCGATGCGGATTGCGTCCAGTAACACGATGCGCTCTCCCTCCCGGAGTTGCTGGAGCCGCCGGGCCGCCGACAGCCCCGCAAAGCCACCGCCGATCACCAGCCAGCCGGCGGTGATCGCTTCCTCCAAAATCCGGGGCGGCTCCGGCTCTGGAAGAATCGCGTACCACCCCGAAACCCCGGGGTTGCCGTGATTGATGTTGCCGACCTTGATGGATTGGGACATGGTCTCTGATGAAGTGTGATTCCGTGCCGTCTCTGGATTTAGCCGCTCTGTGGAAAAATCGCTTAGGCTAGGGGAGGATCGCCATCTGCTGATTGAGCGGCAGCTTCAGAAATTGATCGAACTCCGTATAGAACTCTTCGGAGGTTATGCCGTAAGCCTTCGTGAACGCCCCCTCCCAGCCCAATTCGTTGAGGCTGGGGTAGAAGGTTCCCAGCAATGCCTGCGAGCCGAACTTATGGTCAAGGTAGGCATGTGCCCAAGCTCCCAAATCGTAGTGGGCGCCTTTGCAAGGTGTCTCGTAGGTCAAGTCCTGCAACCGTAGGCCAGAGCAGCTTTTCAGCTTTTTCAGACCCTTCCTGAGCTTTCTCTGCATTTTTTCTTTGAAGACAAAGGGCCAGCGGCCCGTTTCGTTCAATTCAGGGAGTGCCCCAGACTCTCGCAACTTCTTGGTCGCCTTTTGGGCCATGTACTCGGCACCTCCTTCGTTGAACCAGACCGGGCCAAGGAGTTGATCCCGCTGGTTCCGGTCTTTGGTTTGGATGTGTGAGTGCTGCACGGCATGAAAGTACTCGTGAAAGACCGTCTTCTGCTCTTCGACCCCCGGAACCTTGAACAGATCCGTGAACCCGACGGGGAGTGACGATGTGAAAAAATGAATTCCCCAGTCACGATTTCCATTCAGACCCGCACTTCCTCTGGGCCTGCCAGAGGCAACGGCTTCTGCTCCGGTTGCACGATAGGACTCAAATCCATGTCGCGAGTTGTTGTGCCTCCGCAGGCAGCGGGCCTTGGCAAACTGTCCCCGCTGGTCACGTCGTCCACAGTAAAGCTTAGTCAGGGTCTGAGCCGCTGGTTGGTCAATGCCCAAGACCCAGTACTCCAGTGGACCATAGTTCCCCCATTCTACAGCCGCTGCCAGCAGGGCGGTTGTGATTTCGTCACAAATGTTGGCGGGCAAGTCAGAAGCACAGAACACTTCAGGGGAGTAGGCCGAAAGCTCTCCCCATGGTCCGGGTGTCGCGGGAGGAGCCGGGGCTTGAGCGGACAAGCAGTAGGTGTGGGTGTCCAGAACTTGGCACTGGTTCACCGTCTCAATCGGCCCACTTGGCATGGGGATCGTTTTGCTGGTGGTCACCGCCTTGGAGCATGCAACGGATGCAAAAAGCACAAGGAGCAGAACACTTTTCAAGCGATTGGACATTGCATGGGATGGGTTAGGGTTCAGGAAGTCCCGATTGGGTTTTGGGGTGGACATTCCACCCCAGGCTCTTTTGTCATTCCACCGCCTCCCCAGCGGCTCGGTCGGAGAGGTCCACCCAGATGGTCTTGAGTTCCGTGTACTGGTCGTGGGCGTGGATCGAATTGTCGCGTCCGCCGAAGCCGGACTGCTTGTATCCGCCAAAAGGCGTGGTGATGTCACCTTCGCCGTAGCAGTTGACGGTGACGGTCCCGGCCCGCAGGGCGCGGGCGGCGCGGAGGGCGCGTTTGGCGTTTCCAGAAAAGACCGAGGCGGTCAGGCCATAATCGGTGTCGTTTGCCAGAGCGATGGCGGCATCGTTGCTGGTGACGGTGAGGACGGAGAGGACCGGGCCGAAGATTTCCTCGCGGGCCAGCGAAGCTTCTGGGGACACCCCATCGAAGATAGTCGGCTCGACGTAAACGCCATCAACCGCGCTGCCACCCAAAATGAGTTTTGCCTTCGCTGTCTTGCCTTGCTCCAAATAGGAGCAGACCTTGTCGAAGTGTTCCTGATCCACGAGCGCCCCAAGCTGGTTGACCGGATTGAGCGGATCGCCCGTGCGCCATTCCCCGGCCCGGGCCAGTACGCGTTCCAGCAGGGGCTGCTTGACCGCCTCATGGACAATCAGCCGGGAGGCCGCCGAGCAGTTCTCTCCCATGTTCCAGAAGGCTCCGTTGACGACATGCTCGGCGATCAAGTCGAGTTCCTCCGCGTCGTCGAAGACCACGAACGGGTTCTTGCCGCCGCACTCCAGCACCACCTTCTTGAGGTTGGAGTCCGCCGCGTAGTGCAGGAAGCGCCGCCCCGTTTCGGTGGACCCGGTGAAGCTCACCATGTCCACGTTCGGATGCCGACCGAGCGGTTCGCCCACCTCCGGGCCGAATCCGGTCAGCACGTTCAGCACTCCCGCAGGAACCCCTGCCTCCATCGTCAGTTCGGCAATCCGCAGAGCGGTCAGCGAAGTCTGTTCGGCGGGCTTGGCGATCACGGAATTCCCGGCGGCAAGCGCAGGGCCGATCTTCCATGCCAGCATCAGCATCGGAAAGTTCCACGGCAACACGGCTCCAACCACGCCAATCGGCTCACGGCTGATCACCGCCAGTGCATCCTCGCCCACAGGGGCGGTTTGGTCGTAGAGCTTGTCAATCAGCTCCGCGTGCCACTTGAGCGTGTGGATTGTCTCCGGAACGTCAATCGTCTCGCAGTCGCGGATCGGCTTGCCGCTGTCGAGGCTTTCCATCACGGCGAGTTCCCGCCGATTTCGGGAAATCAACTTGGCCAGCCGGATCAGCACCTCCTTGCGTTCGTTCGGATGCTGGCAGCGCCAGTGACCGTCGTCAAACGCCTCCCGTGCTTTCTGCACGGCGAAGTCCACATCTTCCGGACCACACGCCGCGACTTCGGCGAGCGTTGCTCCCGTGGCGGGATTGATCGTAGGAAAGGTCTTACCGGACTGTGCCGCCCGGAAGGAGCCATCCACAAAGCTGGTGCTCGGGAAGCTGAGGTTCTTGGCGAGCGCAAGATATTCTTCGTGAGTCAACAAATCAGACATGGATCAGCCTTCCGCTAGGATGTTGGAAATCGTGGTTTTCAGGGTGCGAATCACCTGCTCCAGTTCGCGCTTCTCGTCTTTGGTGAGGGGGCGTAGCGGCGCTCGCGGCGATCCGGGGCGCAGCCCTTCCAACTCGCAGCCGTACTTGACGCTCTGCACGAACTTTCCGCCCTGCTCCAGCACGCGCATCAAAGGCAACAGCGCTGACATGATGCGCCGCCCCTTGGTGTAATCGCCTTCGAGGGCGCAGGCTTCGTAGAGGGCGTTGTGTTCCTTGGGAAGGAAGTTGGAGCCAGCGCAAACCCAACACCGCGCTCCCCACGCGAAGAACTCCAGCGCTTGGTCGTCCATGCCGCAGCACAGTCCGATGTGCGGATAGTCGCGGGCGAGCAGGTGGACGCGGTTGATGTCCCCGGAACTTTCCTTGATGCCGCAGAAATTCGGCGAGCGTCCCACCCGGTCCAGAAACTCCTCGCCCATGTGGGTTCCGGTGCGTCCGGGATAGTTGTAGAGCATGATCGGCAGGTTTGCGGCCCGGTCAATCTGAAGCGCGTGCATTGCGTTCTCCAGATCGGTCGGCACGGCATACGGCGGGGAGTTGATCAGCAGAAAATCCGCCCCCGACTCCTTGGCGGCCTTGGCGAACATCACGCAATCCTCCGTGCGCGTGGCTCCGGTTCCGACCATCAGCAGGGTGCGCTGGTTGATGACCTCGCGGGCGAAATTCATCAACTCGATGCGCTCCTCGTTGGTCTGGGCGTAGTACTCTCCGGTGGAGCCACCCACCACGATGCAGTGGACTCCAGAGGCGATCAGGTACTCCGCCACCTCCGCAAAGGCTTCCTTGTCAATGGCCCCGTCTTCCGTGTGCGGCGTGATGATCGGGGTGTAGATTCCTTCAAATTGCACAGATCTCCTTGGTTTTAGTGAGATTCAATATACTCCTTAGCGGCAACCGCCAAAAATGCGGAGCGCTTCCAGCCTGTTTTGGCTCGGTACTCATCAACAGCAGTCAGCAAGCTCTGAGGGAAAATCACGTTAAACCGCTTGGTTTGTTCGTAGGACTGCTTGATTTTCTCGTCCACCGGAATCGGGATAATCTGAGCGTCTGGGTGCTTCGATTGCAATAGGTCGAGCGAACTCTTGGCATGAACGATCGTTTCTGGAACCGATAGGCAGGCAGCGAGGGCATCCACCGCATTTTCGTAGGCTTCCTCCCAACAACCCCCGAACGTCTCACAGATTTCCACATCAGGAATCGAGACTAAAACAGAAGCGTCTTCTTCTGTGAAAACCGCATTGAAGTATTCCATAATCCTTTTTTCGTAGCTCGCTAGCTCTGCTTGATTCCGGCTCGCTTGAGGATGTTGTTGGCTGTCCCAACCGGAATGTCCCCCTTGTGTCTTGGGATCGGAATCGTTTGCCCGTCCTTTCCCTACACTTCGTGCTTTCCTTCTCGGATGAGCTGCCATCCCGCCTTCTTAAGCACCTTCAGAAGTTCGCGTTTGGTCATGTTCTCCTCTAGGAGAAGGGTTGACTTACTTTAATGTGTAATTACACATTAAACAAGGCCTTATGCAGGCACAAGGAAAGTCGTGTCTTAATAGGTTTCATTCAAGCCCTGATCTTCCGGGATTTCCCGTTCGCGGCGGGCGATGTAGTCCAGCAGTGCCTCGTTGACGGCTTGATCCAGTTTAGGCTCTTCGTAGTCGCGCAGCAATTTCTTGGCGTAGCCCAGTGCCCGTTCCGTGATTTCCTTGGAGCCTTCGGCCTTCCACTGCTCGATGGAGTTGTTGTCAAAGAGTTGGGGCATGAAGAAGGCCCGCTCGAAGTTGGCCAGCGTGTGCGGATGGCCGAGGTAGTGTCCGCCGGGGCCGATGTCGCGGACGGCGGCCAGCGCCTCGTCAAAGTCGTCCCAGCGTGGGCCTTCGGTCATGCGGTAGCCCATTGCGCACTGTTCGGCATCCACGACAAACTTGGCAATTGAGCAGTGCATTCCGGCTTCGTTCCACCCAGCAGAATGCCAGAGGTAGTGCGCTCCGGCAAGCAGGACCGCCATCAGCGTCGAGGCGCTTTCGTAGCCGGCCTGGGCATCGAAGGTCTTTGCCCCGCCGAGCGTGTTGGAGGTGCGCCACGGCACGTCGTAGAACCGTGCCAGCTGCCCGATCATGAAGTTCATCAGCGAGATTTCCGGAGTCCCGGCCATCGGTGCGCCAGACTGCATGGAGACGGTGGAGAGGTAGTGCCCGTAAATCGCCGGGGTGCCCTTGCGCACCACCTGCGTGTAGGCCAGCGCGGAAAGCGCCTCGGCGTTGAGTTGCACCACCGAGGGAACCACAGAAGCCGGGGTGTTTGCCCCGCCCAGCACGAACGGCGAACACAGCACCGACTGGTTGCGCCGGGAAAAGGCCCGCAGCGCACCGAGCATGGTCGCGTCCCAGACGAGCGGCGAGTTGCCGTTGATGTTGCCCGTCACCACCGGATGCTCTTCCAGAAAATCCGCACCGAAGAGGATTGCGCACAGGTCCAGAACATCCTCGGCGTTCTTCCCGGAGGTGGTCATGCCCATGAAGGTCTTGTCCGAGTGCTTCATGGACGAGTAGGTGATGCGCAGGTGGCGATGCGGCACCGGATGGTCCATCGGTTCCACGATGTGATGCGCAGAGGAGTGAATCGCAGGCAGCATCTGGCAGAGCTTGTGGAAGGTCGCCAAGTCCTCCAGCGTCGGATTGCGCCGCACGTCCTCCAAGTCGCGCAAGTAGGGCGCTCCGGTCATTGGCACGAAGATCGAGTGCGGACCGCCAAGTTGGACGGTCTTTTTGGGATCGCGGGCGTGGAGCGTGATGTTGGAGGGAATGCTGGCAATCAGCTCCCGGATGTGCCCTCGATCAAAGTACACGCGCTCGCCATCCACTCTCGCTCCTGCCTGCTTCCAGTCCTCCAGCGCAATCGGGTCGCGGAAGATCACGCCGACCTCTTCGAGGATGCGCATGGATTCGTGGTCAATGCGCTCGACCTGCTCCGGATCCAGCGGTTCGACAATCGGCAGGTTGCGGGAGAGGGTTCCCAGCATGGGATCACGGCGCTCGGCAGTGAAACGGCGGCGGGCCTCGCTGCCTCCGCGTTTGCGCGGACGGGATGCGCTCATGACAGTCCGGTGGTGGAAAGAATGAATGGCATCGGGCGGAGGCACTCTCCGCCCGTCGCAAAAAAGAGAGCGTTTCACCTTGCCTCAGAGAATCCGAAAGATCAAGATGGAGCCGTGTTTTTTCAGAAGAAATAAGTGTGCTTGAATTGGTAAAAAGAGGAAGAGGATGGACTTGATAGATTTGTCCGGAAAGAAGGCGTTGGTCACGGGTGCAGCGGGCGGCATTGGGCAGGCGATTGTGAAAGCCCTGTCTGCGTCCGGTGCGGCGGTCGCCGGAGCGGACCAACACGCAGGGGAAATTGCCGGGGATGTGAAGCTTCCGGGTGATTTGTCTGATCCGGACTATTGCGATGCCCTGCCGCAGCGAGCGGTGGAAGCTTTGGGCGGGCTGGACATCGTGGTCAACAACGCGGGCATCATCCGCCGTGGTCCGGTGACGGAAGCCAGCGACGAGGATTTCCAGCTTTCGGTGACCGTCAATGTCGAAGCGCCGTTTCGCATTTGCCGGGCGGCGATTCCGATGCTTGCCGAGCGGGGTGGCGGGGCCATTGTCAACGTCGCATCGTGCTGGGGGGTCTATCCGGGGCCGAACCATCCGCTCTACTGCATGTCCAAGGCGGCGCTGGCCTCCTTGACGCAGTGCTTGGGCAAGGACCATGCGCATCAGGGCATCCGGGTCAACGCCGTCTGCCCCAACGAGGTCAACACGCCGATGCTGCGGACGGGATTCGAGATTCGCGGACTTGACCCGGATCGTGCCGTTTCAGAACTGAACGCCTCAGTGCCGCTGGGCCGGATCGCGGAGCCAGAGGACATCGCCGACGTGGTGCGATTTCTGGCCTCGGAGCAGTCGCGCTACATGTGTGGGGCACTGGTGGAGGTCAACGGCGGAAAGGCGGTCGCATGAGCGAGTCGGTGCAAAAGGTGGCACTGGTGACGGGCGGTCGCAGCGGAATCGGGCTGGCCTGTGCCCGGCGTTTTGCGGTGGACGGCATCCGCGTGTTCACCGCCCAGCGGCAGAATGCGGACGGCTTCGAGACCATCCGGGCGGACCTTGCTGATCCGGAAGTGCCGGAAGCGGTCATCGCCCAACTGAAATCTCAAGCAGGTCGGCTGGACATTCTGGTCAACAATGCGGGCGTGATGCTCGAAGGCACGGTGGCGGAAATGCCGCTGACCGATTGGGAGCGCACCCTCGCGGTCAACCTGCGGGCACCGTTCCTGCTGATCAAGCACGCCCTCCCGCTCTTGCGCGGGCGGGGGGCGATTGTCAACATCGGCTCCATCGAGGGGCTGGGGTCGAATCCCCGGCATCCAGCTTACTGCGCCTCCAAGGCCGGGTTGCATGGGCTCACCCGTGCGGTTGCGGTGGATCATGGCCCGGAGGGGATTCGCTGCAACGCCGTGGCACCGGGCTGGATTGACACCGAACTCAACGTGGATTTCATCAACGCCATGCCCGCTCCGGAGCAGTTTCGCAAGGACATCGGAGGCATCCATCCGGTGGGGCGCACCGGAACTCCTGAAGAAGTCGCGGAACTCGTGGCGTGGCTGGCCTCGGACGCGGCGGCATTTGTGACTGGACAAATCTACACCGTGGACGGCGGACGCATGGCCAAGCTGCCCCTGCCCTGATGCCTGCTCGCATGTGTAGTGATTCTGAACAAGAATTGTATCTGTTTTTGTTTCTTCCGAACCCGAAGCACCGTAGGAGCGGGCCATGCCCGCGAATCGCGTCCAGGGAACGCTCCTACAACGAGGTGTTCAAAAGTTAATCAGAATCACTATAGGTTGCTTTTCTGCGGTTCTGGAGCTACGATTTTCTTGAAAGTGTACTCGCCCTTAAACTCCACTAACCGTTGCACCACAGGAACCGACCATGTCGATCAACCTGCAATCTCTGCCCTATGAACTGAGTGCGGAAATCCGCTCACAGGCGGCTATCGGCCTGCTGACGCTGGCAACCGATCATGTGATTGAGCATGAGTTCCGGCTACTGCTCAACCTGCCCGGCGTGGCGATTTATGGTAACCGGCTGGCCAATGCGGCGACCATCACCCCGGACACCTTGCGGGCGATGCAGGACAAGCTTGCCGATTGCGCGGACGTGATCCTGCCTGGAATGCCGCTGGATGTGATCGGCTACGGCTGCACTTCCGGATCGCTCTACATCGGAGAGAGGGAGGTGGACCGCTGCATCCGCTCGGTGCGCCCGGAGGTGAAGACGACCAATCCGATCACGGCGACCGTGGCCGCGCTTTCGGCGATGCACACTTGCAATTTTGCGCTGATCACGCCCTATCGTGACGAGATCAACCAAGACCTGCGGGATTACTTTGAGAATCAGGGGTTTGAAATCCCGGTGATCGGATCGTTCAACGAGGAGGACGACAACAAGGTAGGGCAGATGACCCCGGAGTGCATTGGGAAGGTGGTGCTGGAATTGGGACAGCACGAGTCAGTGGACACCGTGTTTGTCTCCTGCACCAACCTGCGCATCGCCGCCGAGGTGAAGCGGCTGGAGGACGAGTTGGGCAAGCCCGTCACCTCCAGCAACCACGCGCTCGCGTGGCACTGCCTGCGGCTGGCCGGAGTTGACGATGCCCTGCCGCAATTCGGTAAGCTTTTCACGGTCTGAACAGGGCTTGCGCAAAAATTGAGGGTGGGGGCCGTTCAATGAGCGTCTTCACCTCTGCTGTCATTCCCGCGCAGGCGGGAATCCAGCCACACGGCCGTTTGCTCTGGATTCCGGGTCTCCGCTCCGCTCCGCCCGGAATGACAGGAGGAGAGGGCATCATTTACACAAAAACCACTGCCCAGTCGGAAACGGAATGTGCAACTCAGGTGTTGTGTTTGAAACTACACCAAGTGGCAGGCCACGCGGTGTCCGGATTCGATGGGGCGCAGGGCGGGAGTTTCGGCGCGGCAACGGTCTTCCGCAAGCGGACAGCGTGAGGCGAAGCGGCAGCCCGGAGGCGGGTCCACCGGACTCGGTGGCTCGCCCATGATGCTCGTCTGCTTGGTGCGTTGGCGGTTGGGGTCGGCGGACGGCACCGAGGCAAGCAAGCCCTTGGTGTAGGGGTGCAACGGATTCTGGAAGAGCGACACGCGGTCGGTCTGCTCCACGATCTGCCCAACGTACATGACCGCGATTTCGTCGCACATGTGCTGGACCACACCGAGGTCGTGGGAGATGAAGAGGTAGGTCAGGCCCATGTCCTGCTGGAGCCGTCGGAGCAGGTTGAGGATTTGTGCCTGCACCGCCACGTCCAGCGCAGAAACCGGCTCGTCGCAAATCAGCAAATCCGGATGCGACGCCAGCGCACGGGCGATGCCCAGTCGTTGTCGTTGCCCGCCGGAAAATTGATGCGGAAACAGCCGCTCCTGCTCCCGACTCAGCCCCACCTGCCCGAACAACTCGCTGACGCGCTGACTGCGCTCGGCGGGCGTTCCCACCTTGAGGCGGTCCAACGCTTCCCGGACCAGCCGACCCGCCCGCAATCGCGGATTCAGCGAGGAATAGGGATCCTGAAAGACGAACTGGATGTGCTGTCGCTGATTGCGGAGAGCTTCGCCTTCCAGCCCCAAGACCTCGGTGCCCTTGATCTTCACAGAACCGCCGTTGGCCTCAACTAAGCGGGCAATCGCCAGCCCGGTCGTCGTTTTCCCGGAACCGGATTCGCCGACGAGTCCCAGCGTCTTGCCGCGCTCCACCGTGAAGGACACGCCATCCACGGCATGGACATGGCTCGGCGGATCAAAAAGGTGCTTGCGCTTCATACGAAAACGCACCGCCAGATCGTTGACTTCGAGGACAGTGGCTTCGGCGGTCATGCGAAAACCTTCTCGGCGTTCGGGTTTTCCACCCAGCAGGCGGCAAGGTGATTGGCGGCGCGTTCGCCGTCCATCGGACGCTCGTTGCGGCAACGCTCCTCGACAAACTTGCAACGCGGCGCAAACAGGCATTCGTTGCGCCCAAAATGCCGCATCGGGGGCACCATGCCCGGAATCTCCAGCAGGTCGTGCCGTTCCGGAGTGATCGTTTCTGTGAGGTGCGGCACGCAGGCGATCAACCCTTGCGTGTAGGGATGCAGTGGATTGGTCAGCACTTCGCGCACCGGGCCTTCCTCCACCTTGCGTCCGGCGTACATGACCATCACGCGCTCGGCCATCTCGGCGACCGAGGCCATGTCGTGGGTGATGAGGATGATCGAGGTTCCGGTCTGGTCCCGGAGTTCCTGAAGCAGCTCGAAGATGTGCGCCTGCACGGTCACGTCCAGTGCGGTGGTCGGCTCGTCCGCGATCAGCACCTTGGGCTTGCAGGCGAGCGCGATGGCGATCATCACGCGCTGGCGCATGCCTCCGGAAAGCTGATGCGGGTAGTCATTGACGCGGCGGGCGGGCAGGGGAATCTTGACCGCTTCCAACAACCCCACCGCCTGTGACTTGGCTTCGCGCTTGCTCAAGCCCTGATGGGCGATCAGCACCTCGGCGATTTGCTCACCCACACTGAAGACGGGATTGAGCGAGGTCATCGGCTCCTGAAAGACCATCGAGATTTCGTTGCCCCGGATGTCCCGCATGCGCGGCTCCGAGGCCAGCACCAAGTCTTCCCCGGCAAGGCGGATTGTCCCGCCCGTGACCTTGCCCTGTTCCGGCATCAGCCGCATGATCGCCAGCGAGGTCATCGTTTTTCCACAACCGGACTCCCCGACAATCCCCAGAATCTCCCCCGGCGCAATGCCGAAGGAAACATCGTCAATCACCGGGATCAACCCAAAGCGGGTCTTGAAGGTGACGGTCAGGTTTTCGACGGAAAGAATCGAATCGGGCATCATTCAGCGCTGACGCAGTTTGGGATTGAGCGCGTCATTGAGACCGTCACCGACGAGACTGATGGCCAGCACGGTGATGAAGATCGCCAGTCCGGGATACATGAGCGTGAAACTCTCCTGCAAGATGTACTGACGGTTGTTGCCCATGATCGCTCCCCAACTCATCACGTTGGGGTCGCTGAGTCCGAGGAAGCTCAGTCCGGCCTCGAAGAGGATGGCCGAGCCAACCATCAGTGTGGCCTGCACGACAATCGGCGGAAGCGCGTTGGGCAGGATCACCTGCATCATCAGGTAAAAGTTCCGTGCCCCGACCGAGCGCGAGGCCGTGACGTATTCGAGTTCACGGATGCGCAAGAACTCCGCCCGCGTGATCCGGGCCACCGCCGTCCAACTCACAATGCCGATGGCGAAGGTGATCACCGGAAGCGAGGCACCAAAAAGCGCGACAATCACCATTGAGAACAGCAAAGTCGGCAGCACCTGAAAAAACTCCGTGATGCGCATCAACACCTCTTCCACCCAGCCCCGGTAGAACCCGGAGAGGGCGCCGATGGTGATGCCGATGAAGACACTGAGCAAAGCCGCCGCGCAGCCGACAGCCAATGTGGCTTTTCCGCCGTGGATGATTTGGGCCAGCAGGTCGCGTCCTAGGTAATCGGTTCCCAAAATGAAACCTTCATTTCCAGGATGGGTGAAGGGTGCCCAAACCATCTCAAATGGATCAGTGGTGTAAACGAGCGGTCCGATCAGAGAGACAACCACGATGACGGACAACACGGAGAACCCAGCCACTGCCGAGTAGTTCTTGGCGAACATGCGGACGGTTTCCATCAGGGGATGCTCCTCCCGGACCGCCTCCAATTCGGGCTTGGCTTGCGCGGCTTGTGGTTCAGGCATTGGAGGTCTTGATGCGGGGGTCAATGACGCGGTACACAAGATCGGTGAGCAGGTTGGCCACCACCACCACCAGCGAGGAAAAGAAGAGAATGCCGAGAATCGTAGGCGTGTCACGGGCCACGATGGCCTGCACAGCCAGTGTGCCCAATCCCGGCCAGCTAAAGACGGTTTCCACCAGCACGGCCCCTGAAATTACCCCGGAAAATACTAGCCCTGCCATCGTTACCACCGGAAGCAATGCATTGCGCAGGGCATGCTTGTACACGACCAGAAACTCCGACAGTCCTTTAGCCTGTGCAGTGCGCACATAGTCCGACCCCAGCACATCCAGCATGCTCGCCCGCGCAAGACGACTGTAAAGAGCAAGGAAGATAGAAGCGAGCGTGACGGAGGGCAACGCGAGGTGGTGCAAGACATCCAGCACGTGGGCAAATCCCTCGCGTTCCACCGAGACATCCATCATTCCTGCAATCGGAAAGACAGGGAAGGTGGAGGAAAATAGGATGATCAGCATGATCCCCGTCCAGAACACGGGGGCGGAGTAGCCTACCAGCGCGAGCACGGTGACGAAGTGGCTCGTGAGTCCCTTGGGTTTGCGGGCGGCCATCACGCCAAGTACGACCCCAACCGTGATCGCCAACATCTGGGCGCTGATCACCAGCAGGAGCGTTGCGGGCAGGCGTTCGAGAATCAGGTCGGTAACGGAGATGTTGTAGTAGAAGGAGTAGCCCAGATCGAGGACGGCGACCTTGGCGAGGTACTTCAGCAACTGCTGCCAGACAGGCAGGTCCAGACCGTAGTCCTTGCGGATCGCGGCCATCACCTCCTCGTCCGCACCTCCGGCATCAATGGCGATAGTGTCCGCAATGTCTCCCGGAGCGAGGTGCATCAGGGAAAAATTCAGCACCAGCACGGCCAGTAGCAGCACCAGCCCAAAGCCGACCCGCTTGATCGTGATCGAAAGGAATTGCACCGTGGTTTGGAGAAAAGGAGTGGGTTGCTTCTTCGAGAATCCGTAGGAGCGAGCCATGCCCGCGAATCGCGTCTTCTGCAATTCGTCATCCCCGCACAGGCGGGGATCCAGGGAGCCTGTAACTCACTGAAAATTCTGGATTCCCGCCTGTGCGGGGATGACAAAAAAGGGAAGCGGCGATCACATTCCCTTGGGTCACTATCCGAAATCCTAATGTTGCCAGAGGCTCCCACGCAAAGCATGGGAGCCATTTGTGCAAGGGTGAAATCTACTTCAGATAGACTTCATCCAGCGGAGAGGACGTTCCCCAAATGGTCTGGGGAGGATTGCCTACCTTGGTGTGGTTGTAAATGGTGTGGTAGGGGAGGGTATGGGTCCAGTAAACCGGCAAGTCTTCGGCCAGCATTCTCTGAGCAATGGAGTAGAGCGCGATGCGTTTATCTTGGTTGTTCTCCTTTCCAGCCAGATCCAGCACCGAATCAACGATCGGGTTGCAGTACTGCTGGGTGTTAGACCAGATCACGCCGTTTTTGGCGTTGTTGCACAGGTAGGTGCGGTGGACACCAATCACGGGGTCACCCCAGTTGAAGACCACGTCCCAAGTCATGTCGAAATCCCAAGTGGAAATGCGCTTGGCCCAAGATGGGAAATCAGGAGAGGCCCTCACGGTTACGTCAATGCCGATCTTTTTGAGTTGAGGCTTGAGGTACTCAGCGAGATTTTTGACTCCTGCCCAACCGTAGTCAATGTGGAGCTTGAAGCGCATGCCGTCGCTCCCTCGTGCATATCCCGCCTCATCAAGGATGGCATTGGCCTTTTCGAGGTCAAGGTCGTAGCGGTCCACATTCGGTTCGTGGAAGACACTGTCCGGGTGAATGCCAGTGTACGCTGGTTTCGAGGACCCGAGCATGATTGCCTTGACGATGAAATTTCGGTCCACCGCATGGGCGATAGCCTGCCGAACACGCTTGTCGCTCGTAGGCTCACGCTTAGTGTTGAACGCCAACCAGACGATTGGGCCAATCGCAGCATAACCCTGATCGGTTGCCGTCAGGTGCGCTTCCTTCTTGGAGGAGTTGATATTCTGAGGCAGGGCTTCAAACGGAGAGATGTGAATTTCTCCGTTCTTGAGGCCCAAAACCCTTACAGAGCCGTCCCTAATAATGCGTTGCACGATCTTGTCAAGATACGGACGACCCTTAATGAAGAAACCGTCGTAGCGCTCCATGATGATGTGCTGATCGCGGACAAACTCCACCAGCTTGAAGGGGCCGGAACCCACGACATTCTCAGAGTTGCGCGGATGCTTCTTGGGGTCCTGTCCATCGCCATAGATATGTTCTGGAATGATGGCACCCAACTGCGAGGACAGTGCCAGTAACAAGGCAGGGTGTGGTTTGGAGAGCTTGATCACCGCCGTGTGTTTGTCCGGAGTCTCAACGTCTTTAACCGGAGCAAACATCGTCTTGAACGGATGGTTGGCCTTGATCGTGTTGATGGAGAACTTGACGTCCTTGGAGGTGATTGGCTTGCCGTCGTGGAAGGTCGCGCCTTCCACAAGGTTGAGCGTCACCGAAAGACCGTCGTCGGAGATGCTCCAAGACTGGGCCAGATAGGGTTGCGGGTTCCAGTTCTCGTCAAAGCGCAGCGGAGTGGCAAAAAGCTGCGCTCCGGGCTGCCCCGTGGCAATGCCGGACTGCACCGCCGGGTTGAGGTGACGGGGCGTTCCACTGACACTCCAGATCAGGGTGCCACCACGCTTTGGGGTGCCAGCCTGCACATTGGCCACTGCCAACGCCAGCACTGCCATTCCCAGCAGGGAGATGAGTTTGATTGCTTTTGATCGCATTGAAGCCTCTCCAAAAAGAGGGTTGAAGAAAAGACGACTTACCGAAAACGTATGAAGGACTCACTCCGTTGTGGCAGCCGATAGTGTTCCTGCCTTCCAGAACAGGCAGGCAACCAGTATCTTATGAGAAACCCGGAAAATGTAAAGGCGTTACGAAAAAATTTCTATTGCTTTTGAGACTGAAAGTCCCAAATCGCTCACACTGAGCGATGAGGAAAAATAGCACTGGCTTGACAGGAATTGCTTGGTGACTTAGGATACGTCGGATTTGAAACGGTCAGGGCTTGCATGGATTGTCGAAATTTGGAGATCCCGTTCGCCCTGAGCCTGTCGAAGGGCGCTTCCGTTCATGCTTCGACAGGCTCAGCACGAACGGAGAGTTCCACCATTGCCCGAATTTTGGGAGAGTCCTGCTTGCGACGAAAAAAACATTCCGCATGAATGCCATCGCCCTTGCTCCCGGTCTTGAGCCGCCGCCCGGCTGGGACCGCTCCGGCCTGCCCGCATGGACCTACTTCAGTGAGGAACTGTTTGAGCTGGAGGCCGAGGAACTGTTTCGGAGGCACTGGCAACTGGCGTGTCATGTCTGCGACCTTCCGGAGCCGGGGAGCTACCTCACCTTCGATCTGGTGAACGAGCGGGCACTGATCGTGCGGGGCGACGACCATCAGGTCCGGGCGTTTCACAATGTCTGCCGGCATCGCGGTTCCCGCGTGGTGGAGGCCGCCGAAGGACGTTGCCGGGGGGCGATCATCTGTCCGTTTCACGGCTGGTCCTATGGCTTGGACGGAAAATTGCGGGGCGCGGCCAAGGCCCGGACGTTCCCGGAACTGGACTCCGAGCAGTGGGGGCTGAAGCCGCTGGAGATGGAAATCTGGCACGGCTTCGTCTTCGTGCGCTTCAAGCCCGGCCCCCAGCCTGCGGTCGCCGAGGTGCTGGCGCAGTTTGACGAGGAAATGGTGAGCTACTTCCCCGCAGACCTGCTGCCCGTCGAGCCGATTTCCTGCACCCCTCCGGAAGCCATCAACTGGAAATCCATCCGCGATGTGGACAACGAAGGCTACCACGTCGCCCGCGCCCACCCCTCCCTGCACGACTTGTACGGCAATGGTTATCTGGACGAGCCGTTTGTGAATGGAATCTGCCGCTCCTACGCTCCCTTCAACGAAGGCTCCGGGCGGCTCTGGAGTGTGCGGCACTACAAAAAACTGCTCGACCAACTGGAATCGCCGTACCGGGAACTGCCACGGGCGTGGGTGTATCTTGGGATGTTCCCGAATTTGGTGCTGGGGCTGTATCCGGACTGCGTGATGTTTTATCAGGACATCCCTTTTTCCGCACAAAGCGCGGGAGTGCGCGGCGCGATTTACAAGCGTCCGGACGAAAGCCGACCCCTGCGACTGGCCCGCTACCTCTCCACCCGCATTGACGCGACCGCCGTGGAGGAGGATCGGCAGTTGACGCTCTGGTCCTTCGAGGCGATGAAATCCAGCGGCTACGAGGGCATCCTGCTTTCGGATCTCGAATACGGAGTGCGCTCCTACCACGATGCGCTACGCGAAATCCTGCCCGTGATGCGTCAGGACGCAGAACCGTCCCGTGGCAGGGTCGCCGAACGCAACAACGCGGCGCAAGCTGCCTTTTTGGAGGCCGAGTGACCACGGCTCGATCATGGACCGGCAGCGACTCCCGCCGGGGGCTGGCGCTCATCGGATTGCCCTTCGGCTATTCCCTGCTGTTGCTGGCGGCTCCGTTGTTGTTGATCGTCCTGCTGGGGTTCTGGACGCAGGACTACCTAGTGCTGGACCGCAGCTTCAAGCTTGACAACTACATCGAGGCGTGGACGCATCCGCTCTACCGTCTGCTGATGTTGCGGTCGCTGGGCATCTCGGCGGCAGTGACACTGGCGACGGTGCTGCTTGCCTACCCGATGGCCTACTTCATCTCCTTCTACGGCGGCAACCGCAAAGCGCTGTGGCTGTTTCTGGTCACCATTCCGTTCTGGACGAGCTACCTCCTGCGCGTGTTCCTCTGGAAGGTGATTCTTGGCTACAACGGGGTGCTGAACAGCTCGCTGGAATGGCTGGGCGTGATCGAGGAGCCGCTGACCTTCATCCTCTACAACGCCAACGCAGTCATCATCGCGCTCACCCATGCGTGGGCACCGTTTGCGATTCTGCCGATCTTCGTGGCACTGGAAAAGGTTGACCGCAGCCTGCTGGAAGCCGCCACGGACCTGGGGGACAGCCCGCTGCGGAGGTTCTTGCGCGTTACCCTGCCCCTGTCCATGCCCGGAGTAGTGGCCGCCGCCTTGATCGTCTTCATCCCCACCATCGGCGACTATGTGACCCCGAAACTGGTGGGCGGCAAGGACGGGCTGATGATCGCCAACATGATTCAGGTGCAGTTCAGCAAGGCCAACAACGCCCCGCTGGGAGCGGCACTCGCGGTTTCGGCGATGGGCATTGTCAGCATGATCGCCCTGATGTTTGTCGCGCTCAACCGCCGCTGGCTGAGGAAGCACAGCACATGAACGACCGCTCCCGCTCCCTGAAGCTGTTTGCGATCACCTACCTAGGGTTCCTCTATGCTCCAGTGCTGCTGCTGCCCGTGTTCGCCTTCAACGACAGCACCATCATCGCCTTCCCCCTCAAGAGCTTCACTTGGGGCTGGTTCACGGGCTTGGCCAAGGAAACCTCGCTTCAAGGCTCTCTGCAAAACTCCTTGCTCGTGGCCATCAGTACCGCGATTCTCAGCACCTGCCTCGGTGTGCTGGCCTCACGGGCTTCGGCGCGTTACGAGTTTTTCGGGAAGAAGGCGATGGTCTCGTTCCTGATGCTGCCCCTCGTGCTTCCGGAGATCATCATCGGCGTGTCCCTGCTGGTGGTGTTGATGCAGTTGGGGCTGCCGCTCTCGCTTTGGACGGTGATCCTTGGGCACACCCTGCTCTGCATGCCCTTCTCGATTGCGATTCTCTCCTCGGCGTTTGCGAACATGGACCAGAGTCTGGAGGAAGCTTCGCTGGACCTGGGCGAAACGCGCTGGGGCACTTTCCGGAGGGTGATCCTGCCGCTGGTCACTCCGGGGTTGCTCTCCAGCTTCCTGATCGCGTTCACGCTCTCGCTCGACGAGTTCATCATCGCGTTTTTTCTGACGGGCACGCAAGCCACCCTGCCCGTTTACATCTGGGGGCAGCTCCGCTTTCCGGCCAAGCTTCCGGGCGTGATGGCACTCGGTTTTCTGCTGCTGTTGCTTTCGCTGGTGCTGCTCTCGCTCGGAGAGTATTTCCGGAGGCGCATGAATCGGCTGACGGGGGGGCAAGTCCAACTTGGAGGACTGCCGGAACCATGACGGATTCACAAACAACGCAAACGGTCCGGCCCATCGTGGAACTGGATGGAGTCGTGAAGCATTTCGGGGCGGTTGCAGCGGTCAACGGCGTGAGCGCCAACATCCGTGAGGGCGAGTTCTTCTCGTTGCTGGGACCGTCTGGATGCGGCAAGACCACCCTGCTCCGGATGATTGCCGGATTCGAGCAGCCCACTGACGGCAGCATCGCCATCGCCGGAACCTCCATGCAGGGGGTCGAGGCGAACGAGCGTCCGACCAACATGGTGTTCCAGTCCTACGCGATTTTTCCGCACCTCAACGTGGAGGAGAATGTCGGTTACGGACTCAAGCGCCTCAAGCTCGGAAAGGCCGAAACCACCCGCCGTGTGAACGAGGTGCTGAAGCTGGTGGACTTGGCGGACTACAACCAGCGGCCTGCGTATGCGCTTTCCGGAGGCCAGCGGCAGCGGGTGGCACTGGCTCGTGCGCTGGTCATGCAACCCAAGGTGCTGCTGCTCGACGAGCCGCTTTCCGCGCTCGACAAGAAGCTCCGGGAGCAGATGCAGGTGGAACTGCGGCACTTGCAGCGTTCGGTGGGCATCACGTTCATCCTCGTCACCCATGATCAGGAGGAAGCCCTGACCATGAGCGACCGGATCGCCGTGATGTTCGATGGCCAAATCGCCCAACTGGCCTCGCCGCAGGAACTCTACCGCCGACCCGTTTCCAAGCGGGTGGCCTCGTTCATTGGCGTGATGAACTTCATTCAGGGAACGCTGATTTCCGAGGCGGACGAAGCCCCCACCGTGGATGCCGGAGTGCTGGGCACGGTGACGATTGCACCGGAGCAAATCCCTGCTCCCGTCAGTCCCGGAGCCGTGACGATCGGCATTCGTCCGGAAATGCTCACCGTGCTGTTTGACGAGCAGGACCGCGCTGAGTTCGAGTTGCGGGGCGAAATCCTCGAAAGCGCTTACCTTGGCGACATGACCTACTACACCGTCACAGTCGCGGGACTCGACACCCCGTTGACAATCTCGATGCGCAACACCGCCGGACGGCGTGTGCTGCCAGACGGTGCCTCCACCCGCGTCGGCTGGGGCGCAGAATCGCTGGTGCTGCTGGCGGAATCCTCATCTCAAAATTAGCCTTTCAAACCGAACATGACGAAACCAGTGGGGGACGGCGCTTTTCGCCGAGAAAGCTTATACGGTCGCTCGAATGACATGACCTACTCTGGGGCGCTCAGTTTCTTGCGCCGCAACTACACCCGTGACCTGACCAGGGTGGACGTGGCCGTGACCGGGATTCCGTATGATTGCGCGACCAGCAACCGTCCGGGAGCCCGCTTCGGGCCTCGTGGAATTCGAGCGGCCTCTACGGAAATCGCGTCACTGGACGCCTTCCCCTTCAACTTCGATCCTTTCGATCACTTGGCGGTTGTGGATTACGGGGATGTCTGGCTGGACTACGGCTATCCGCAAAATGTGGTGGAGAAGGTGGAAAGGCACGCGGACACGATTTTGAAGCAGGGCACCTCACTCTTGAGTTTTGGGGGCGATCACTTCATCACCTACCCCCTGCTCCGCGCCCACCACAAGGTGCATGGTCCGCTTTCCCTGATCCACTTTGACGCGCATTCGGACACATGGGATGACGACGGCGAGCGGCTGGATCACGGCTCCATGTTCTTGCGGGCCGCACGGGAAGGAATCGTGATTCCGGAAAAGTCGGTGCAAATCGGAATCCGGACCCAGAACTACTGCACTCACGGCTTCAACGTTTTGCACGCCCCTTGGGTGCATGCCCACGGTGTGCAGGCCGTGATTGACACGATCCATAACATCGTCTCCCCCGACGATCCGGTTTACATCACGTTTGACGTGGATTGTCTCGACCCGGCCTTTGCTCCGGGAACCGGGACTCCGGTGGTGGGAGGCTTGAGTACCGCCCAAGCCTTGCCGATCCTGCACTCCTTGGGTGATCTCAATTTGATTGGAATGGACATTGTGGAGGTCGCGCCCGCCTACGACCATGCGGAGATCACCGCCTTGGCGGCAGCAACCCTCGGCCACAACTACCTGTGCCTGCTGGCGCAAAAGAAGGGGGCGCAGGCCGGGCACATCGGCACCCGGCTTGATGAAGTCTCCAGCGGCTTTGCCGCAGGCTGATCAGAATCCGGCCTTGATCAGCTCGAATTCCTTGATCATCTTCTCGCGCATTCTGGAGTTCAGCGGTGCCTGCCAGAGCGTGTTCTTGGAGTAGCTCTCGATGCTGCCAAAGCCAAGGTCGGCCAAGGCATCGGCCCCTAGGGCGTTCATCGCCACGCCATTGGTGTGGCCGTAGCCCCACGCCGTGACCAGATAGGTCGCCGTGGCATCATCCAGCCAAGCGTCAAGGAAGTCGTAAAGCATGTCCTCGCTGTTCGGCCCATCCACCATGTTCACGTAGCCGCACACCCAGGTGGACGCGCCCTCCTTGGTGTCACGCTTCAGGGCCACCGGATGCCCCTCTCCCGCCAGAATCACCGCGACTTCGTTCCACGCCCACGAGATCAGGATTTCCCCGCTGGCCATGAGCTGGCGCAGTTCGGCGGGATCCTGCCAGTAGGTGCGGACGTTCTGGTGGACTTTCCGCAAAAAGGCGGATGCCTTGTCCAAATCGGCATCGGTCGCTGTGGTCCAGTCCGTGATGCCAATGGCGAGGAACGCCAGCCCGTAAGCATCGTCCACGTTGTCACCCACAGAGACGCGCCCTTGGAACTTCGGATTGGCGAAGGACTGCAAGGTGGCGGCATCGGCGGCACTGACCTGGTCCGTGCGGTAGGTCATGGCCGTGGCACCCCAATCAACGGGCACCACCCACTGCTGGCCGTCCACCGCGAAGCCTTCCATGTTGCGGAAGTTTGAAATCACCTTAGACCAGTTCTTGAGCCGCGAGGTGTCAATAGGTTCGATGATCCCGGCTTCGCGCCACTTCACCACCGACTGCGAGCAGGGATGCGCCAGATCGGCCCGGAAGCCCGCCCGGATTTTCTGGAACGCCTCTTCCTCGTCCGCGAAAAACGCGAAGGTGGGCATGCTGCCGTGCTTCTTCACATAGGCATCCATGAAGGCCGGGTCGTCATACCCTGCCCAGTCGAACACCACTAGTTCTTCGCCTCCGGCGTGCGCGACGCCTCCCAGCATCAGCAGTCCGAGGACCGCCCCGGCCATGCGTTTGAGTGTCTGTTTCATTGTCTCTCTCCTTGCAATGGTTTGGCTTTGAATTCACTGAAAAAACGAAATTGCTCTGACCGCTAAAGCCATTCCGGTTGATCCACAATTCCTTGTCATTCCCGCGCAGGCGGGAATTCAGTCCACACGGCCGTTTGCTCTGGATTCCGGGTCTCCGCTTTGCTTCGTCCGGAATGACGATGTTGGCCGAATTTCACAAAGAATACTCCAATCCAGCCAAAACCCAGCAACTATAGGCTCAAAACCCTGAGAAGTCAACCCCTTCCACCACCACGCGCTCGCGCAGGAACGGAACCTCGCCCGGAGCCTCGGCCTCAAATTCGCGGGCGGCGAGGTGGCCGGAATGCACGGCGGCGGCGATGATTCCGGGCGCGAAGCAGTCGCCGATGCAGCGGAGCGTCTTGATGCCCGCATGAGCGAGTGCTTCCGGGTTGGCCTGCAAGGCATGGTGCAGCCCGTTGTTCGGCAGGCGTTCCGTGACCAACACCAAGGTGTCGCAGGCATGGCGCGTGCGCCGATCCGTGAAGACACAGGTCAATTCGACTTCCCCGGAATGCACGGAAACAAGATTGTGTTGCGGCGCGAGTTCCACGCCGAGTTCCAACAGTCGCGTCTGGATGCGCCCTTGCTCCATCGTGTGGTGCGTCCAGTTGGAAACATCGGGAGCCGGAGTGACCAGCCGAACCTCATGGCCATCGAGCCGCAGCTTTTCGGCCAGCACCCCGCCCATGTAGTAATGCTCGTCGTCAAAAATCACCACCCGCCCGCTTGCGGAAAGTCCGTCCATCAGATCGTCCGGGGTGAGTACGGTCATACGATCCAATCCTGGAATCGGCTCGCGGTGTTCCCGCGCAATGCCGTCCCGCCTCCATGTCGCTCCAGTCGCCAGAAACACATGGGAGAATCCGAATTTGTCTTTCGCGCTGAACTCCAGGATGTCGTCCGCGCTCAGTTCGCTTCCCCGGTAAAGGGTCACATGCTCCAGCTTCTCCAGCAGCGTTACCCGATAATCCCGCACACGTCCCCACTCGGCGAGTCCGGGCTGTCGGCTTTCTCGGCTGACGCGCCCGCCAAGTTCCTCCGAGGCTTCCGCCAGCATCACACGATAGCCGCGCTGGCCGAGCGCGAGGGCGCATTCCAGCCCGGCAGGTCCGCCGCCCACGACCAACACCCCCTCGTCGCTCTTGCGGGCTTCGATTTTCTCTGGATGCCAGCCCCGTCGCCACTCCTCGCCCATCGTCGGGTTCTGCGTGCAGCGCATCGGCACCGACAGCCAGTCTCCGGCGACGCAGATGTTGCAGCCGATGCACTCTCGGATTTCGTCAAGGCGGCCCTCCTCGATTTTCTTGGGCAGGAACGGATCGGCAATCGAGGGCCGCGCCGCGCCGATCATGTCCATCACGCCGCGCTGGATCAGCGAAACCATCGTGTCCGGGGAGGTGTAGCGCCCCACGCCCACCACGGGCTTGGAGGTGAGCGACTTGACGAAGCCGATGTACGGTTCCTGATAGCCCTCTTTCTCAAAGCGCGAGGTGGCCGAGTCGTTTTCCCACTCGCTGATGTTCACGTCCCAGAGGTCCGGCAACTCCGCCAGCATCTCGATGACCTCTCGGCCTTCGTTTTCGCTGGTGATGCCTTTGGGGCCGAGCAGTTCATCCACCGCAAAACGCACCGCAATGGCACAGTGGTCGCCCACGGCCTCCTTGGTGTCTTCCAGCACCTCCCGGAAGAGGCGCACCCGATTCTCCAGCGAGCCGCCGTATTCGTCTGTGCGCTGGTTGAAGCGGCGGGAGAGGAAGTGCATCAGTAGCGTCAGGTTGTGCCCGGCATAGACATAAACGAGATCGAAGCCCGCTTGCTTGCCCCGCAGGGCCGCCTGACGGTGCCATTTGCGAAAATCGCGGATGTCGGCCTTGGTCATCGCACGCGCCTGCACCGGATCGTAGGAATTGACGGAGGCCACGCTGGGGGCAATCGGTGGAATCCGGCTGTAGTGGTTGGCGTTGGAATAGCCGCCGTGAACGAGCTCGATTCCGGCCAGCGCCCCATGCTCATGCACCGCGGTTGCCATTTTCGCCAGTGCCGGAATGTCGCCGTCGTCCCAGAGCCGCCCTTCCGCCGCCGAGCCGTTGTCGGAGTTGGCGTGGATTTCCACCTCCTCGGTGCAGACCACCGCCCAGCCACCCTCGGCCTTGATGCCGCGCATGGCGGCGAGCGTGTTGGGCCGCACATAGCCCATGCCGTTGCAGTGCGGCACTTGGTAAAAGCGGTTGCGGGCCGTCACCGGACCAATTTGCACCGGCTCAAAGAGAATGTCGTAGCGGGGATCGCGTTGTGTCATCTTGGATTATCCTTTCCACAAACCTTCTTGGCGCAAGTCCTCCGTCGCCCGGAGGATGCCCTGTTCGAGGAGGTTGAACATTTCGTCAATCTGCTCCGGGGTGATGATCAGCGGGGGCGAGAACACGCACATGTTCAAAAGCGGACGCACGATCAGCCCCAGTGCCTGGCAGTGCTTGTCAATGCGCGAACCCATCGCTATGTCCATGGCCAGCGCGTCCGGATTGTCCGGATCCACGATGCAGCCCTCAATGCAACCGACCAGCCCGACGCCACGGGTGTCGCCCACCAGCGGCAGCTTGCGCAGTTCCCGGAGCCGCTGCTGAAAGTAGGGCGAGATTTCGCGGACATGCTCCAGCAGTCCCTCGTTTTCAATGATCTCCAAGTTCTTGAGCGCGGCGGCGGCGGCCACGGGATGTCCGGAGTAGGTGTAGCCGTTGCTGAAGGACGCGCCCTGCGAGCGTTCTCCGGAGATTTCGCGGAAGATGCGGTCGGAGATCAGGCAGGCGCCCATCGGCACATAGCCGGAGGTCAGCCCCTTGGCACAGGTGATCAGGTCCGGCTCGATGCCGAACACCTCCTTGGACGCAAACCAGTGCCCCAAACGGCCAAACCCCGTCACGACCTCATCGGAGATGTACAGCACATCGTGCTTGCGGCAGACCTCCAGACAGCGTTGGTGATAGCCTGCGGGCGGGACGATCACCCCGCCGGAAGCCAGCACCGGCTCGGCGATGAAGGCACCGACGTTCTCTGCGCCGAGCGTCTGGATCGCCGTTTCGAGATCACTGATTTTTGCCTCAAGAAACTCCTCAAGGCCCACTCCTTCCGGGCGGCGGCTGGGGTTGACATCCGGGAGGAAATGCACCAGTTCGCGGGCGGTGTCCAGCCAATCCTTGTCACGGGCCTTGCCGCTCATGGTCGCGCTGAGGAAGGTGCTGCCGTGGTAGGCTTTTTCCCGCGAGATGATTCGCTTCTTCCGGGGGAAGCCCCGCACGTTGTTGTAGAACTGCACGAAGCGGATGGCGGTGTCCACCGCAGTGGAGCCGCAGGTTGTGAAGAAGACGTGGTTCAGGTCTCCCGGAGCTAACTCGGCCAGTTTGTTGGCCAACACCGCGCTCGGTGACGCGCTCATGTTCCACGGCGAGTAGTACGGCATCTTGAGGACTTGTTCGGCAATCGCCTCGGCCATCTCCTTGCGTCCGTAGCCGATCTGCACGCACCACATCCCGCCGGGGCCGTCAATCAGCTTCTGGCCGTTTTCGTCATAGAGGTAGATGCCTTCCGCATTTTCCGCAAACGTGCGGGTGTTGCTTCCGACGGCCTTCATGCTCTCCCACGGATGCACGAAGTTCTCGTTGTCGAAGCTTCGGATTTGTTCAAAGTTTTCTAGGCTCATGGCAATCTCATCAAGTTACGGGAGTCCAGCGGGAACTGGGTTTCATGGCATCGCGGGGCAGCAGAATCGGGAATTTTGCTCGAATCGCCGCATCGGTTTTTGGGTCAAGGTGATCCGGGTAGTGGGCGGACAGAATTTCACGGGCGGTTTCGTGAGCGCGTTCGAGCATGTCCTTGGAGCCGTCCTGCTCCCAAGCTCCGGGGGTAGCGCGGTCGGCGAGCTTCGGGTACAAAAACTCGCTCTGCATCCGCTCCAGCGTTTGGGGGTGTCCGAGGTAGTGCCCCGGTCCCAGCGCAACCTCTTTGATCACGTCCAGACTCAGGGTTTCGTCCGTGACCTCGATGCCGCGAATCACGCGCTGCACCATGCCGAGCATGTCGTTGTCGATCACCAGCGCCTCGAAGGAACAGCCCATCAGGCTGCCGAGCATCCCCGCCGATTCCAGAATCCGGTTGCCGCCCGCCAGTCCGGCCAGCACGGCGCTGATGCCTTTTTCGTAGCCTGCCTGCGCATCCGGAATTTTGGAGTCGGTCATGCTGGAGGGCACGGTGGTCGGCAGGTTGTAGAACTTCCCGATCTGTACCGCCGCCGCGACGATCAGAGCTTCCTCACCACTGCCTCCGGAAAAGGAGCCGGTGCGCAAATCGCTGATGAAGGGCCAGATCGCAAAGCTCATCGGACAGCCCGGACGGATGAGGTTCACAATCGCCAGACACGCCAAGCCTTCTGCCGTCACTTGCGCCAACGAGCCTGCCAGCGGCGCGGGGGCGGTAGCTCCGGCCTGCGGAGCGATGGCGATGTCGTTGATCAGGCCCAGACGGCTGGTTTCAACGAGAATGTCCAGACTGTCCTCACCGAAGCGCAGAGGCGAGACGATGGGGCAGCCGCCGAAGGTGCAGAAGGGCTTTTCGGCAAATCGTCCTGTGCCGCCCAAAACCATGTCGAACAGCTCCACCGCAGGCTTGATGTTCCGGGCGCGGTTGAAGGTCATCTCGAAGGGCTTCTCCGTCCCCGCCACTAGCGCGTAAGCGACATTCAGGTCGTGTTCGTCGAGGTCCGTGATCTCGGTGGGAATCACGGTTTGTCCGAACTGGTGAATGTGTTCGAGTCGATCGGTGAGCCGGCAAGCATCGTAGAGGTCGAGCAGGGTGGAGGGCCGGAAGGTTTTGGAGGAGTATTCAAAGATCGTGACCGCCTCGCCGCTGGTGGCGTAATGCACGCGATAGCCGCCCACCTGCAAATCCGCATGGGCGGGGTTACGGCTCTGCACCACATACTCGTTGGCGGCTTGAGCCAGCACATCTTCAACCAAGGCGCGAGGAAAGCAGAGTCGCCCGGCCTCGCTGAGGATGCAGCCGCGCTCGGTCGCCAGTTCGATCACCTCCGGGGTAGCCTCGCCGATGCCCACGGTTTCGAGGATTTCCAGCGCCGCGTAGTGGATTTTCTCCAAATCGGCCTCTCGCAAGGGCTTGTACGCGCCTCCCAGCATTCCGGCCTGCACGACCTGCGGGGTTTCGGCTTTCCGCAAGGCTCTGCGGGCCGCACGGCCTCCGGAGCGTTCCTGCCCCAGCCGCCTGCGTTTTGCAACATCAACCATTCAGTTTTTCATGCGTCGGGAGAGTTCATCAAATGGAAACTCCGAGAGAATCCGGGAACCTAGTGCAGAACGCACCGGACGGCCCAGAAATTCCCACTGCGCGAGCAGCATCGCCTGATCGTGCCGGGAGAGTGGCTGCGAGCCCGGGACGGCGGCATGTTCGGCCAGCACTTTCCAGAGATCGTGATGCGTTTCCTCGCGCCGCGCTCGTTTGCCAAACAGGCCAATGCGCCGCATCCAGTCGTCGAGCAGGGGGCGCAGTGCGGATTCGGGAAGCCAGCGCGGAACGGCCTGCACGGCATAGGTCCGGGGGCCGAAGGAATCCAGCCGGAAACCGCCTTGCTGGAGGGCCGCTTGGTTCTGCTCCAGCAGCACGGTTTCCTGCGGGGGCAGTTCCAGCAGAGGCGGCACCTCGAATTCGCGCACCGGAACCGAGTTCTTGTGAAACGCTTCGCGGTAGGCTTCGTGGAGCAAATGGCTGTGCAACGCATGGCTCGAAAGCACCGCTAATCCGGACGAGGATTCCGCCAGCAACCAGCCGGGCGCGAGCTGCCCCAACGGATGCCAAAGGCTGGGGCCGTCCGGCAGAGGTTCCAGCACGATCAGGTTTTCAGGCGGAGGCGATTGCTGCTCGATCGGCTCCGGGGCCGTCGTGCGGGTCGCGGATGGCGGGCCGCTGGTTGTTGGGGATGGCGTGAGTTTTCGTGCTTTCAGCGAGCCCTTGGGCGGAAGTTCGCGGGGATCGGTTCGTTGCTCTGCCGCAACGTCTGGTTGCGCGATGGGCAGATCCTCTGGAAGCGGAAGCCCAGCTTGTTCCACAGGGCCGGAAGGCCGCAACACCGCCTCATGGCTGCGCCCGAAGAAGCGGCGGCTTGCCCCTTCCTTGAGCGTCTTCGCCAGTTGATCCGCAAGAATCGCGTGGACGATCTGGCTGTTGCGGAAGCGGATTTCGGTTTTCGCGGGATGGACGTTGACATCAATCTCGGTGGGGTCCACCTCCAGCCGCAGGAAGAACGCCGGATGCTGCCCCTTGGCGAGGAAGGTGCGGTAGCCATCGTAGAGTCCATGTGCCACGGCGGGACACTTGACCGAGCGTCCGTTAACGAAAAGGTACTGCCAGCGGCGGCTGGTGCGCGGTTTTGAGGTCAGCGAAACGAGACCATCGTAGCGCAGGTACGCCTCCTTGTGCGCAACTTCCAGCAGGGTGTCCCGGAACTCCTCCCCGAACAACTGTTGCACCCGCGCCTCCAGCGATTGACTGCCGGGCAGGTGCAACAGCAGTTGCTGGTTGTGCGTGAGCCGGAATTGGATTTCTGGATGCGAGAGCGCCTGCTGGGTGATCCACGACTGGATGTGGTGCAGTTCGGTCGCGGTGGTCTTGAGGAACTTGAGGCGGGCGGGGGTGTTGTAGAAGAGCCGCTCGATGGTGATTTTGGTGCCCTGCGGAAATCCAGTGCGCCCAAGGTGATCGAGGAAGCCGCCCTGAATCGCCAAGCGGATGCCGCCCTCGGCTTCGTCTGCGCAGGTCAGCAACTCAAACTGCGAAACGGCGGCGATCGAAGCCAGTGCCTCGCCCCGGAATCCGAGGGTGCGGATGCGAAAGAGATCGTCCTCGTCTTGGATTTTGCTGGTCGCGTGGCGCTCCACCGCGAGCCGGGCGTTCTCCTCCGTCATCCCGCAGCCGTTGTCCACGACCGAGATCAGATCCTTGCCTCCGTTCTTGACCGTCACCAGAATCTGATTCGCTCCGGCATCAATCGCGTTTTCGACCAGTTCCTTGACGACCGAGGCTGGGCGTTCCACGACTTCTCCGGCGGCGATCTTGTTGATCAGCGATTCCGGGAGGATGCGGACGGTGTTGGGAGTTTGGGCCATACAGGGTTCGAGCAAACGTGACCCGACGATTTTACGGGATTCCGGGCGCAACACCAGTCCGGATTCCCTTTCGGGTTGCCGAAGGCGGCGATTCGTGCAAAGCTTTCAGAACTTTACGCAATTTTTTGCGGTGACAGCATTCCCGTTCGTGCTGAGCTTGTCGGAGTACGAACGGAAGCGCCCCCTTCGGCTTGGCTCAGGACAGGCTTTGACAAGCTCAGGGCGAACGGAGTGCCTAGATTCAGAAAATTGCGAAAACTATTGTTAACCTGTAATCCGTGATTCACCTTCCATGACCACCAACACTGGCCCCCTCGCGGGGCTTCGCATCCTCGACCTCAGCCGCATCCTTGCCGGACCCGTTTGCGCCCAACTGCTGGGCGATTTGGGAGCCGATGTCCTCAAGATCGAAAAGCCCGGAGCAGGCGACGACACTCGCAACTGGGGGCCGCCTTTTGCCAAGGATGCGCAGGGCGACGACACCACCGAAAGTGCCTACTACTTGAGCGCCAACCGCAACAAGCGCTCGGTCGCCATTGACCTTGCCCATCCCGAAGGGCAGCAGCTCATCCGACAACTTGCAGAGCAAAGCGACATTTTTCTGGAGAACTTCAAGGTCGGCGGCCTGAAGAAGTACGGACTCGACTACGAATCCCTGCACGCCGAATTTCCGAACTTGATCTACTGCTCGATCACGGGCTTTGGACAAACCGGACCCCGCGCCAGCCAAGCTGGATACGACCTGATGGTCCAGGGCATGGGGGGCATCATGAGCATCACGGGAGAACCGGAAGGGGAGCCGGTGAAGGTGGGGGTGGCGATTGCGGACGTGATGTGCGGGATGTACGCGGCAGTGTCCATTCTCTCTGCCGTTCGGCACCGCGAGCAAGGCGGCGTGGGCCAGCACATTGACCTTTCCCTGCTGGACTCCCATGCGGCGTGGCTGGTCAACGTCGGCCTCAACTACCTCACCTCCGGGGAGCCGCCCAAACGCTACGGCAACGCCCACGCGAACATCTCGCCCTATCAGGTGTTCCCCACCTCGGACGGCCACTTCATTCTTGCCATCGGCAACGAAGGACAGTTTCGCAAGTTCTGCGAGTTTGCCGAGGCTCCGGAGCTTGCCGATGATCCCCGCTTCAACACCAACCAGAACCGTGTCAAGAACCGGATCGCCCTCCTTCCCCTCATCAACGACCTCACCCGGAAACGCTCCAAGCAACACTGGCTGGAAGGGCTGGCCGCGCTGGGAGTGCCCGTTGGCCCCGTGAACTCCGTGCCGGAAATGCTCGACGACCCGCAAATCCAGCATCGGGGCATGGTCCACGAAATGGAACACCCGCTTGCCGGAGACCCGCTGCGGCTACTGGCCAGCCCCGTCCGGATGTCGGAGACTCCGGTTTCCTACCGCCACTCGCCGCCCACGTTGGGACAGCACACCGAGGACGTGTTGCGAGCATCCCTGAACGTGACCGACGCGCAGCTTGCCGAGTGGAAAGCGGCTGGGGTGATCGGGTGATGTGGAGGTGCGGGAAAATAATACGTTGAGTATTTTCCCAAGCGTCCTATGATCTGCTTTTCCTAGGATTGACTGAATCTATACTTTAAGTTTAACCTTCCCGGAAAGTTGCCATGCCGCAAGAGAACGAATCTCCTGCAGAAACCCCCACTCCAGCAATCAATGCGGAACGCCTGCTCGCCTTTGCACTCAAGCATCAGGTGTACCTTGGATTGATCGTGATTCTCGCGTTTGGTGCGTATCTTCGCTCCTATCACATGGATTATCCAAGCATCGGGTATCACAACATGAAGGAGAATGAATACCTGAGCATGGCCCATCATTATTTCCATGAGGGCTTCTCCTTGGAGCGGAAGGTGTTCTTTTACGATGACAAGGATTTCGACACCTATGCTCAAGTGCCCTTGATTTCCTATGTGGCGGCACTGGTTTGGGAGGTCACGGGAGAGAATGTCTGGAGCGTCCGTCTGCAAATGATTCTCTTTTCACTGGGTTCGATCTTCCTTTCGTTTGTCCTCACACAACAACTCAGCAAGGACAAGACCCTGTCTTTGCTGACGGCTTTGGTGATGGCGATCCTGCCGCTCAATGTTTTTTTTGGCAGGAACATCCAACCGGAAGCTCCGGGGTTGGCCTGCCTGCTGCTGACTTTCGTCTTGTTCAACCGATGGAAAGCTCGGCCTTCTTGGCAGTTCTCCCTCCTGACCGGGCTTGCGTGGACGCTGACCGGATTTTACAAGTCTGCGTTTGTGATCCCCTCGATTGCCCTGCTTGCCTTGATCCCCTACCAAGAATTGTTCCGTGCCTTCCGGTCAAGCAACCGGATTCGTGAATTGATCCCGTGGTCCGGATTTTTGAGCGTCCTGATTTTTCCAATCTACATCATCTCCAGTCTGATGCTCAATCCGGGACATTCGGGCTATGCGAGTAGCCGGATCAAGCCGTTACAGTCGTTTGACCTTGAATACTGGAAGGCGATAGATTCCATTGGGTATTTTCTGGACAATTACACGTACTTGTTGATTTATATTTTCACTGTTGGGTTGTTGTTCATGTTGTTTGTGAAGAGTAATTTTCGCTATTTCATATTGCTCAATTTGCTTTCAATCATTCCTTTCATGATTGTCTTTAGTGACCATGTCAACCAGCATAATTACTATCAAATGCCGTATGTCTATTTGTTTTCATTCGGAGTTGCATACAGTCTGCATAGTGTGTTTTTGATAATATCAAAATTTATAAAAATACCCTATTTGTCAATCATTGGCTCCATTGTGATTCTGGGTTATGCGTATGGTGAAGTCAAAGCAAGCATTGATCGGCAGTACAATGTTCAGTTTTTTGGATTGGACGTTGCTGGAGAGTATGTGAAATCACGAACAAACCCCTCAGATAAAATGTTTGCACTTGGCTCTGCTCAAAATGTGGCGACCTGTTATTTTGCTCAAAGGTACTGCTCCAACCTTTCTGCATCAACGGAAGCCATCAGAAATTATGAAGATGTCTTCAATTCACGCTTCATCTACATTAACGCACGCTATCTCAAGCAGGCGGCATCATGGGAGTCATGGAAGTACATTGTCGAAAATTATCACCTTGCCCATGCTGGATTACATCGAATTGGCAACACGCTATACCTCTCTCAGATTGTGCTTGAAAAGGGTGATCGCAAGCTGGACATGACGCTTTTGAACAAGGTCAAACCGATGTTTAAGAGAGATTATGAAACGACTACTCAAAAAATCCCCTACTACGTTATTGAGCCGGATTGAACGAATGTAGGAAGATCTACACTCCTGCAAACTCAGGATGGTAGGAAACGGAGCCGGAGAGGTGGGCAAGTGCTTCTGGCTTCAGTTCAAGGGCCATGAAGGCAGGCCGGAAGCCGAGGTCGGCGAACCAGAGTCCGTGGTCGGAGGCGGGTTGGAAGCCGAAGCGCGGGTAGTATTCCGGGTGCCCCAGCACGAAGACGGCCCCGCAGCCCAAGTCCCGACACGCCGCAAGCCCAGCGTGGGTGAGGGCACTGCCGATGCCTTGGCGTTGGTGAGCGGGAAAGACTCCGAGCGGCGCGAGTCCGAGTGCTGCCGAATCGTCAGGGGAACTCTCCACTGTGACGGGACTGAACAGCACCTGCCCCGCAATCACTCCAGACACTTCCGCAACAAGCGCGACCTTGTCGGCTCCGGCATCCCGCAGGCGATCCACCAAATCGGCTTCTTCCGCACCCCCAAACGCTTCAAGATGCACCTGCCGGACTCCGGCGTGATCGGCTTCGGTTTCCGGACGAATCCGCATTGGCTCCAAGGGTTTTGGCTTCATGTCAGCTGAGGATGTTGCGGAAGTCAATCACTCCTTTGCGCAGGGCGAAGACGATGGTGGCGAGCGCGATAGAGTTGGGGTAGCGGTAGCGCGTCCGCATGTTCTGGAGGATGCGCTCGACGAATTGCCGCACCGCCGGAACGGCCCGCTCAAAGGCTTCCGGGTCGTTGAGCTTTTGGAAGAAGGCGTTGCTCAGTAGCTCTGGATCAATCTCGTCGTCCACCTTGCGGTGCGAGAGCAGTTGCGCGTACTCCTTCGAGAAGCACTGCAAGAGGTTGTCGTTGCGGGAGGTGAGGATGGCCTTGTCCGATTCCAGCACGAGGTCTCCGGAGGATTGCAGGTCCAGAAACTTTTGGGCGACTTCCTGCCGAAACGCCTCGGTGGAGTCTTCGTCTGGGGTGAGGATCGCCTCGATGGACGCCATGTAGTTGAGGTCCGGTTCGTCCACCTTGCGTCCGGAAAGGGGGTCAATGAAGGTGAAGCGCGGCACCATGACATGCGCGAACGCCTTGTTGCGGGTGGCGCGGGCGAGCAGGGCGTGCTGGAGGTAGCGGCGCAGGTCGGCTTCGATCTGGAGCGGGTCGCGGTCCACCGTGCAGACCGTGATCTCGCGGCGGATGAGGGTGTGGTAGAGCGCCTTGACGACCGAAACCAGCCCCTGAAAATCGCCAAAGTCGCCCTCGCCTTCGATGAGGTCAAGGCCATCGAGGGTGCGCTCCGGGATGGGACGGCGCTTGCTGGTGTACTGCGCGTCAATTTCCAGCCAGTGGTGGAATTCCGGCCCCTCCGAAATCATCTTCTTGAGTTGGCTGAGGAAGATGCCCACGTGGACCTTGTGGCCGTCGGAGTTGGCGATGGTGTTGCGCATCACGTTCTGAAGCTGCCGGATGGAGATGCCGTTGCGCCCCTCGTTGGGGTAGTGCTCCTGAAGCAGCATGCGCATGAACTCGTCGTCAATGAGCTTGAGTTCCTCCTCCTCGAACATTTCGGAATGCCGCAGGGCCACGGCATCTGGATGCTGCTTGATGAAGGGGGCGAAGTGTTCGGGGTGGGAGAGGTTCAGGCCCATGCGTAGCGCCTCGTTTCGGAACGGGTGCCAGTGCGGGAGTTTCTGGATAGTGCCGACGGGATCCTCGTTGAGCGAGGAGTAGATGAGCAGCTTTTGTTCTGGTGTGATGCCAAGGTAGAGTTCGGTTTTCTCAACGCTCCAGCCGAGAGGAAACTTGCGGCGCATGGGCGGTAGCAGCCGCGTCATCACGGAATAGTAGGCCGCGACCCGGAAGAGGTTGGGGTCCACCTCGTACTTCTCGCTGATGTTGGCCATGTCGCGGCGCAGGATGTCCATTTCGCCACGGGCATCGAGCAGGTAGTTGACGGGCACCTTCTCGATGCGGTCGAGCAGCTTGGAAGAGGTGAGCTGGTGATCCAGCAGTTCCATCTCCTCGATGTTGGTGGTGAGGACGACGTTGGTGTCCACCGGAGTCTGCGTGGACTCCACGGAAACCCGCCCGCTGCCGAGCAGCATGAGCAGCGGCTTGTAATCGCTCTCACGGATGCGCTCTCCGTTGACCCCGAAGGCATCGTGGATGTGCAGGATGCCCCGGTTGGAGCCGACGGTTGCGCCTTCGTAGCGGTAGGGGTTGAAGCCCGGAATGTGTTCGCGGAGGACTTCAAGGTCGTCCTGCCCCAGCACCACGGGAACGGTCTGGACGTGCAGTTGCGCCATCTCGTCAATGTTGGCGATGCCCTTGGCCTGTGCGGCAGAGAACTCCGTCTCCTCGATGCGCACGTACTCCTCCAGCAGCTCGAACAGCGACTTGTCCTGATTGCGCGGGTTGTGCAGCAATCCCTCAAACACATCGAGGGTGCGCTTGTCGAGCGAGGCGTTCTGGTAATACACCGGAATGTGGACGCTTGCGGCGGCCCGACGCTGTCGCTCAAGGTGTTCAAACAACTCCTGTCGAGGGCGCGAGAGCGTGCCGTTCTCTCCCTGAAGCAGCGTGGGGAAGAGCAGCACCGGGCTTTGCTGGAACTCCGAGCGGATGTCCACGGTGCGCCCTGAGCGTCCCTCGAAATGGAAGAGGAAGGAATAGAGCCGCACGTTGGCCTGCTTGAGGTACTCTTCCAAGGCCCGCACCAGCAAGTCCACCACGTTGGTCTTTCCAGACGCAGGTGGGCCGACGAGGATGATGCCCCGGTTGGGGCCGACCTCCTTGTCCGCCGATTCGATGATCTCCAGAATCTGCTTGATGCAGAACTCCTGACCAAACACCGCGTTGATGCCGCTGCTGAAGGGATCCCGGAAGATGTTGTAGGACAACACCGGCTCGCCGCTGCGCACCACGATCTCGAAGCCGAAATGCTTGATCGCGGCGGCAATCAGCGAGGACGAGGTGTGCAGGTAGTCATCCGGATGCTCCAAAAACTCCTGCACGAATTCCGAGAACCGCAGGGTGCGTCGCTGGCGCAGGCCCAGCAAGTCGCGGACGTTGAAGGGATTGGGTTCGGTTTCGGGTGCGGTGAGGGCTGTTTTTTCCATGAGGCCTCCTTACATCTTGAACGGCTTCTCCGAGTTTTGAACACGCTCCAGGATTTTCTCGAAGCGCAGTTCCGTGACCACGGTTTCCTTGAAAAGGTTGGCGGAGAACGAGTAGAGCCAGTTCCGGGAGATCAGGTACACCGGACCTTTCCAGAGCATGTTGAGGTTCTTGAGGGTCGGCTTGATCCAGTCCTTGCGGAGCCGCCGCCCGTCGTCGCGGTGGTAGAGCAGCAGGCCGCCATCCTGAAAGTCGGTGTCAATGATGTACACGCGGGGCCGGGCGAAGTGGGTGAAGAAGTTGAGCATCTCCTCCTTGATCGGCTCCGGGTCCATCCACACCCACGGTCCTTCGTCTTTGACGATGCTGTCCGGGGGAATCCGCAGCCGTTGGGCCTCGGATTTGTGAAGGCGGTTGAGGTGCAATTCATGCGCGAGTTCCGGGGTCAGGAAGCGCCGCAGGAACTCGTAATCCGTGGTGCTGCGGATGAGGTCTTCCATGTGCCGCACCGGGTTTTTGCGCGGCTCACGCTTCCAGGTCTCCTTGGCGTGTTGGTCGGTTTCCTCGACGTATTCCAGCGAAACCTTGCCGTCCTGAAACAGTTCCTCCACATGATTCCAGAGGTGGAAGCCGAGGTGGTAGGGATTGCGGGCGAAGTAGGGTCGGGGGAAGCAGACTCCGGAGAAGACGCGGGCGTAGTCAATGATACCCGTCACCGCCCGCTCCTTGAAGAGTTCCAGCATGATCTTCTTCTCCCAATACATCGCCCAGCCCTCGTTCATGATCTGGGTGCGGAGGATGAAATCGTGGGTGGAGTGAACCGTGTAGAGGTAGTCCAGCAGGGTGCGTTCAGCCGTGCTGGTGGGCGCATGAGCGCGAAGGAAGCCGAAGATGTCCTGACAGGGTGCCCGCAGCTTGTAGCCCTTGCGGCTGATGGTTTCCTGCCGCAGCTTCGTCTGCAACTCCTGCTGCCACGCTTCTTCCGGGTTGGTGGGGTGCAGCAGGCTGTCCAGCGTTTCGGAGATTGGCGTGAACGGCGGAATTGCACGGGATTCGGAAACGGCGGTGTCGGTTTCCTGCTGGAGCGCGGGCGAGTCGGTCTCGATGGAGCGGGCGAGGTTGAACTGCGAGTGCGGAGCGATCAGGGGCAGCAGCGACTCGCAGGCGTTCCAGTACTGCGAGTAATGCACCTCGCCCATTTGCTGGCGCGCAAGGTCCACCTTTTTGGACAGGTGCATCACAAACTCGGTGCGGTCCTGCGTGGAATCCTGAAGCACGTTCAGTTCCGAAAACTCGCAGTGCCCCACGACATGCGCCATCACGGAGGCCTGCATCATTGGCGAGTTGGTGTGGTTGAGGTAGGCGTAGGAGGGATTGCCCGTCTGCACCACCTCGTAGTAAATCGCGGACTCCTGTCCCGTCTCCACGCGATGCTTGCGGCTGACCATGCGCTTGCCCTCCCAGATGTTGACCGGGCTGGTCGGGTACACCCCCTTTTCCAGCAGTGACATGAACTCCATGCTGTCGAGGATGAAAAAGCGCATCTCCGGAAGCGTGCGGCCAAACTCACTGGCGTGATGGACCACCCGCTGTTCCAGTGCGTGAAGGGCGGAGTCGGTGCGAATGCTGCGCATCTCAGCGCTCCGTGAAGAGGGTCTTGATCACCTCGATGGTTTCGAGGCGGTCATTCAACTCGCCCAGCCGGATCACGGCATCGCGGTGGAACTGCGTGGCGACTTGGCGGTTGAGCAGGCTCAGGCGTCCGGGCTGGACCTCGACGATGCCGATGCGGTTGAAGATCGGGCGCATCTGCTCTTCGAGCAACCCGACGATTTCCTTGGCGTCCTCGTCAAACAGCTCGCCGTCGCCGAAGTAGAAGGCGTAGAAGTTGGTGGTTCCGGGGTCGTACTCGTTGGTGGCGATTTGGTGAACGAGCCGATAGACCGGCGAGGCGAGGGTGCCTCCGGCGTTGCCGACGCGGTAGAAGTTTTCCTCTTCCACTTCATAGGCTTCGGCATCGTGGACAAAGAAGCGGTGTTCGACGCTCTTGGCTCCGTAGTTGAAATCAATCCAGTTCTGGATGAAACCAACCAGCCGCTTTTCCAAGCGCAGGCGTTCGCCGTAGGTGGAGTAGGAGATGTCGCCCATGTAGAAGACGACGGCCTTGAACTTGGGACGCTCCACGCGCTCCGGCACCTTGTAGCGTTTGTCGCGTCGCCGGAACTGGAGGTCGTAGCGGTTTTGTTCCGGGGCGTAGAGTTCCATGCCGATGCTGGTGCGCAGCACCCGCTTGAAGGTGCGCTTCTTGTCCAGCACGGAGCCGACGGGGGCGAAGGTCTTGAACTCGTGGGAGATTTCCTTGATGCGCCCCTTGCCCTCCTTTTTGAGGTTGGGGAGCTTGAGGGTGCGGGCGATGCGCTCCATGAGGAAGTCGAAGGGGACGCTGAAGCGCAGCTTGCCGCCGTCGCGTCCCGGCCCCTGCCCTCCGGAACCGCCCTCCTCGCCATCGTCGCCGTAGGAGAAGGTGGGGGCGACAATGTCATCAATCTCAACGATGACCTCGCTGCCGCGCTCTCCGGCCCCGGAGATTTCGCCCTCGCTGATGATGTTGTCCACGAGGTGTTCGAGCTGCTCCTCGATGAACTCGTTGAACGCGCCTTCGGATTCTCCGGAGGAAATCTCGTCGTTTGCAAGCATGGCAACCTCTCTGAAAAAAGTGGCTCCCGCACAACGCAGAAGTTCCAGTGAACACAGGACGAAGCACTGTTGAGTGCTTTTGTTCAGTTGAACACAAAGCGAATGCAATAATCGAGCGAAAACCCGACTCACCCCAAGCCCATCCAGATGCAGTCGAGTCCGTCGAGGGACATGTGGATGAGCAATCCGAGGGCGGGCAGGCGCGTGAGCGGGAACACGAGGAGCAAGGCATAGACTCCGATGGCGGGGTCGGAGTGCAGCGGATGGAAGTTGATGCTGCAGCGGAAGGGATCGTAGAGCGGATCGGCGAGCAAGTGATCGAGGTCCACCGCCATCGTGGCCATTATCACCAGAAACGCCGTGCGCCAGCGTTCCCGGAAGCCTCCGAGCGCAAAAGCGAGCGGCACCGCGAAATGCAGGATCATGTGAAAGGTGGCGCGGTCCACCTCACCCTCCAGAGGCACTCATGCCGAGCAGGCGGGGCACGTCACAGTGTTCGTCAAGGAACTCGGCGAGTTCGTCCAGTTCGCGCTCCTTGAGGTCGTGGAAGGCGGGAGGTAGCTCGAAGGATTCCGGCGTGAGCAGCGACAGCACTTGCCGGACGATTTCCGGAGTATCGAAAAAGCCGTGGAGGTAGGTGCCCAGAACGCGGTTCTTGAAGTCAATCACGCCAAGGTCCGGGGCATCTGCGACAAAAGGTGCGGCGGAGGGGCTTGCAGAAGCAGTGAACTCGGTGCGTCCGTGGTGGATTTCGTAGGCCGGCCAGCGGAGACCATTGAGCCAACCCGTCCCGGAGTATTCGCGCCGCACCAACGTTTTTTCGGGAGCCATGCGGGTTTGCAAGTTGAGGAGGCCGAGTCCGGGAAGAGAACCGCCGTCTTCGATGCCGTCGGGATCGTCCACTGCGGTGCCGAGCATCTGGTAGCCACCGCAAACTCCGGCGATCCAAGTGCGCCCGTGCAATCTTCGCAGTTCGTCGGAAAGTCCCGATTCGTGGAGGAAGCGCAGATCGTGCACGGTGTTCTTGCTGCCGGGCAGGAGGATGAGGCGCGCCGAGGCGAGGTCGTCCGGATTGCGCGTGAAACGCACGGAAACGCCGGGAATCTGCTTGAGTGGATCGAAGTCGGTGAAGTTGGAGAGGTACGGGGTGCGGACCACCGCGATTTCCAAACGTGCGCCCGGAACGAGATGCGAACGCAAATTCTGCGAATCCTCGTCCTCCAGCGCAAACTCGCGCCACGGGATCACGCCCAACACGGGAACCGGGACGTGTTCGCCAAACTGCTGGATTCCGGGCTGGAGCAGGGAAACGTCTCCCCGGAACTTATTGATGAGGAAGCCCTGAATGAGCGGGCGGTGACGGTCCTGCACGAGGTCGTAGGTGCCCTTGAGCCACGCGAACACACCACCCCGGTCAATGTCGCCCACGACGATCACGCGGGCTTGCGCGTGTTCCGCCATGCGCATGTTGACGATGTCGGTGGCTTGCAGGTTGATCTCCGCCGGACTGCCCGCGCCTTCGAGGATGAGCCAGTCCGCCTCCGTTTTCAGCGAGGCAAACGCCTTTTGCACCACCCGGAAATTCTCTTCGGCGAGCGTGTAGTATTCCCGTGCAGAACACACCCGGATGGCTTCGCCCATGCGCACCAACTGCGACACGCCCGGCCCCTGTGGTTTGAGCAGCACGGGGTTCATGCGCACGTCCGGCGCTACGCGGCACGCCTCGGCTTGCAGCACCTGCGCCCGTCCGATTTCCTTGCCGTCGGGCGTGACCCCGGAGTTGAGTGCCATGTTCTGCGCCTTGAAGGGCAGCACTCGGAAGTCCCGGTTCGCCAGCCAGCGGCAAAGTCCGGCGGCGAGCAGGCTTTTCCCGACTCCAGAGCCAGTGCCCTGAAGCATCACGACTTGGGGCATCTCAGGGAAGCTGGCGGATCTGGATCGCGTCAATCTTGCCGGAGCCGGCCAGCACGTCGGAGATCACCACGACCTTTTCCCCGGACTGGAAGCCCTCGCGTTCCTTGAGCGCGATGAAGGCGGTTTGCAGGGTTTTTTCCGGATCCTCGCTGAAGTTGATGCGATAGGAGCGCAAGCCCCGACAGAGCATCATCGTGCGGCGGGCTTGGCTGACGTTGGTGAAGGCGTAGATGAGGCTGTTCGTGGGACGGCAGTTGCTGACGTACTCGGCCATCACGCCGCGCCGAGTGATCACGACAAGGCCGCGCACTCCCAGCGATTCCGCCAGAGCGACTGCGGCGTTCGAGAGCGATTGCTTGTCGGAATCGGAGCGCAGGTTTTCGACGAAGCGAAGTCCGGGTTTTTGCTCAATCGTGCGGGCGATGTTGACGAGTTGGTCAATGCAGCGCAGCGGGTACTTGCCCACCGTGGTTTCTCCGGAAAGCATCACCGCATCGGCTTCCTCATAGACGGCGTTGGCCACGTCCGTGACCTCGGCGCGGGTGGGGATGGGGTTGCTGATCATGGATTCGAGCAGGTGGGTGGCGACGATCACGCGGCGTCCGCGCTCGGCGCACTTGCGCACGATTTCTCGCTGCACGGACGGCACGGTGTGGACCGGGATTTCCACGCCAAGGTCGCCCCGCGCCACCATCACGCCATCGGATTCCTCGATGATCTGCTCCAAGTTGGCCACTCCTTCCTGATCCTCGATCTTGGCGACGATCTTGATCTTGCCGACCTTCTTGTCCATCAGTTCCCTGAGCTGCCGGATGTCGTTGGCCTCGCGCACAAAGGAAAGGGCGATGAAGTCCACATCGTTCTCCAGCCCAAAGAGGATGTCGCGCCGATCCTTCTGCGTGATCGCGGGCAGGTTGATGCGCACTCCGGGCAGGTTGACGTGCCGCTTGCTCTTCAGCACCCCGCCGTCCAGCACCTGACAGCGCATCTCGCGGTCGTGCTTCTCCAGCACCTCCAGGTTGATGAGGCCGTTGTCCACCGTGATCTTGTCGCCGGGGTTCACGGTGCGGATGAGGTCGTCGTAATCCACATGGATCGAGGTGGTTTCGACATCGCTCTCGCCCCGCACGTTGATGGTGATGAACTCGCCCTGCTTAAGGTCGAGGTCTTCCGAGATCGAGCCGGTGCGGATTTCCGGACCCTGCGTGTCGAGCAAAATCGCAATGGGCGTGGGGATTTGGCGGTTGAGCGTCTTGATGTGCCGGATGACCTTCTGGTGCCAGGCGTGGTCGCCGTGGGACATGTTGAGTCGGGCGACGTTCATGCCTGCGCCTGACATGCTCTTGAGCATGTCGTAGGACTCGGAAACCGGACCGATGGTGCAGATGATTTTGGTGCGGATCATGGTCAGATATTGAAGGAGGCGATCAAATCCTCGTAGGTTTCGCGGCGGCGGATGAGCTGCGCCTGTCCGTGTTCCACCAGCACTTCGGCAGGACGCGGACGGGTGTTGTACTGCGAACTCATGGACATGCCGTAGGCTCCAGCATCGCAGAGCGCGAGGCAGTCGCCCACTGCGATCTCCGGAATTTTGCGCGTCATGCCCTCCTCGCTGCGGGTGAAGACGTCGCCGCTTTCGCAGATGTTGCCGACGATGACGACCTCCTGCTCCGGCCCCTCGACGCGAGAGGCGTTGCGAACGTGGTGATACGAGCCGTACATCGTGGGACGCACGAGGTGGTTGAACCCGGAATCCACGCCGACAAAGCAGTACTTGGGCGTGTCCGTGAAGTTCGTCACTGTGACCAGCAGCGTGCCTGCGGGGCCGATGATGAAGCGACCGGGTTCGAGCTTCATGGTCAGCTCCCGTCCATATTCCGTGCAGAACGCCGCAAAGCGCTCCTGCATCTGGCGGCCCAACTCCGGGAGGTCGAGCGGGGTTTGGTCGGGGCGGTAGGGAATGCCGTAGCCACCGCCAAAATCAATGAAGCGCAGCTCTGGAAATTGTTGGGAAGTCTGCAACACCAGTTCCATCGCCTCCAGCATCGGTTCGGGCGCAAAGATGCCCGTGCCGATGTGGGAATGCACCCCGATGATGCGGACACGGTTTTCCGAGGCGATTTCCAGCGCCGTGCCCACGCGGTCATGGTAGATGCCGAACTTGGAGGCCGGGCCTCCGGTGATGCAGTGCGAATGGTGCCCCGCCCCCATGCCGGGGTTCACGCGCACCGAGATTTCCGTGCCCGGATGCCGTTCGCCGTAGCGTCGCAACGATTCCAGCGAACCAAGGTTGACGGGCACACCTTTTGCGATGCAGTAATCAAGCTCGTCCGGAGTCGAGTTGTTGCCGGTGAACAGGATGCGCTCTGGAGCAAATCCCGCGTCCAGCGCCAGCCGCACCTCCAGCGGAGAAACCGCGTCAATCCACGCGCCCTCCTGCTGAAGCCGCCGCAGAAGCGTTGGATTGGAATTTGCTTTCATAGCATAATGGAGGTGGACGTTTTGCGAAAACGCGGCCTGAAAGCTCCGGAACCGCTCCCGCAACACCTCGGCTTCGTAAACGTAGAGCGGCGAGCCGAACTCCTGCACAAGGGTTGGGGCGTCCAGTCCGCCGAAACAAAGCCTGTTGTTGACCACCTGCATGCTGAAATTTTGCGTAAGTTTGTGTTCTCCTCTGAATGAGGGCAAGCAGTTGACGTTAGGAAACCCGACTCAAGATCGCAAGTGAATAGTCACCTCAGCCAACGATTGAGCCGCACATGAGTGCCACGGTCCCACATCCGCCCATCTGGCGTCCGGTCACGCTCTGGCTGCTGAATTTTCTGATTGCCGGAGTTTTGGGGTACTTGGTGATGCTCCAGCAGACGGTGAACCATCCCAACGTGGTGGCGTCCCTGCACCTGCTCCCGCCCAACTCCGAGGGGATGTCGCAGGAGTTGCAAGAGGCGGTGGCCGAAGCGGCTCAAGACGGGCAGGCTCCGGCGGTCGAGGCCCAACCGCTGGTGGAAATTCCGTCAGAGCTGAAATCGCGGTTGGTGGAGATTGGCGAGGAACCCTACTGGTCCGTGGTGGCTTCGGAAGACGCCGAGGTGACGGAGGGCAGTTGGCACACCGTACTGGTGCAGAACCGCACCAAGTTCGACTCCACACAGTGGGTGGAGGCATCGCGGGATTGGTTGCTGGTCGAGCATGATGAGCGGCTCAAGGTGCAGTTCCGCTCCGAGGTGGACGCTATGCGCGACATCCTTTCACGCAAGAATCGGGGCAAGTACGCCGTGCAGATGGTCTCGCTCCCGGAACGGGAGTTCGCCAAGGCGGTGGAACTGATGCGTCGGCTTCAACGCGAAGGGCACTACGCCTACCTGCACCGCACCGAAAACGCCTACAAGGGCACCCACTGGTTCCGGGTGCGCGTGGGCTTCTTCAAGAATCCAGACGAGGCCCGCACCCAAGGGCAGGAGATTCTGGAGCATTTCCGGGCAGAAAAGCTGTTTCCGGAAAGTTTCTGGCCGGTGCGTCCGAGTTCACAGGAGCTTTCCAAGGAACTGCTCGACCTGCGCAAGCCGCTCAACAAGCCGTGGGTGCTGACGCTGCCGCTCTATGCGGATTTGGCGGCGGCGCTCAAGGACGTGGCCGCGCTTGCCGGAAAGGTGGATGCGTCGTACCTTTCGGCACGCATGGACTCGGAATCGGGACAGCCGCAGTATCGGCTCCGGATCGGGTTTTACGAGAAGGAGGGCGAAGCCACAGCGATCCTGCGCCGCCTCAAGAAAGAAAAGACCCCGCCGTTTCTGTCGGAAGCCTCCGTCGCCCGGCTCTGAAGCCACCGAGGCGGAGCTACTTCCGCTTCGTGTTCTCCGCAATCATCTTGAGCAAGTCGGTCTGCTCGGACAACCGCGTGTCCACATCCTGACGCATTCCCGTCATTTCGCCCCGCAAGCCCGTCATTTCGCTTCGCAAACCATCCACCTTGTCTTCCAAGGACACGAGCCTTG
>CAZQXS010000001.1:64337-73724 GCA_964597275.1 uncultured Pseudomonadota bacterium | reverse complement strand
GGACATCGACTCAAAGAAAGAATCAGTTATAGACATTTCTGGATCTGATGACATTTTTTTGGTGAAGTACAACTCAAGCGGGACGAAACAGTGGACCCAACAGTTGGGCTCGGGTTTTATTGACCAAGGCGAGGGTCTGGCCGTGGATTCGTCTAGCAACGTCTATGTTTCCGGGGGTATCTACTGTCCAAGTTGCCGGCCTGAACATCAAGGACTTGATGGAAATACCAACTCGGGGGAGTGGGACATAATTCTGGTCAAGTACAACTCAAGCGGGACAAAACAGTGGACGAAACAGTTGGGGACCTCCTCTGATGACTATGGGGATGCAGTGGAGGTTGACTCCTCGGATAATATCTACGTGACGGGACACACCTATGGAGGACTGGACGGAAACACCAACTCGGGTAATAAAGACCTCTTTCTTGTGAAGTACAACTCCAGTGGAGTGAGACAGTGAGGCTCCGGGGCTGGGCCGTGCTTGGCCGGGCAGGCCCGCCCCGGCGCAGGACACGGGGGGCATGGGCGGCTCCGCTGCGCTTGAGCCACCCTACCGCACGAGGTGTAGGGCGCATCAAGCAGGGCGGATGCGCCAAGCCGTGTCCGGGAAAGGTGCTGCGCTTGAGTCTTTTTCGGGATTCCGTGATCCTCCCCTCACTCTGCTCACTTTCACCTTTGCTTGAGCCATGCAAGTCACCATCGAAATTCCTGACGGTTTGCCTCCAGAGCAACTGAGGCAACGAATCCAGACGATTCAGGCGATGCTTCAGGAGAATCCTGCGTCCGCGCCTGCCAGTTCCATCAAGCCCCCTGCCAAGTCCGCGAGTGCTGACCCGTGGAGCAATCCGGAGGTTCCGCTGCCTGCGGTGGATGCCGGGATCGAGGACTTGGCCCAACGGCACTGAACACCTTGGACAGCATCCAAGCCTCAGACCGCTGGTCTTGCATTCACGTCAATGAAACCTTGCTGGAGCGGGGGTTGAAGCGGTTCCGGGAAAGGCCGGACAAAGAATGGAGTCTGGTGGATTGCGTCAGCATGGTTCTCGCTGTGGATTTTGGCTGCACCGAGGTGTTCACCAGCGACTATCATTTTGCGCAGGCCGGATTCACAACACTGTTGCAGGTTTGACAGGCGGCGGTTGAGTTCGGCTGGTGCCGATCATCAGGGTGAACTTGCTTGGAGGCTGAGTTGAGAGTCGTGCGCATCGCAATTCCTTCGGCTATTCGAGCATTTGATGCTATTGCCCCACGCATCAATCGCACTCGCAAGACCATGAACGAGGGATTGCTTGCCCTCACATCCGGAAGACCCCGAACTGTGTGGGGGGAATGGGTGCATTGAGTGCGGCGGCGAGTCCGAGTCCCAGCACGGTGCGGGTTTGGGCGGGGTCAATCACGCCGTCGTCCCAGAGCCGGGCGGTCGCGTAGTAGGGGTGGCCCTGCACCTCGTACTGTTCCCGGATGGGCTGTTTGAAGGCTTCCTCGTCCTCCGCGCTCCACGTTTGCCCGGAGGCTTCGAGGTTGTCGCGTTTGACGGTCGCCAGCACGGAGGCGGCCTGCTCTCCGCCCATCACGGAAATCCTTGCGTTGGGCCACATCCAGAGGAAGCGCGGGGAGTAGGCGCGTCCGCACATGCCGTAGTTTCCCGCCCCGTAGGAGCCGCCGAGGATCACGGTGAGCTTGGGCACCTGCACGCACGACACCGCCGTCACCAGCTTCGCGCCGTCCTTGGCGATCCCGCCCTGCTCGTACTGCTTGCCGACCATGAATCCGGTGATGTTTTGCAGGAAAATCAGAGGGATGCCGCGCTGTCCGCAAAGCTCCACGAAATGCGCCCCCTTGAGGGAGGATTCGGAGAAGAGGATGCCGTTGTTGGCGACGAGGCCGACCGGAATGCCGTGGATGCGGGAGAAGGCGGTGATCAGCGTCGTGCCGAAGAGCGCCTTGAATTCCTGAAACTCGGAGCCGTCCACAAGTCGGGCGATCACCTCGCGGATGTCGAAGGATTTCCGCAAATCCTGCGGCAGCACCCCATAGAGTTCTTCCGGCGCGTGTTTGGGGGGCGTGACCTCCGACAGTGCCGGAAGCGACGAATTTTGCGGGGGCAATCCGGCGATCACGTCCCGCACGATGGCCAGCGCGTGCGCGTCGTTTTCTGCAAGGTGATCCGCCACCCCGGACTGGCGGGCGTGGACATCGCCGCCGCCAAGTTCTTCTGGAGAGACCACCTCGCCCGTTGCCGCTTTCACGAGTGGGGGTCCGCCAAGGAAAATGGTTCCTTGATTCCGCACGATCACCGTTTCGTCGCTCATCGCCGGGACATACGCGCCTCCCGCCGTACACGATCCCATCACCACCGCAATCTGCGGGATGCCCTCGGCGGACATGGTGGCCTGATTGTAGAAAATGCGCCCAAAATGCTCGCGGTCGGGAAACACGTCATCCCAAAGCGGCAGAAACGCTCCCCCGGAATCCACGAGGTAGATGCACGGCAGGCGATTCTCGCGGGCAATCTCCTGCGCCCGCAGGTGCTTCTTGACCGTGACGGGGTAGTAGGTGCCGCCCTTGACCGTTGCGTCGTTGGCGACGATCATCACGAGCCGTCCGGAAACCCGCCCGATGCCCGTGATGACTCCAGCGGACGGAACTTCATTGTCATACAGCCCCCACGCCGCGAGCGGGGCGACTTCCAAAAACGGACTTCCGGGGTCGAGCAGGCGGTTCACGCGCTCGCGGGGCAGCAGCTTGCCACGGGACTCATGCCGCTGTCTTGAACGTTCCGGGCCTCCCTTGCCAACTTCTTGCATACGCCCCCGCAGTTCTGCGGCAAGCTGTTGGTGATGGCGGGAATTGGCTTGGAACTCGGCGGAGTTGGGGTCGAGACGACTTTCAAATACGGGCATGACTTTCGGTGATTTCTGAAGCAAATTCAGGGCATGAACTCTCATTCCCGTTCGTGCTGAGCTTGTCGAAGCATGGACGGGGTTCGCCCCCTTCGACTTGGCTCAGGACAGGCTTCGACAAGCTCAGGACGAACGGAATTTTGCAAAGACTGAACGCGACCAATTGCGGCAAATCACTACCTGAATTGGAGTCAACAGCATCGCACATTTTCGGAAAATCTTGAACCTTCGTGTGCTTTGCGGCAAAACATGGGGCCATATTGAAACACAACCGAGAGGAACATGGGTCAAAAACGTAAGCGCGAGGGGATGCAGGTCATCTACTACTCGTGGGAAGAGTCCATCCAGGACTTGCATGAATTGGTGCGGCAGATGTCGGTGGACCGCTTTCGTCCGAAGGTGGTGGTGGGCATCAGCCGGGGGGGCTTGCCTCCGGCGGTGATGCTGAGTGCGTACTACGACATCCCGATGATTCCGTTGCGGGCGAGCCTGCGGCATTTTCCGCACTGGGAGCAGTACCTGCCGGGCGTGGAGGATGACGACATCCTGATCATGGACGACATCTGCGACAGCGGGGCGACCTTCCGGAAAATCCGGGACGACATTCAAGAGGGCATGCACCGCACGGACGTCACCATCAAGTTCGCCTCGTTCTATTCCAACGCCGATCAGGATTTCAATCCGGACTACTATGTGCGCGAGCTCAATCAGAACACCGAACAGGCGTGGATCGAGTTTCCGTGGAAAGTCTGGTGGAAGACCGGAATGCGCCTGATCCCGTGAAGCCAGCCAACCTCCAACCCAATCGAAACCGAACCGATGAGTACCGTTAGCTCACTGGGGTATCACATGCCCGCCGAGTGGCATCCCCACACGCGCTGTTTCATGGGCTGGCCCTGCCGCGTCAAGACCTGGGGCGAGGGCATGGCGGCGGCCAAAGCCGCCTACGTCGAAGTCGCCAAGGCCATCGGCCAGTTTGAGCCGGTGGTGATGACCGCCCGCCCGGAAGACGCGAAAGAGGCCCGCTCGATGTGCGGGAAGACCATTGAGGTGCTGGAAATTCCGATGGACGATTCATGGACGCGGGACAGCGGCCCGACCTTTGTGATCGGCCACAAGGGCAATGTGGCGGGCATTGACTGGGAATTCAACCAATGGGGCGCGGATTTCCCGGACATTGAGGAAGATGCTGATTTCGCCAAGCGGCTGCTGGACCGCTACGGCATTCACTGCTTCTCCGCCCCCTTTGTGCTGGAGGGCGGCTCGATTCATACGGATGGGGACGGCACCTTGCTGACCACTGAGCAGTGCCTGCTTCACCCTAACCGCAACCCGGATTTGAGGCAGGAGGAGATCGAGCAGTTGCTCAAGGAGTTTCTCGGTGTCCACCATGTGATTTGGTTGGGAGACGGGCTGCTCGATGACATCTCTGACGGGCATGTGAGCAACATCGCCTGCTTTGCGAAGCCGGGCGTGGTGCTGGCGCTCACCACGGAAGACCCGCAGGATGAGAACTATGAACCGCTGCGGGATAACCTGGAGCGGCTCCGCTCGGAGCAGGACGCTCGCGGGCACAATTTGGAGGTGATCCCCATCGAGCAGCCCGAACCCGAATGGAAGGACGACACGCGGCTGGCGATGTCCTACATCAACTTCTACCTGCCCAACGGGGGGATCGTCATGCCCGCCTTCGACGATCCGGAGCGCGACGAGGCCGCACGGGAAACCCTGCAACGGGTTTTTCCAGAGCGCAAGGTGGTGCAGATTCCCGCGATGGACATTGTGTCTGGCGGCGGCGGAATCCACTGCATCACCCAGCAGCAGCCCCAACCTGACGCAAGGAACTGACGATGCGAACCCTCACGGTCGCTGCCACCCAAATGGCCTGCGGCTGGGATTGGGAAGCCAATCTCGCCAAGGCCGAGGAGTTGATCCGCACTGCCGCCGGGCAGGGGGCGCAGGTCATTCTCATTCAGGAATTGTTCGAGGGGCCGTACTTCTGCAAGGATCAGAAGCCGGAGTATTTCGAGCGGGCGCACCCGCTGGACAGCCATCCTGCCGTTCGGCACTTTCAGGGCATCGCCAAGGAGTTGGGCGTGGTCTTGCCCGTGAGCGTGTTTGAGCGGGCCGGGACGGCGCACTTCAACACGGTCGCCATCGTTGATGCCGATGGCACGGTTTTGGGACACTACCGCAAATCCCACATTCCAGATGGTCCGGGCTATCAGGAAAAGTTCTACTTCTCCCCAGGCGACACGGGATTTCGAGTTTGGAGCACTCGGCATGGCACGATCGGCGTGGGCATCTGCTGGGATCAGTGGTTTCCGGAGGCGGCACGGGCGATGGTCTTGCAGGGCGCGGAGGTCTTGTTCTACCCCACCGCCATTGGCTCGGAACCCCCCAATCCGGATTGGGACTCGCAACCGCACTGGACCCGCGTGATGCAGGGACACGCGGGCGCGAACCTCGTTCCGCTGGTGGCCTCCAACCGCATCGGCACCGAACAAGGCGACGCTTGCAGCCTCACGTTTTACGGATCTTCCTTCATCGCAGGGCCGCTGGGTGAGTTGCGCAAACAGGCAGGAAAAATCGAGGAAGTCGTGCTGGTGGAAACCTTCGACCTCGACGAAATCCGCACGATGCGGCAGGGCTGGGGTCTCTTCCGGGACCGCCGACCTGACCTGTACCGACCCCTGCTTTCACTGGACGGTTCCGGTGGAATTTGCTGAAAGGGCTTGTCTTCGGCGGGCGACTGCGGGTATGGTGTGCTTTATGAATCCTCTTTGGGTAGGACCACTTGTAGGGCGAAAATGTCAAAGATCACGCTGACCACAGTTTCCGCAGGCATTCACTGGCTGGAAATTCCAGACGCCGACCTGCGTGTGCTTTGCGGCTGCCCCGCCGATTCCGTGAAGCACCTCATGAAGCGGGGCCTGATTGCCCCCACGGAAGTCAACGGAGTGCATTGCGAGACGGGGCCCAACGCCATCTTGCTTTCCGATCGGCAAATCCAGAACGGCAGCTTTGCGAACCTTGCAGAGTTTCCGGTGCTGCAAATGCTCTACCGCCAGGGGATGCTGCTTCCCGGACACCCCAACAACACCGGGGCCAAGCCGATCCTGATTGGACGGGACGATGTGGTTTCCGCTCAGATGAACTACATCTACCGGGGCAACTACGGCCTCACCTCGGTGGAGGAAATCCTCAACACGGGGATTCATGAAGAGGAGGCCGAGGAGATGATGCGGCTCAAGCTCCGCTTTGCCTTCGGAACCATCCACCCCTCCGAGAACCTGCTGGAAGCCTGCAATGTCGGAAGGGAGCCGCTCGAAATTCTCAATGGCGTCACCGTTGCCCGAGAACGCACCAACTGCTATGTCTTCTCCTATCAGGGAGAAGAGGTTAAGGTGGACCTCAACCTGCGTCCGGGCAAGCATTACGAAACGTCTTACGACCTTGGCTTCCGCAAGTTGCCGAGGGACTACTTCTCCATCGTGCATACGGGGGAGGGCGATGGCTGGGACGTCAACCGTCCGTGCATGGCCAGCATCATCGTGTTTCAGGGCCGCATCTACCTGATTGACGCCGGACCCAACATTGGGAACTCGCTCCATGCCCTTGGGATTGATGTCAACGAAGTGGAGGGCATCTTTCACACCCACGCCCACGACGACCACTTTTCCGGACTCACCACCCTCCTGCGCACCGATCATCGGCTCAAGTACTACTCCACCCGACTGGTCCGGGAGTCCGTCTCCAAGAAGCTTGCCGCGCTGATGTCCATCAATGAGCAGGACTTCGAGCAGTATTTTGAGATCCACGATCTGGACTTCAACATCTGGAACAACATTGACGGCTTGGAGGTGCGGCCAATCTACTCGCCTCATCCGGTGGAGACGAACATCTTCTTCTTCCGGACGCTCTGGAGCAAGGGCTACCTCTCCTACGCGCATCTGGCGGACATTGCGTCACGGGACGTGCTGGAGGGCATGGTCACTGACGACCACAACGCCCCCGGATTGTCCGAGGAGATGCTGGAGCAGGTTTGGGAGTACTACCACGACCCGGCGGATTTGAAGAAGATTGACATGGGCGGGGGGCTGATTCACGGCAAGGCGATTGATTTCGAGGGAGACGAGTCCAAGAAAATCGTGCTGTCCCACACCGATCGGGCACTGACGGAGGACGAGCAGGAAATCGGAGGGGCCGAAACCTTCGGCTCGATTGACGTTTTGATTCCGGGCCACGAGGACTACCAGCTCATCTATGCGGAAAACCACCTCAAGATCTACTACCCCACCGTTCCGCACAGCGACCTGCTCATGCTGGCCAACTGCGACCGCGAGTCCTTCAATCCGGGAGAAACGATCATTCCCAGCGGAGTCAAGCCCGAGGCCGTCCATCTGCTACTGACCGGGACCGGGGAGTTGGTCAAGGACGAGTTTGGCATCAGCAACCCGCTTTCCAGCGCCTCGCTGATCGGCGACCTGAGTGTGCTTTCAGAAACTCCGACCACCGGAACCTATCGCGCTCGTAGCCATGTGGAAACGCTCGCGATTCCGCGTGTGATGTTCCACGAGTTCATCCTGCGCAATCAAATCCTGGAGCAGGTCGAGCATCTCCAGGAAGTCCTGGAGTTCATGCACCACTGCTGGCTGTTGCAGGAGATGATCTCCTATCCCATGAAGATTCGCATTGCCCGCCACACAGTCCGCACCAAGCACAAGAAAGGGGCGGTCTTCAATCCCGATGAAAAGGGGTTTGCCCTGATCAATACCGGAAGTGCCATCCTCTGGGACGGCGATCGGCTGGTGCGCTCGCTCAAGTCCGGTGATTTTTGGGGGGTGGGCGCTGTGTTGCAGGGATTTAGTCAGGACGTTAGGGTGGAAATCCTGCAAGAGGCCACGTCCTACCGCATCACTCACCCCGAAGTGATTCGGCAGGCGCCGATCCTGCGCTGGAAACTGCTCGAAAAAACAGGCCAAAGCTCCTGAGCTACCCAACGTCTCATGTTGGGAACCTTAGCTTGCCCATGTTGTGGTGCCCATGTCCGACACTCACCTTGAAATCCGGCCCCTGACTCCTGCGATTGGTGCGGAAGTCTTTGGAGTCTCACTGGATCAGGAGCTTGCTCCGGAAACCGTTTCCGCAATCCGCAAAGCCCTGCAGGAACACCTTGTGATTGTGTTCCGCAATCAAGACCTCAGCACGAAGCAGTACCTTGCCTTTGCCCGATTGCTGGGGCCGCCCAAGGCCTACCCCCTGCTGAAGGGGCTGGAAGGGTTCCCGGAGGTTCATGTCGTGTCCAAGCTGGAAACGGAACAAATCAACTTTGGCGGACTCTGGCATTCCGACACGTCCTATCTGGAGCGTCCGCCCATGCTCACCATGCTCTACGCGCTGGAGGTGCCGGAACTTGGCGGGGACACGCTGTTTGCCAATCAGTACCTCGCCTACGATGCGCTTTCAAAGCCCTATCAGCAGTTCCTCTCCCAACTGAAGGGGCGGAGCATCGCCTCGAATCCTGCGGCGGCGGCGACCCGCGTGGACCGCATTCAGGAGGCAGGCACGGGCAAGCGCGAGCTGGAATTGGAAGCAGTGCATCCTGTCGTCCGGACCCATCCGGAAACAGGCCGCAAGGCGCTTTACGTCAATCAGGCGCACACCGAGCATTTTGAGGGCATGACGACCGAAGAAAGCCGCTCCATCTTGCAATACCTCTTCCAGCATCAAACACGCCCGGAGTTCTGCTGTCGGCTCCAGTGGGGCAAGGGGTCGCTGGCGATTTGGGACAACCGCTGCGCCCAGCACAACGCGGTCAACGACTACCACGGAAAACGGAGAGTCATGCATCGCATCAACCTGCAAGGGGATCGGCCCAGTTGAGCTATGGAGACACTGACTTGGACCTTGATTGTGATTGGGGGAGTGCTGGTCTTGGTGGATTTTGTTGTGCCCTCCGGAGGGCTGATCTCGGGTGCAGGGATTGCCCTGCTGGTGATCTCCGGCTTGAATCACCTTGGCTTCGAGTGGTGGGTGCAGGCGCTGGTGTTCTTCCCGGTCATGATCGGAAGCGCCTTTGCGATCTACAAAGTCGCCGCCGCCGGAGGTTCGTATCTGGAGCGCTGGTTTGTTCCAGACCGCCTCCAGTCCGGTGTGGATGCCCTGCCGGGCGCGACCGGAACCATGCTCGACGCGTCCCACGCACAGGTGCGTGGAGACCGCTGGAGCGTCGAGAGCGAAGAACCCTTGCAGGCCGGAGACACCATCCGCGTGATCGCGCTGGAGGGTTCCCGTCTGCGTGTTGAAAAACTTCCTGCCACAGAGGAACCATGATTTATCAAATTCCGCAAAACCACGTCATCATCATCGAGCGGCTGGGCAAGTACAGCGTCACCAAGCAGGCCGGACTGCGCATTCGCCTGCCCTTCATCGAAGCGCCCAAGGACATGGGGCATTGGGCCGGAATCGCCACCAAGCGCAA
>CAZQXS010000001.1:59542-64237 GCA_964597275.1 uncultured Pseudomonadota bacterium | reverse complement strand
ATCCTCGACGAGTTGCAGGACGTTTCCGAAAAATGGGGAGTGCGCACCAACCGCGTGGAGATTCAGGGCATCCGAGTTCCGGACGAGGTGCAGGACTCGATGAACAAGCAGATGAACGCCGAACGCGAACGACGGGCGGCGATTCTGACTGCGGAGGGTCACAAGCAGGCACAGGTGTTGGAAGCTCAAGGTGCCAAAGAGGCGGCCATCTTGCGGGCGGAGGGCGAAGCGCGCGCCATCGAGCTCAAGGCGCATGCCGATGCCACCTATCTCCACACCTTCGTGGAAAAGCTGGGCACCGATGGGGCCAAACTCGCGCTTGGGGTGCGCTACTTCGACACCCTCGGCGAAATGACGGACTCCACCAAGGTCTTCCTGCCCACCGATCTCAACAACGCGCTGGGCGCACTGCTCAGCCAAAGCTTTGGCAAGGAGGACTCCAACCTTTGAGGACGCGCTCAGCCCGTCTTCCTGCACTGGAACATTTTCGGCACACGGACTCAAAATCGTCATTCCGGGCGGAGCAAAGCGCAGACCCGGAATCCAGAGCAAACGGCCGTGGGACGGGATTCCCGCCTTCGCAGGAATGACTGGGGCATGAGTCAACCAAAAAGGCGTTAGCCTTCTGTGAATGGCCTCAAGGCGTTCCCGACTCGTAAAACGCCTCGGACTCGGCAGTTTCCAGCACGTCCTCCCAGCCAATTTCGGGATCGCGCAGAATCCGCAGCAACTGCCACGCCACGGTGTCCGGATGTTTGCGAACGGCACATTCCCAAATCACCACCACCCGCCAGCCCAGCCGACGCAACTCGGCTTGGTTGCGCTGGTCCCGCAGGACGTTGCGGTGGAATTTTTCGGACCAGAATTCGGGATTGGTGGCGGGAACCGTGGCGTGGCGGCAGCCGGAGTGACGGTGCCAAAAACAGCCGTGGACAAACACCACCGTGCCGTGTCGCTTGAGGACGAGATCGGGCTTTCCGGGAATCCGCCGGTCATGCAATCGAAAGCGGAAGCCCAAAGCATGGAGGATCCGACGAACGGCAAGCTCCGGAGTCGTGTCCTTGCTGCGGATGCTCGACATCACCCGATGCCGCTGTTCGGGAGTCAGCACGTCGGGCACAGTACCTCCTTTATGCGAAAACCAGTGCGCAGTCAGCCCTCATGGTACCCTGCCTTCGCCTCGTCTGCAAAGCCGTTTCCTGTCGGAACGCCTTGAAACTGATCCGCTGCACCGCTATTCGTTTAACCCAGTGAGCGCTCAAAATGCCAACCTGCCTTTGCCCATACCTTTTTCATTTCAACAGTAAATGCCACCCGACGAACCCACCCCGGAACAAATCCAAGACGAGCAGGTTTTCCTGAAAATGGGCCTGAACGCCTCTGAGTACGAAGAGGTCGTGCGCCGCTTGGGGCGTTTGCCGAACTTGACCGAAACGGGGATTTTCGGGGTGATGTGGTCGGAACACTGCTCCTACAAGAACTCGAAGCCGCTGCTCGGACGCTACCCCACGGAGGGCCAGCGCATCCTGCAAGGTCCGGGCGAGGGCGCAGGCGTGGTGGACCTTGGCGAGGGCTGGGCGGTGGTTTTCAAGGTGGAAAGCCACAACCACCCCTCCGCGATCGAGCCGTATCAGGGCGCGGCGACGGGCGTGGGCGGCATCCTCCGGGACATCTTCTCGATGGGGGCGCGTCCGGTGGCGATTCTCAACTCGCTGCGCTTCGGGCCGTTGCAAGACGATCCCCGCGCCACACGGACCCGCTACCTCTTCAAGGAGGTGGTCGCCGGAATCGCAGGCTACGGCAACTGCATCGGAGTGCCCACCGTGGGGGGCGAGGTGGACTTCGATCCGGCCTATTCCGGGAACCCGCTGGTGAACGCGATGGGCGTTGGTTTGGTGCGGCACGACCGCTTGCAGCACGGACGCGCCGGGGGCATCGGCAACGCCGTGGTGTACGTTGGCAGCGCGACCGGACGCGACGGCATTCACGGCGCAACCTTCGCGTCCGAGGAACTCAACGCGGAGTCGGAGGCCAAGCGTCCAGCGGTGCAGGTGGGCGATCCGTTCATGGGCAAGCTTCTGCTGGAGGCGTGTCTGGAGTGCTACGAATCCGGTGCCCTGCTTGCCGTGCAGGACATGGGGGCGGCGGGCCTCACCTGCTCCAGCACCGAGATGGCGGACAAGGGCGGCGTGGGCATGGTGCTGGACCTCGACCGCGTTCCCCAACGCGCCGAGGACATGTCTGCCTACGAGATCATGCTCTCCGAATCACAGGAACGCATGCTCTTTGTCGCACACCCCGGACGCGAGGGGGCACTGCTGGCGATCTGCGAAAAGTGGGGCGTGGAGGCTGCCGTGATTGGGGAGGTGATCGAGGAACCGGTGCTGCGCTTGCTGCAAAAAGGCAACTGCGTGGCGGAACTGCCGCTGGAGCAGGTCTGCGGCAATCCTCCGGTGTACCACCGCGAATCCATCGAGCCAGAGGCACTCAAGCAGCAACAAGCCGAGCCGGAGGTGAACTGGCCGGAGCCGGAGGACTTGGGGGCGGAGCTGCTGGCCCTGCTCTCCACGCCAAACGCCGGCTCGAAACAGTGGGTGCATCGGCAGTACGATTCGATGGTGCGCACCAGCACGCGGGTGCGTCCCGGATCGGACGCCGCCGTGATCGCCGTCGAGGATTCCGGCTTGAGCCTCGCCCTGAGCATTGACGGCAACGCCCGCTATGTTCAGGCGGATCCGCTCATGGGCGGGAGAATCGCGGTTGCCGAAGCCTCCCGCAATGTCGTTTGCGCGGGAGGGCAACCGTTGGCCATCACCAACGGACTCAACTTTGGCAGCCCGGAAAAACCGGAGGTGTTCTGGCACCTCGACCAAGCCGTGACTGGAATCGCCGATGCCTGCCGTCACCTCGACTTGCCTGTCACCGGAGGCAACGTCAGCCTCTACAACGAAACCGAGGGCACCCCGATCCTGCCCACTCCAATGGTCGGCGTGATCGGTCTGGTGGAACGTCCGGAACACGTCACCACGCAGTCCTTCATGCAGGCAGGGGAGGTCCTCTTGCTCGTGGGTGAAACTCGTTCGGAACTCGGTGGCAGCCTCTACCAGCACCACAAGGCAGGGCGCATTTCCGGAAAAGCCCCCCAACTCGACTTGGCACAGGAAGCTAAACTTCAGCAAGCCGTGCTGGAGGCGATTCGGAGCGGACTCGTTTCCTCCGCCCACGACCTTTCGCACGGAGGGCTGGCCCTCGCGCTTGTGACCAGTTGCACCGAGGACTTGGGCGTGGAAGTGGATTGGAACCCGGAGTTGCGCGGCGACCTCGCCTTGTTCAGCGAAAGCCAGTCGCGTGTCCTGCTCAGTGTGGCGTCAGGTCAGGTTTCGCAAACGGTAGCGATCTTCAACCGTTTCGGACTCGCTTACGAAACCCTCGGCACCGTTCAGCCCGGAATTTTCCGGGTGCGCCTTCAGGGAGCCACCCGAATGGATGCACTGCTCCCGGAAATCCGCAGGGCGTGGGCTGGCGCGTTGGAAGCGCAACTGCATGGATGACGGAGGGTCAACTGCTGTTGTTGAGAGCAGTGATCCCTTTTTAGTTTCGGCCTCTTTCAGTACACCACTGCGGCCAAGACGACCACGCCGACCATCGCGGTCGCCATGCCGGAGTTGATGGCAAACTGCGCACGTTCGGAAAGGTTGAGACGGTTGAGGGAGATTCCGGCGAACAGCCAGATGACGTGAATGACGATCCAGATGAGGTTGAGGCTCAGGAACTTCCAGACCATTTCCTCGAAGAGGCTGACGTTTGCAAACGCAAACCCTGTGAACAGCGCCGTGTTGACCACATACGCCTTGGGGTTGATGATCTGGAGCATCACCCCACCACTCACTCCCGGCGGACGTTCGGACTGGATAAAGGCCAGCTTGCGTCCGGCAAAGGCGATCTTCAGTGCCAGCCAGAGCAGGTAGCCGAACGAGAGGGTCATCAGCACCGTGCGGATGTAGGGCGTGGCAAGCAGCAACGTGGCATAGCCCGCCACCACCGTCCCCGCCACCAGATTGGCCCCGAAGCAGAGGCCGAGCATGTACAGGAGGCCCGCCCGCGAACCGAAAGCCGCACCGACTCCGGCCAGTGACATCACTCCGGGACCGGGAGTGATCAGCATCAAGATCGCTGCAAAAACAAACGCCAGCATTCCGAGTTCCGCATCCTTCAACAAAGCTTCAGAGTCAACAAAAGAGTGGTCCTGAGTGAATTTTCAATCACCTCTCCAGCAGAGTACCTGTTTTCACAGGTTATTGGCGGACAAGCCACCGTCCCAAGGGTTCAGCAACGGGACTCCGGCTGGCTCGAAATCGCCCGTGTTGCGTGTCACGACCGTGAGGCTGTGAACGAGGGCGGTGGCCGCGATCAAGGCATCGCGATCCGGAAGACGGTTGGGAACATGCAGGCGGGCGCACCTGCGGGCGACGTCGACGTTCACGGCAAGGATACGGTCTGAAAAAAACGGGAGCACCTGCTGCTCCAACCAGACTCGCAAGGCTTTTCCCTGACCGGGATCCCGCCGCTCCATCCGTTGCACTCCCACCTCCAGCTCCATCAGGGAGATCACCGAAAGAAACAGACCCGTTTCTGGAACGGACGAAGCCCAGCGCACCACGTTCTTGTCGGCATTGCCCGCCTTGGCCTTTCGCA
>CAZQXS010000001.1:18365-59442 GCA_964597275.1 uncultured Pseudomonadota bacterium | reverse complement strand
GACGAAGCCCAGCGCACCACGTTCTTGTCGGCATTGCCCGCCTTGGCCTTTCGCAGCTCGGAGATGACGTTGGTGTCCACGAGGTGCATCACTCAAACCCAACGTCCTTGAGCAGGCGGTCCTCCAGCCGCCCCGGCTCAAACTCCACCTCGGATCCCTCCGACATGGCGAGCGCTTCCACGGTGCGACTATGCGGCTGTGCGAGGTGGTGATAATCCTCAATGGCAATCAGCACATGGGCGGTTTTCCCTCGATCCGTGATGAACACGGGACCGTGGCGGGTGGCCCGCTTGGCCCTTCCAATGTCCTGATTGAATTCCCTGCTCGTGAGTGTCGTAGGCATTTGCTGACCCTGCTGGGGTTTTGTAGTAATGTTACTACATGTTCAGCGGAAAGCAAGAAGAACCGCTGTGGTGAGGCGTGGAATCCTTTTATGGAGCGGATTCCTCAAGGGGGGGTACGCCAAGCAGGGCCAAGGCTTGGTTGAAGCAGGTGCGTGGGGAGTTGAGGTCGAAATGCACCGTGAGCATTCCGACGGCTTCGGCTCCGACGATGTTGCGGGCTTGGTCGTCCACAAAAACGATTTGGTCGGGTGGGAGGCCGAGTCCGGCGGTCACCATGTCGTAGGCGCGGCGGTCGGGCTTGAGGATTTTGGTGGTGGTCGCGTCAAAGAGGTGGTCAATGTGGTCGAGGAAGTCCAGTTGCTCAATCACATCCGCCCCGTAGAACAACTGCAACTCGTTGGTGAGGATCGCGGTGGTGCGCCCTGCAGCTTGGGCGGCTTGCACGACGGCAATCGCTTCCGGGCGAATCACGGAATTGACGTTCCAACCTCGGCTGCGGCGGATGATTTCCTTGATGGTCAGTGCCTCGCCCACCCATTCCGAAAGCTCGTCAGCCCGCCGATACCAGTAGTCACGTTCGCTGATCTCGTCGCGCTGCATGCTCTGCCAGAGCGGATCAACACGGCCTGCAATCGGACCCGACCAGTCGAGAATTCCGGGTTCCAGCCCAAAGGTCGCTTCAATCTCATTCAGCGTTTCGAAGAGACTTTTGGAAATGACCGAGCCGAAATCAAACAACAGCACCTGTGCGGTCATGCGGAACTCCGGCCTGTGCGTTTCTTCACGCCGTACTTGCTGGCGTAGCGTCCCGGACTCCACGCAGGCTTCTTGGGCGTTGCATCCGCAGGTTTTCCAGTGATTGGGCGTAGCTGTACGACGGCGATGGGTTGTCCGGGTTGGCGTCCCACGGGTAGCACCCATTCCACGTCCACCGCGTGTCCAGCCTCTTCCTCCAGTTGGCTCATCGTTTTGGCGATGGCCTGCAATTCCTCATCATCCAGCGCACGGGCCGCTCGGAAGCCTTCCGGCATGGGACGTTCGACTACTTTGCCCAAGGCTGCATCGAGGATTGAAACCGTTGTTTTTGCGCCAACTTGGTAATCCAAAATACGCTGATCGGCCTTGTCGAGTTCGGCATGATCCGGAGTCACGACCCCCTGCACGAGCGCCTCGCCAAACCCAAAGGTGCCCTCGATCACCACGCGGTCGGACGTGCGCTTGACGGGATGCTCCGAAAAGGCGACCCCCGCCGCCCGTGCCTCCACCAGCGTCATCACGGCCACGGCCATCGGTGTGGCGGCAAAGGAAATCCCGGCCCGCTGTCGGTAGAGCAACGCCCGCTCGTTGAAGAGCGAAAGCCAGCATTGCACCACGGCCTGCGCCACCGCATCGGCACTGCGCATGCCCAGCAACGATTCGTACTGTCCGGCGAAACTCGCGTCCTTCGCGTCCTCTCCGGTTGCCGAACTGCGCACCGCCACGGGCAGGTCCACCCGCCGTTCCGCCAAGCAAAGCTGCGCGTAGTCGTGCTGGAGGGAGATGGCGATGGCTTCTGGCAGTGTCGCGTTTGCTCCCAACTCGGCGATGGCGGCGGCGGCTTCCCGGATGGCTTGCTCCGAATTGGCGGATTCGGCGTTGCGGGCGATTTCACCGATTTCGCGGCCTGCCCGACTTTCCTCAAGGAAAGTGGAAAACGCTGCCGTGGTCACGACAAAGCCCTTGGGAACCGCGTGTCCGGATGCGGCGAGTTGTGCGAGGCGGGCGACCTTGGCCCCGGAGTGCTGGGGGTCGGCGGCTTCAGGGGAATCGAACCCGAAGGTGAAGGCGCTCATGCGGCACGCTCCAAAACGCGCACCTCGCCCTTGGTGCCGTCCACTTCCACCAAGTCGCCCTCCCGGATCAGCTTGGTCGCAATCGCGGTGCCGAGAACGCTGGGAACGCCATACTCGCGGCTGATGACGGCGGCATGGCTGAGGCTGCCTCCGGTGTCGCAAACACAGGCGGCGATTTTCGCAAAGGCCGGGGTCCAGCTAGGCGAGGTGCCTTCGCAAACCAGCACGTCTCCGGGAGCGAGTTCGTGGATGCCCTCGGCGGTCAGCAGGATTTTGGCGCGTCCTTGTGCTTTGCCCGGCCCGCCTGCCGTGCCCGTGAGCGCTTCGGCTCCGGACTGGTTGGAGCCGATGACTCGCAGGAATTCCTCGGTCACGCCGTCCATCTCAATCATGATCGGATCGGTCACTTCCTCCGGCGTGGGGCCGAGGTACTTGGGCATCTCGCCGCGCCGCGCCGCCCACTGTGCAAAGTAGTCGCGGCGTTCCCCGGTCAAGTTGGTGAACTCGCCAAGCTTGGAGCGGCCTTCCGCCACGGCCAGCAGTTCCGGCCAGAACAGGAAAGTGGTGTCGTCCGGATGGGCACAACCGAGGGCTTCACCGAGTGCGAGTGCGGCCCGGCGCATGGGGATGGTGGAGCGCATGTCAATGTAGTGGTTGTGGTCCTCGTTCCACCAGATGAAATTGGCGGATTGCAACGCCTGCAAACCCTCGTCAAACGATTCCTGCTCCGAACGACTCAGGCGGCTCCGTGCAGTGGAAATCGCCTCGTCCCGTGCGGTAGCGGAGTGCCGTAACTCGGTCGCCACGTTGGGGATTTCGTCCTTCGCCAGCAGCGTCCGAATCATACCCAGCACCGGAGTCGGGTCTTCGCGCCAACTGGCAATGCCGAGGTCGCCCACGTTTTCCGTGCGCCAGCCCCATGCTTGCAGAAACCCGTCAAGCTTCGTTTGGAAGCCGCTCCCGGCACTTCCGGTCTTGTCCAGCGCGGCAGCAATGGCTCCTGCCTCGTTTTCCTTGAAAGTCACTTCCAGTCCCGCACTGCGGGCCTCCGCCGCCAAACTGAACAGAGCTTGGTCGCCTTCCGTGATTTTGCTGGAATATCCTGCCAGAAATTTGGGGACTTCTGAGGCGGCGATGCCGAGTTCCTCGCAAAAGCCCGTGAAGCCCAAGTAGTTCACGAGCAGGGGATACATCCAGTGAAAATGCACCTCCCAAACCCAGCGCAGGTAAAGCCGTGCGTCCTCCAGATAATCCAAAAGTTCGGGAGTGCCGAGTCCATTGAGGTCACGCTCGCACAGGGCGCGGCCCCGCGCATCAAGCGTTCGTGCGGTTGCGCCCCAATCGGTTGCAAAGCCTTCCAGAAACGGCGGCAGAAAAGCGTCCAGCCGCAGCTCGCGGGCTTCGTCTTCCAGTGTGGAAAACTGCGGCAGTTCCCGGCAGTAGGCGTGGATTCCTGCGAGTGCGTAATCCTGTCCGTTGGAGCCGGGCAGGTGCGTTTCGTAAGCCCCGCGCTGCAAGCCCCAGTTCATGGCATCGTCCACCACCGTGAAGCCGAGGGGGCGGATGCCGTAGGACCAGCGGTATTCGAGAATCCAGAAGCTGTCCTCGAGCTCCCGGCCAAGCGGACGGGTGACGGTGTGCATGCGGGGGCCGACGGCCAGCCCGGAATGCCAGCCGGGATAGCCGGGGTCGGCGATGATTTCAGATTCGGAAAGGGGCATGAGGCGGCTTGGGTATGAGTGAGGCATGCGCCCGCCTTCCGGAGAAAGCGGGCGTGATGAAAAGGCAGGGGTTGGCTTAGAGGTCTCCCATGCGCTTGAAGATCGCCTCCATCGCCTTGTAGTCCGCATAAATTTGCTTGTTGGACTCTTCGGCTCCCTTCCAGTAAATCAGCGCACCGGAATCGCGGGCGATTTTCTGCGCCTTGGTGCTGAGCAGGGCACGGGTGGCCACGCGCTCAATCTTGTCGCGCACGATCTGCGGGGTGCCCTTTTTCACAAAGAGGCCGTTCCACAACGTCGTGGGCAGACCCGGAACCGACTCGGTGAGGGTGGGAGTGTCGGGCGAGACCGAGATGCGCTCCTCCGTGATCGAGGCGAGCAGCTTGACCTTGTCGAGGCAGGGCATCACCAACTGCACCGTGGTGTTGACCACATCCGCGTCGCCGCTGGCGAGCGTGTTGCAGTCAATGTTGTCAAACGCAGCCTGACTGCCGAACTCGAAGCCGAGGTCCATTGCTGCCACGAAGGTGATGCGCGTGGGCACGAGTCCGTAGCCGAAGTGACCGAGCGCGACCTTGTTGTTCTTGGCATACGCTGCAAGTTCCTCCAAGTTGGAGTAAGGCGCATCGCCCCGCGCCGCCAGCACGAAGGGATAGGTCACGAAAATCCCGACTGGCTCGAAGGTGCCGTACTCCAGCCCCTCGATGCCCACCAGCGGGAAGATCGTGGGAACGCCGATCACGAACGACCCGACCGTGTAGCCGTCCGCCGGAGCGTTGGCAACCTCAAATGACCCCGGAACCGGACCCGCCCCGGCCCCCGGCTTGTTGACGACCGCAGCCGGGACATCGTACTCCTTCTGAAACTCTTCCGCGATCAGGCGCGTCAGCACATCCTCCAAGTCCCCCGGAGGCCACGGCACGATGAACTGCACGGGCTTTTCGGGATACTCTGCGAATGCGGTGCCCACCAGCATGGCGCTTGCCACAACGGCCAGTGCGACCTTGTTCAACAATTTGAACATAATCTCCTCATTTTGATTGGATTGACGTTTCCCGCCTTGGGCGTTCTCCTTCCGAAGACGGATCGCTTGAAACTGCACCATCGGGAACATACTCCACGAGGCACTGGAATGGTGTAGTGGATTGCGTCTGGAAAATCAAGACTCTTTACTCAAGGGTTTGCATTGACCTGCACCGTCTTGCCGTGCAAGAATTTCCGGACGCTTCTTTCGTAACTGGAAATGCCAAACGCCCTGCCCTTTGAATTCACGCCCGCCGGACTCCGGGAGGACCGGGTGCGGGTGGTCGTGATCACGGGTTCGGGCATTGATGCCGAGGCGGGATTGCCGACTTTTCGGGGCGAAAAGGGCTACTACGAGGACAAGGAGGCCACCTACCTTGCGTCCGTGGAAGCCCTCCACTCCGAACCGCTCCGGCAGTGGCGCTGGTACCTCCAGCGCTTCGTGCGCTACCACGACACCCCGCCTGCCGCCTCACACTTCGCGCTTGCCGAACTCGAAGCGACGCTGGGCGAACGTTTTCTCGGACTGGTCACGCAAAACGTTTCCGGACTGCACCGCAAGGCGGGGAGCGCACAGGTTCACGAAATCCACGGCAGCATCCGCGAAATGCGAAGCCTGCAAACCGGGGAGTGCCGACCGCTTCCGGAGACTTGGACAAGTGCGCCGCCTGCGGATGAGGAACTACGCGGTTGGCGTCCGCACGTCTGCTTCATCGGCGAGAGTTACGAAGACTACCCGCTTCCGGAATCGCTGGAGGCCTGCCGAAACTGTGACGTGGCCCTGGTGATCGGCACCGCCGGAGTGATCCACACGCCCGTCTGGCTGGCGCAGCAAGCCCAACTTGCAGGGGCGGTGGTGGTCAACGTCAATCCACATCCGGGCGAGGTGGACGCAGTGGCGGAGGTCTCGTTCCGAGGTTCGGCGGGGGAATACTTTCAGGAAGGAGCGGGATCGTGATCCGTTTGACGCTCGCCAAAGAAATGGCGTTGGCTCTTTCAACACTGGTCTTGCTCATGGCTTGCGCCCCGCGCCCTGCGGCCATCCGTGAGCAGAACCGCCAAAACCTCAGCCGCCTCAGCATTGACATGAGCCGCACCGAGGTGCTGCGGATCATGCGACAGCCCTACCGCACCGAACTGATGCGCATGCCCGGAGGGGAAACCGTGGAACTGCTGCTCTACTACACCGACCTCAAGGCGGCGGACAACGCGATCACAGACGACGAACTGACCCCGGTGGTGCTGAAAGACGACAAGGTGGTGGGCTGGGGTTGGACGCTTTTGCGGCGCTACGGCAACGAGCAGCAATCCCAAGACGGCCCGGCTTCAAATCGCCCCCTGCAAGACATCCGCGAGCAGGTCGGCTCCGGCGATCCGATGTACTGACTCAAGCGGAACTGGCAAGGCGGAGAGAATCACTCCGTTGGGATCATGCGGCCAGCCGATAGCAGGGCTGGTAGTCCGCACCATCCGGAAGTTTCATGCGCTGCTGCTCGCAGAAGGAGGTGAGCAGACGGTCCAGCATGGAGAGCAGCCGCTGTTCGCCGTTGAGCAGGAACGGCCCGTTTTGCTCGACCGCCCGGATGCCCTCGTCCTTGATATTGCCCGCGACGATGCCGGAGAAGAGCCGCCGGAGGTGGGCCGCCAGCTCATGCGGGGGCAGGGCTTCGTCAAGTTGCAGGGCGGCCATGCTTTCATGCGTGGGCCGAAACGGCTCCTGCCAGATGCGGTCAATCTTCAGCATCCAGTTGAAGTAGAAGGCATCGCCACTGATCCGGCGGTGTTTGCGAACCTCTCCGACACTGGCCTGTAGTGTCCGGGCGACCTCTTCGGGCTGGCCGATGATGATGCGGTAGAGCCTGCGGACCTGATGGCCCAGCACCCCTCCGAGAAAATCATCAATTTGCCGAAAGTACGCTTCGCTCTCCTTGGGTCCGGTGAAGATGATCGGAAAGGGCAAGTTCACGTTTTCCGGATGCAGCAGGATGCCGGCGAGGTAAAGGATTTCTTCAACCGTCCCGACGCCCCCCGGAAACACGATGAAGGCGTGTCCGAGCCGCACAAACGCCTCCAGCCGCTTTTCGATGTCGGGGAGGATGACCAGCGAGTTGACGAGCGGGTTGGGAGATTCGGCGGCGATGATGTCGGGTTCGGTGAGTCCGACGTAGCGACCATCCTCGACGCGCTGCTTAGCGTGTCCCACCGCCGCCCCCTTCATCGGCCCCTTCATGGCACCGGGACCGCACCCCGTGCAGATGTTGAACCCGCGCAACCCCAGATGGTAGCCCACTTCCTTGGTGTAGGCGTACTCCACGGGGTTGATCGAGTGCCCACCCCAGCAGACCACGAGGTTGAGCCGTTCCGGATTGCGCAGGACTCCGGCATTGCGCAGCAGGTGATAGACAAACTCGGTGGTGCCCTCCGATGAGTCCAGATCGAAGCGCCGCTGCTCCTGTTGGCTGTTGACGTAGAGGATGTCCCGCAGCACCGCAAACAGGTGGTTGCGGATGCCGTGCATCATGCTGCCGTCCACAAAGGCCGTGTCCGGGGCATTGCGCACCTCCAGCTTCACCCCGAACGCCTGCGGCACCAGCCGGACGGAAAAATCCTGATGTTGCTCCAGGATTTCCTTGGCGTTGTCCGTCTTGCTTCCAGAGTTCAAGACCGCCAGCGCACAGCGCCGAAAGAGGTCGTAGAGGCCGCTTTCGCTGGCATCGCGCAGCTTGAGGATTTCGCGTTGCGAGAGAAATTCGAGGGTGCCTTCCGGTCGGACGTGGGCGTCCATGAGCTTAGTGTGGGGCAGAAATCAAGGGGCGCAGCGGCCCCGCAGAAAATGGCGTGGTGGCGTTTTCGAGAAGTTCCGGGCTGACCAGCCCGGCGTCAGGCCGCTCAACGGAAGGGGCTGCGCCCGGTCGTGCCGCCGGAACTCCCAGCACCCACCGCAAACCCGCTGACCGCACGCTCCGTGTCGCGGGAGCCGCAGCACGGACACGCAATCGGCGCATCCATTTCTGCAAGGCGTCGGAGTTCCGTGAACTCCCCCTTGCAATCCTCACAGTGGTAATCGTAAAGTGGCATCTGCAATCCTTGGCCGTGTGTTCAAGAGCCTTCATCTTACCATGAACAAGCGGCATCCGCACTCCCCTTTTGTGGGTTCAGCTTGAACCGTGGCCATGCTGTGAGAAACTGCTGGCATGAACCAACCCAACCAAGGACGACCCATGACTCTGCGAAAACTTCAGCTCATCGGCCTCAGCACCCTGCTCGGACTCGCCTTTGCGGGACAGGCGGCGGCCCAAGTGATCACCGCCCACGCAATGGCGATGAACGGCGCTCCAAAATACGGTGCCGACTTCACGCATTTCGAGTACGTCAATCCGAACGCGCCCAAGGGCGGCAAGGTCCGGATGGCGTCCATCGGCAGCTTCGACAGCTTCAACGGCTTCATTCCCAAGGGCGAGGCGGCAGACGGTCTGGGCATGATGTACGACACGCTGATGACGAGTTCGAGCGACGAGGCGTTCACGGAATACGGCCTCGTCGCCGAGAAGATCGAGTATCCGGAAGACCGCAGTTGGGTCGCCTTTCACCTCAACCCCAAAGCCCGTTTCCACGACGGCCAGCCGATCACCCCGGCGGACGTGATCTTCACCTTCAACACCCTCATCGAAAAAGGGGCGCCCTTCTACAAATCCTACTACGGCGACGTGACCAAGGTGGAGGACACGGGCAACAACCGCGTCAAGTTCCACTTCAAGGAGGGCACGACCAACCGCGAACTGCCGCTGATCATGGGGCAGTTGCCTGTGCTTCCAGCGCATTGGTGGAAGGACCGCGATTTCTCCAAGTCCTCACTGGAGCCGCCGTTGGGCAGTGGCGCGTACCGCATCAAGGAGTTCGAGGCAGGCAAGTACATCGTTTATGAACGGGTGGAGAATTACTGGGGCGCAGACCTTCCGGTCAACCGGGGGTCGAGCAATTTCGACCTCGTACGCTACGACTACTACCGCGACCAAACGGTCTCGCTGGAAGCCTTCAAGGCCGGAGAGTACGACTTCCGCAACGAGAACAACTCGAAGTTCTGGGGAACGATGTACAAGGGCAAGAACTTCGACTCCGGCGGCATCGTCAAATCCGAGATCGGCCACGAACTGCCACGGGGGATGCAGGGCTTTGCGTTCAACACCCGCCGCTCGTTTTTCAAGGACCGCAAGGTGCGCGAGGCGATCAGCTACGCCTTCGACTTTGAGTGGAGCAACAAGAACCTCTTCTACGGGCAGTACCGACGCACCGACAGCTACTTCGAGAATTCCGAACTCGCTTCCAGTGGCATGCCCACCGCTGCCGAGTTGAAAATCCTCGAACCCTTCCGCAACGACCTGCCGGAAGGGGTCTTCACCTCCGAGTTCAAGGTGCCCGTCACAGACGGCAGTGGCAACATCCGCCGCAACCTGCGCACGGCCTCACGGCTGCTCAAGGAAGCCGGGTGGGAGGTCAAGGACAACCAGCGCGTCCACACGAAAACGGGCGAGGAACTGAAGTTTGAGGTGCTGCTCTACTCCAAGGCGTTTGAGCGCATCGTGCTGCCCTTCACCAAGAACCTGGAGAAGCTCGGCATCACCGCCACCATCCGGCTGGTGGACACCTCGCAGTTCATCGAGCGCTACCGCAAGTACGACCTCGACATGATCGTGATGAGCGTGGGGCAGTCGCTCTCCCCCGGAAACGAGCAGGACAACTACTGGAGCTGCAAATCCGCCGAAACCCCCGGAACCCGCAACGTGATGGGCATCTGCAATCCGGCGATTGACCAACTCATCCGGCTGGTCATCGAAGCCCCGGATCGGCAGTCGCTGATTGACCGCACCCGTGCGCTGGACCGCGCCCTGCTCTGGGGGCATTACATGGTTCCGCACTGGCACATCAACTACTTCCGGCTTGCGCACTGGGACAAGTTCTCGCGTCCCAAGACCCCGCCCAAGTACGGCCTTGGCTTCTTCACCTGGTGGGTTGACTCCGCCAAGGAAGACAAACTGCGGGGAATCGCCCCGAACCTGAAGTCGCTCTGACCCGGAGCCGATTCAGGTCTCTTCAAGGGTTCCTGAGTAATTTGAACTCGGGAGCCCTGCTCTCCAGCTTCGCGCCCCATGACCGCCTACATCCTCCGTCGGTTGCTGCTCATCATCCCCACGCTGTTTGGCATCCTGCTCATCAACTTCGCGGTCATTCAGGTGGTTCCCGGAGGTCCGGTGGAGCAGATGATCGCGCAGTTGCAGGGAGACGCGATCAGCGCGACCGACCGCATCACCTCCACGGGCGGGGAACTGCGCGAGTCGAAGCCCTCCGGTGCCGGGGATTCGTCCGTGACCTCCAAGTACCGGGGCGCTCGCGGACTTGATCCGGACATTGTCAAGGAGATCGAGCGCATGTACGGTTTCGACAAGCCCGCACATGTGCGTTTTTTCGACATGCTGAAAAGCTACCTCGTCTTTGATTTCGGCGACAGCCTCTTCCGGGACCGCAGCGTGGTGGACTTGGTGATTGACAAGATGCCCGTCTCCATCTCCCTTGGCGTTTGGAGCACACTTGCGGTGTACCTCGTTTGCATCCCGCTCGGCATCCGCAAGGCGCTCAAGCACGGCTCCCGCTTTGATGTCTGGTCCAGCACCCTCGTCATCCTCGGCAACGCCATCCCCACCTTCCTCTTTGCGATCCTCCTCATCATCCTCTTTGCGGGGGGCGAGTTCTTCGCGTGGTTCCCGCTGCGTGGACTGTTCTCGGACAACTTCAGCGAACTGCCGTGGTATGAGCAGATTTTGGACTACTTCTGGCACCTTGCGTTGCCGCTGCTGGCCACGCTCATCGGCGGCTTTGCCACCCTGACCATGCTCACCAAGAACTCGTTCCTCGACGAGATCAGCAAGCAGTACGTCATCACCGCCCGCGCCAAGGGCTTGACGGAATCCCGCATTTTGTACGGGCACATCTTCCGCAACGCCATGCTCATCATCATTGCCGGATTCCCCTCCGCCTTCCTCGGCATGTTCTTCGGCGGCTCCCTGCTCATCGAGATCATCTTCAGCCTTGACGGACTTGGACTGCTCGGATTTGAGTCCGCGATCCAGCGGGACTACCCGATCATGTTCGGAACGCTTTATGTCTTCACCCTGCTCGGACTCGTCATGGGCCTGATCAGCGACCTCATGTACACCGTCGTGGACCCTCGCATTGATTTCGAGTCACGGGAAACCTGAGCTGCCTCACGCCCCGGATCACACCAACCACGCCGTTCACTGAGCATGTCCAACCGCCCCATCTGGCAACTGGCCACCGCCGAAATCTTCGTTTGGGCGGGAACGCTCTACCTCTTTCCAGCGCTGATCCTGCGTTGGGAGTCCGATTTGGGCTGGTCCAAAACGGAACTCTCGGCGGCGTACACGACGGCGCTGATCGTCTCGGCCCTCGCTGCACCGCTGGCGGGGCATCTGATTGACCGGGGGTTCGGTCGGGCCGTGTTGGTCGGGTCTGCTTTGCTGGCCGGAGTGATCATTGGAGCGGTCGGGCTGATCGAGCAGTACTGGCTCTTTTTTGTGGCGTGGCTGGGGTTGGGGCTGGCGATGGCCGGGTGCTTGTACGAGCCGTGCTTCGCGTTTGTCACGCGGATTCGTGGTGAGGAGGCCAAGCGTTCGATCACGCTGATCACGCTGGTGGCGGGATTTGCAGGCACCGTCTCGTTTCCAACGGCGAACCTCGTGGCGGATTTTGTGGGATGGCGTGGGTCCACCACCACCTTTTCGCTGTTGATCCTGCTGGTCGCGGTGCCCTTGTTCTGGCTCGCCACTGCCGAGGATCAACCGGGAGCGGCCCCTGCCGGACCCAATCCGCAAGCGGCGCCCGAACGGCCGTTGCAGTCGGCGATGGCCAAGCCGGAGTTCTGGCTATTGACCAGCGCCTTCACTGCGATTGCCGTGGGACACGGCTTCCTCATCTCCCACCTGCTGCCGCTTTTGGCGGAGCGCGACGTGCCTTCCGGACTCGCGGTGCTGGCGGCCTCGTTGATTGGTCCCATGCAGGTGGTGGGGCGGCTGGTGATGATGTTTTCCGAAAAGCACGTTTCCATGAACACGGTCTGCGCCACCACCTTCGTGTGCATCAGCGCAGGGGTGGTCGCGCTCATGTTTGCAGGAGCCAGCCCGGAACTGGTCTTCGTGTTCGTCGCGGTCCACGGCGCAGGCTATGGCGTGACGAGCATCACCCGCCCGGTGGTCACGGCAAATCTCTTGGGACGCGAAGGCTTCGGGGCCATCAGTGGGGCGATGGCGGTGGGCTTCATGGGCGGGTTTGCGCTGGCCCCTGTGCTGGCCGCGCAACTTTGGCAGTGGGGGGGCTATGACTTGGTGCTGGAAATCGCGCTGGGCACGAGCCTTTTTGGGCTGTTCTCCTTCCTGCTGGCGCTGTTCAGCGTCCGAGAAAAGGACGCTCAACCCCCGACCTAGAGTTTTGCGCTGGGGCGGTTGCTGACGGCCTCGTACCACCGTTGCGCGTTTTTCGCGTCCTCCGGAAGCCGCAGCTTGCGCCACTTGGCAAAGTCCAGCAGCACGAGCAGGTCAATGTCGGCGACAGAAAAAGTGTCTCCCGCGACAAAGGGCTTTTCGCCGATCAAGGCATCCACTCCCTCCAGAAACCGCTCCATCCGCGCCTTGCCGCGCTCGGCGAGTTCTGGAATCTGCTCGTAGCCGACGGGTCCAGTGAGGGCACGGCCCTGCATGGCGGGGGCGGAGTTTCGCAGGCACTCGGCCATCGCTAGAAATCCATCCACCTCGATGCGCCATTGCAGGTCGGCGATCACGCCTCTTTCCTGCGGAGTGGTGCCCAACAGGGGTGGGTTCGGGAATTCCGCTTCCAGAAAATTCCAGATTCCCGCCGTACTCGTCAGGCGGGTGCCGTCGTCAAGTTCCAGCACGGGCACGGTGCAGTGCGGATTGATCGCTTGAAACTCCGGGGACAACTGCTCTGCGGAACGCAAATCGACCTGCACGGTTTCCACCTCCAGCCCCTTTTCGGCGATGAAGATGCGGGCGCGTCGGGGCGAGGGGGCGGGCTGGCAATCGTAGAATTTCATGGTGGTTTTCCTCTGTTTTGGGGTTTCAGGATTTGATTCGCGGGCATGGCCCACACCTACGGGGCGCGGTCCGCCATCCCGTGCCAACATCGCTGTCGATTTTTAGGCGGTAGGGGCGGGTTTCAAACCCGCCCCTACGGTGTCCGGAAAATAAAAACATCACAGCTTCTTAATCTTGAAGTGGTAAGGTGCAACGCCCTAGTGGTAGAGCAGGTTCGGCAGCAGCAGGACGTATCCGGGGGCCAGCACGAGGATCAGCAGACGGAGGATGTCCACGCACCAGAAGGGCGTGACCCCCTTGAAGACCGTCACGGTGCTGACATCCGGAAGCACGCCGCTGAGGACGAAGACGTTGAGGCCGACGGGCGGGGTGATCAGGCTGATCTCGGTGACGACGACGGCGATGATGCCGAACCAGACCAGCATCTGCTCGCCGCTCATGCCGGCGTAGCCCAAGCCCTGCACCACCGGATAAAAGATCGGGATGGTGAGCAGCAGCATCGAGAGGCTTTCAAAGACACAGCCGAGGACGATGTAGATCAGCAGGATCACGAACAGCACCATCAGCGGGCTGAGGTCGTAGCCCGTCACGAGTTCCAGCAGGGCGGCGGGCAGGCCCACGCGGTTGACAAAATTCGAGAAAATCAGGGCGCCGATCAACACGCTGAAGAGCATCGCGGAGGTCCGGGCGCTGTGAGACAACACCTCCAGGTGATCTCTCCACGAATGCACCCCGCGCAAGAGGGCCATCACGAACGCTCCGCCCGCGCCGATGCCCGCTGCTTCGGTGGGCGTGAAGATGCCACCGTAAATGCCCCCGATCACCAGCACGAAGATTGCCACTGTGCCCCAGACTCCTCTGAGCGCGGCCCAGCGTTCGGGCCACAGCACCCGCTCGGCCTGCGGACCCTCCTCCGGACGCCTCCAGACCACGAACTGCACCGCCGCGAGGTAGAGCAAAATCCCCAGCAAGCCGGGCAGGAATCCCGCCGCGAACAGTTCCCGGATGCTCGATTCCGTCATCAGTCCGTAAATCACCAGAATCACGCTGGGCGGGATCAGGATGCCCAAGGTGCCGCCTGCCGCAATCGAGGCGGAGGCGAGGCTGTCGGAGTAGCCGTACTTGCGCATCGAGGGCATGGCCACGCGGGACATCGTGGCCGCCGTTGCGAGACTCGATCCACAGATGGCGCTGAACGCCCCGCAGGCCACGATGGTCGCCATCGAAAGCCCTCCGCGCCGATGCCCCAAGAATGAATGCGACGCAGAGTAGAGTTCCGTCGAAAGCCCGGCCTTCGTCACCAGATTTCCCATCAGGATGAAGAGCGGCACGACCGAAAGCCCGTAGTTGAGTGCGGTTTCGGACACCACGGTTCCGACCATCGAAAGGGCGGGCTTCCAGCCCGTCAGCACCCCAAATCCGGCAAAGCCCACCAGCCCCATCGCAAAGGCGATTGGCAAGCGCAGAAACACGAGGACGAGCAGGGCGACAAAGCCAATCAGGGCGATGTCCACAGCAGTTTCATGGCAACGAACGTTTGGAAGGAGACCGGGGAGTTCAGTAGGTGTCGGACTCGGCAGGGCTTGATTCGGACCCCACCTCGGTGCGGTGCCAGTAGCGCACGACGTTGCAGGTGAAGGCGACCCCCGCCAGCCCGCTCATGATGGCAATGAAGTAGGTGATGGGCGCATACGGAATCGCCAGAAACTCGGTGGCGTCCCCATATTCGGCCATGAAGTCTGCAATGATCCACACCCGCCACGCAACCACGGCCATGAGGACGGCCATCAACCCGTTGAGCAGCAACTGGCGGGGGCGGACCCACTGCTTGGGGTACCAGAGGTCCACGAGGTCCACGCTCACATGTTCCTCGTGCAGGCTCACCAGCGGCAAGATCGCAAACACGACGATGCCGAGCATGATCTGCGTGAGTTCGGTTGCGCCGTCAAGCGGGGCGTTGAAGAAGTAACGCCCCACCACGTCCACGCAGGTCAGGGCCATCAGCCCAAAAAGCGTGAGGGACGACACAGTTCCGCTCACCCCCTGAAGTTGCTTGATCAGAGGGTTCTGCAGAAGCGTGTCGTTGGAGTCGAGAGAACTCACTTGCTCTCGTCGTACTCCTTGGCGATGCGCCGGAGGTCTGCCAGTGCGGCTTTGCCGTCCACGCCTTTCTTGCCCACGCGCTTCAGCCAACCGGACTCGACGTTGCCCATGATGCTGAGGTACTCCTTGTGCAGCGCGGCACTGGCCGTGGAGATCGAGGAGCCGGAAGCCTGTGCGTCCTTGAGGCCCACTGCGTCTGCGCGGTCCCACTCCTGTCCGGCAAGCTTGGAAAGCCTCTCTCCGGAAACGCTCATCAGCGCGTCCTGATCCTTTTGGGAAAGGCTGCTGAGGAAATCCGGGTTGAGGATGAAGGCGAAGCTGCCGTAGTAGAGGCCGCCGGGCATGATCGTCACATGCGGCACGACTTCCTTGAGGCGGAAGCTCTTCTGCGTTTCCATCGGCATGAAGATGCCATCGGCGACTCCGGAGGAAAGCGCCTCATACACCTTCGGTGCAGGCAGTTTCACGGCAGTCACGCCCAGCGCCTTGCCGACCAGACTGCCGACTCCGCCCGGAACCCGGATTTTCTGGCCCTTGAGGTCGGAGAGGCTGTTGAGCGGACTCTTCGTCTGAATCACGGCAGGCCCATGCGAGGTGAGGCCGACCAGCACCACGCCGCGATGTTCCCTGGCGTTCTTGAGGTGCGACTGATGCACCCGCCAGTAGGCCACCGAGGCGGCTTCGGCGCTGGTGCCGAGGTTCGGCATCTCCACCGCCTGCGTCGCCACATAGCGCGTGTTGTAGCCGTGGAAAATCCAGCTTGCGTCCGCAATGCCGTCCCGGACCACCCCGAACTGCTTGAGCGGCGAGGCGAGGTTGTACTCGATCTTGATCTTGACGCGGCCTTCGGTGGCTTCCTCGATCCACTTGCCCCACGTCGGCCAGACGATGGCGTTGATCATGTGCGTGGGCGGTGCCCAACTGCTGACCTTGAGGATCTTCGCCGCATGCGCGGGCAGGCTCATCACGAGCAATCCCGCCACGATCAGTCCCAGCTTCTTGATTGATTTCATCGCTTCTCCTGAAGTTGAATGAATGGTTGTGGTTCTCCCCCTGAACCCGAAAATGATAATGCGGAACATTGCGATTGGCAATCTGTAATTTGCTGGCCGCTGGGCGGGATCAATGCTGTGATGTCATAAGGAACAATAAAAGGGGAATCCAGAATCGCCATCGGGGTCGGGATCGGTTTCGAAGGCGATAGCGATAGCGATTACGATAGCGATAATGAACCCACGACCCAAGATCACGATTACCGATTTTTTGAAAAGGAATTGCTGACATGCCCAAGATCAACGCGGATCGGCTGCTCGCCGACTTGAAGGAACTGCGCCGGCATGGCGCGGAGGGAATCGGCGTGGTCCGCCCCGCATTCTCGATACAGGACATGGAGGCCCGCCGCTGGCTGAAATCCCGCTATGAGCAGGCCGGGCTGGACGCCTCGATTGACGGAGTGGGCAACGTCTTCGGACACTCCCGCAACCCCGGCCCGGCGCTCTTGATCGGCTCCCACTCGGACACCCAGCCCACGGGCGGCTGGCTTGATGGCGCCCTGGGCGTGATCTACGGGCTGGAGGTCGCCCGTGCGCTGTCCGAAGCTCCGGAAACGGCAGGCTTGGCGGTCGATGCGGTTTCGTGGCAAGACGAAGAATCGCGCTTTTACAGCTCGCTGGGAAGCCGCTCGTTTGCAGGCAAGTTCACACCCGAGCAGGAAGCCGGAGTCACGGACAAGCAGGGGGTTCCGCTTTCCGCCGCCCTTGCTGAAGCCGGACTGAGTGCGGTTCCCCGCCAGCGGCTTGCCCCGGAACGCTACGCAGGGTTTCTGGAGGCGCACATCGAGCAAGGCCCGCACTTGGAGGAGGACGGCAACAAAATCGGAATCGTCACCGAAATCGTCGGCCTGCGCGGCACGGTCTTCACGTTCCGGGGGCAGCAGAACCACGCGGGCACCACGATGATGTCCGGACGCAAGGACGCCGCCACCGCCCTTTACGCTCTCGCCAACGCGATCAACGAGGAATTCCCCAAAGCGGCTGGCCCCCGCACAGTCTGGACGATGGGGCGGGCGGTTCTCCATCCCTGCGCGTCCTCGATCGTGCCCGGCTACGCCGAGCTGGAGTTGCAGTTCCGGGACCGCTCCACGGACGTGCTCGACGCCTTTGAGGACATCGCCGAAAAACTCGTTGCCAAAATCAACGCACGGGGCGGCGCTCAAGTCGAAATTGCTCCGGCCCGCGAAAAAATCCCGCCCTCGCCGATGGACGAGCGTCTGCAAGCGCACCTCGTGCAATCCGCTGAAACCCACGCGCCCGGACAGTGGGTGAAAATGCCCAGCGGAGCGTTCCACGATGCGGGAGTGCTGCACGACGTTTTGCCCTGCGCCATGCTCTTCATCCCCTCGATTGGCGGCATCAGCCACGATTTTTCCGAAAACAGCCACGACGAGGACATCGTGCTGGGCGGTCAGGTGTTGGCCGATGCCGCCGCCTCGATTTTGCAAAACCTCTGAACCTCAACCCGATTGCCTCATGGTCACATCCGCAGACGTCCAAGCCGCGCATCAGCGCATTGCTCCCCACCTCCACCAAACCCCCGTCCTGCGCAGTCGCAGCCTCAACCAGCTTGTGCAGGCCGAGTTGCACTTCAAGTGCGAGAACTTCCAGCGGGCCGGCTCGTTCAAGTTCCGGGGGGCGACCAACACCCTGCTCCAACTCAGCGAGGCGGATTTGGCGAAGGGGGTCGCCACCACCTCGTCCGGAAACCACGGGGCCGCGCTCGCGCTGGCCGCGTCCCTGAAAAACGCCCGCGTCACCGTCGTGATGCCGCACAACACCCCGCAGGTGAAAGTGGAGAACGTGCGGCGCTACGGAGGCGAGATCGTCTTTTGTGAATCCTCGCACGGCTCCCGCGAAGGCACCCTTGCGGAACTGGTGGAGCGCACCGGGGCGACCGTGGTGCATCCGTACAACGACGAGCGCATCATTGCCGGACAGGGCACCGCCGCGTGGGAATTGCTAACCGAGTGCCCAGATTTGGACACCCTCGTTTCCCCGGTCAGCGGCGGGGGCTTGCTGAGCGGAACCCTGCTGGCGGCACAAGGTAAGAATCCGGAAATCTCCGTCTATGGCGCAGAACCGCAGGAAGCCGATGACACGATCCGTTCCTTGAAAGCAGGGCACATCGTGCAGAATGCCACCGTCAACACCATCGCCGACGGGTTGCGCGCCCAGATCGGCACCCTCACCTTCCCCATCGTGCAGCAGCATGTGACGGAGGTGATTCCGGTTTCGGAAGAGGAGATCATCGCCGCCCTGCGGATGCTCTGGGAGCGGCTGAAGATCGTCGTGGAACCGTCCAGTTCCGTCACGCTTGCCGCCGTGCTGAAAGCCCCAGAAAGCTTCAACGGCAAAAAAATCGGCCTTCTCCTCTCTGGAGGCAACGCCAACCTCGATGCGCTGCCGTGGATTCGGTAGCTGGTGGTCGGTGGTCGGTGGTGAGATAGGGCGGCTCCAGCGGAGCGGAGCCGCCTTTCAGTGAAAGGACACCCCGGAAATTCTCGGCTTGCTCCGCCTTCCAGCGCGTGGTAAAAACAGGCATCACCGAGTCCAAATCCCTTCCAAGGAGGCCCATGATGCGCATTCCCTGCAAGCCGCTGCTGACGCTGGCCGTCTTCCTGACCGCCTGTGCCGCCAGCGATCCCCCGCCACCTGCTGAAGCACCCACCAAGCGTGTAGCAGTCAAGGCTCCCACACAGCAAGAGCAGGAACCCCGCGAGGGCACACTCTACTGGCATGTGAAACCCAAACAATGGAAAGCCACAGGCGATCCGGAGAGGGACGTTGTTTATGTGGGAAAGGTTCGCGACGGCGTTCCGCACGGGCAGGGCACCCACACTTTAGCGGATGGAAGCAAGTATGTCGGGGAACACAAGAACGGCAAGCCACACTGGCAGGGAACCGCCTATTAGGCGGAGGTGGGTTAGTATGTCGGTGATTTCAGGGACGGCAAGAGGCACGGGCAGGGAACCGCCACTTGGCCGGATGGCTCAAAGTATGTCGGGGCATTCAAGAATGACAAGGAGCATGGGCAGGGCACCTTCATTTGGCCGAGTGGTCAGAAGTATGTCGGGGAATTCAGGGGCGGCAAGAAGCACGGGCAGGGGATCATGATTGTGCCGGAGGTCGGTAGGTTTATCGGAGAATTCAAGAACGGCAAACCCTGGAATGGAACCTTTTTTTCAGGAGGGGGTTGATCATCACCATCACCAACGGTATCCGGAAATGAAACGCCGGGAACCCTGGGCCGCCGCGCAGGGGAGCGGTGCCGCGCATCCTTGCTTCAGCGGTTGCGGGGCTGCGGCTGGGCGAAGTCGGCGTTGCGGTTTTTGCGGGATTCGGAGTAGGCACTGTACGCGCCGGAGCAGGCGATGAGCGCCATGCCGAGCCACGCCAGCCAGTCCGGCCATTCCTGAAAGAGGAACACGCTCCAGAAGATGGCAAGCGGGAGGGCGATGTACTCGAAGGGGGCGACGAGTCCGGCTTCGGCCTGACGGTAGCCCTGGCTGATCAGGTAGCCGCCGATGCCGCTCAGGAGTCCGGCTCCGGTCATCACCAGCCAGTCGTGGGCCGAGGGCCACGCCCACGCCCGGAAGAGGAAATCCACCGTGGGGTTGTCCGGGTTGGCGTGGCGGCCATCGCCGAAAGCCAGTCCGATTGAGGCACTGACCACGACAAAGGTGAACTGGATGTAGAAGGCCATCGTGGACGCCTTGTCCTGCTTGCCGATGAGCCGCGTGGTGATCTGCACGAGGGCGTAGGCCGTCGCGGCGGCCAGCGGCAGCAGGCTCACCAGCCGGAACACCTCCGCCCCCGGACGCAGCACCACCGCCACCCCGGTCAGTCCAATCGCCACCGCGCCCCAGCGGGAAGCCTCCACGCGCTCCCCTAGCATCAACACCGAGAAGATCGTGATCAGCAGCGGGGCCACAAAGAAGATCGCCGTCGCCTCCCCCAGCGGCAAGGTGGCCAGTCCCGTGAAAAAACAGAGGTTGGCGACCACAATCCCCAAGCCCCGCAGCAGGTGAAGCGCTAGGCGGCTGGTCCGCAACTGACGGTAGCTGCTGCCCTCCAGCGGAACGAACACCAGCAGCGTCACGATCATGGCCACCCCTGCACGGGTCAGGATGATCTGATGCAGCGGATACCCGCCGCTCAGCCACTTCACCGCCGAATCCTGCGTGGTGAACGAGGCCATTGCGCCAATCACGCAGCAGATGCCCACCAGGTTCGGCGAGCGGGCCAGCAGGGTTCTCAACGTGTCCATGCGACTTGATGAAAAGGATGAAAAAAAAGCTTGGGGGGGGGCCTCACCCACCCATCCAGCATCCTTGCAGGAAATCCCCGGATTGCAAACTCCGAAAAAGTCTCCCTTGTGTTTTGTTAGCACTCTGCTAAAGTGAGTGCCAAGACGATCATGATTTCAAGCGAGGCTCCATGAACACGCAGAATCTCACCCAGAAGTCGGTGGCGGCGATCGAAACCGCCCACGCCGAGGCGGTGCGCCGCCAGCATTCGGAACTCACCGCCCTGCACCTGCTGCACGCACTGGTCACGCAGGAACAGGGACTGGTGCCGCGCCTGCTCGACAAGCTGGACGTGACGACTCCCGACTTCAGCCGCACCGTGGACCGTGAACTGGAGCGACTGCCCCGCTATTCCGGCTCGGGCCCCGGGCGCGTCGCCGCCTCCGGGGATTTCAACCAAGCCCTGCTGGAAGCCAAGGACGAGGCCAAGCGGCTGGACGACGAGTACGTCAGTGTCGAACACCTGCTGCTGGCCCTGCTCAAGCACCGCAAGGCGGCGGCTGGACGACTGCTGGCCGAGGCAGGGGTTTCGCGCAAAGACCTGCTGGCGACCCTCAAGGAAATGCGCGGGGGCCAGCGCGTGACCAGTCAGAATCCGGAGGAGACTTACGAGGCACTGGAAAAATACGGCCTCGACCTCACGGAGCGGGCGCGTTCCGGCAAGCTCGATCCGGTGATCGGGCGCGACGACGAAATCCGCCGCGTGATCCAAGTGCTGTCCCGCCGCACCAAGAACAATCCTGTCCTCATCGGCGAGCCGGGGGTGGGCAAGACCGCGATTGCGGAAGGACTCGCCCAGCGCATCGCCCGCCACGACGTTCCGGACAGCCTCAAGGACAAGCGGCTGGTTTCGCTGGACATGGGGGCACTGATCGCGGGGGCCAAGTATCGGGGCGAGTTCGAGGAACGGCTCAAGGCGGTTTTGAAGGAGGTGCAGGAGGCGGACGGCCAGATCGTGCTGTTCATTGACGAGTTGCACACCGTCGTCGGAACGGGCAAGGCGGAGGGCGCGATGGATGCCGGAAACCTGCTCAAGCCCATGCTGGCGCGGGGCGAGTTGCATTGCATCGGCGCGACCACGCTGGACGAGTACCGCAAACACATCGAAAAAGACCCCGCGCTGGAGCGGCGTTTCCAGCAGGTGTTGGTGAACCAGCCCACGGTAGAGGACACCATCTCGATTCTGCGCGGCCTCAAGGAACGCTACGAAATCCACCACGGCGTGCGCATCAAGGACAACGCCCTGATCGCCGCCGCCACGCTCTCCCACCGCTACATCGCCGACCGCTTCCTGCCGGACAAGGCGATTGATCTGATGGACGAGGCCGCTGCCCGTCTGCGCGTGGAAATCAACTCCATGCCTGCCGAGATGGACGAGATTTCACGCAAAATCCTGCAACTCGAAATCGAGCAGGAAGCCCTCAAGAAGGAAACCGATTCCGCCTCCAAGGAGCGGCTGGACAAGCTGGGCAAAGATCTCGCGGACCTGCGGGAGCAGTTCAACGCGATGCAGGCGCAGTGGGAGTTGGAGAAATCCGGGCTGAACACCGTTGCGCAGCTCAAGCAGCAGTTGGACGAAACCAACACGAAAATCGAGCAGGCCAAGCGCGACTACAACCTGGAGGAAGCCGCACGGCTGGAATACGGCACCCTGCCGGAGTTGCGCAAGCGGCTTGAGGCCGCGCAAGCACAGGAAAACGGACAAGGCTCCGGGAACCGCCTGCTCAAGGAAGAGGTGGATGCAGAGGACATCAGCGAGATCGTGGCCCACTGGACGGGCATCCCCGTGACCAAGCTGCTGGAGGGCGAAAACGAGAAGCTGCTGCGGCTTCCGGAACACCTGCACCAGCGCGTGGTCGGGCAGGACGAGGCGATTCAGGTGGTCTCGGACGCAGTGCAACGCTCGCGTTCCGGCATCAACGATCCCCACCGACCGCTCGGCAGCTTCATCTTCCTCGGCCCCACCGGAGTCGGCAAGACCGAGTTGGCCCGTGCCCTTGCGGAATTCCTCTTTGACGACGAGCAGGCGCTGGTGCGGCTCGACATGTCCGAGTACATGGAGCGGCATGCGGTCTCGCGGCTGATCGGCGCCCCTCCGGGCTACGTTGGCTACGACGAGGGCGGGCAGCTCACCGAAACCGTGCGGCGGCGGCCCTACAGCGTCGTCCTCTTCGACGAGATCGAGAAGGCGCACCCGGACGTCTTCAACGCGCTGCTCCAGATTCTCGACGACGGGCGGCTCACGGACTCGCAGGGCCGCACCGTGGACTTCCGCAACACGCTCGTGCTGATGACCTCCAACCTCGGCTCCCAGCGGCTCACCGAAATGGCGGGCACTCCGGAGGAAGCCGAGGACGAGGACTCAGAATTGATCCGCAGCGCCCAGCAGAAGTTCGCCGTGCAGCAGGAACTCCGGCAGCACTTCCGCCCGGAATTCCTCAACCGCATTGACGACACCGTGGTCTTCCACCCGCTGCGCAAGCGGCACCTGCGCGATGTCGTGCGCATCCAACTCCAACGGTTGCAAAAACGGCTCGACGAACGCAGGATCACGCTGGACCTCGATGATTCGGCAGTGGACTTCCTCATGGACGTGGGCTACGACCCCACCTACGGGGCGCGTCCGCTCAAGCGAGCCATCCAAAAGGAACTCGAAACCCCGCTCGCCCGCGAACTGCTCAAGGGCACCGTCAAGGACGGCGCGGTGCGCGTTTCCGTGGAAAACAGCGAGCTGCGGTTTTCCACGGCAGACTGAGCTGTGCCGAGACTCGCAAGCGGGTCTGATTTGAGAATGACAAGAAATCGTTAGGAGCGCAGTTCGTAGGACACGCGGCGCATCGCGTCTTCGAGCTTGCGGCAGTAGTTGGGGATTTCGTCGGTGGGCAGGTCGTCGGGAACCAGCAGGGGTTCGCCAAACCCCCCTTCGATGCGGTTGAGGGGCTGGGGCAGGCGGTGGCGGTCCCACGTGTTCAGCCGCCACTCGCGTTTGCAGGTGTAGCTCCACGGCAGGATGGGCACCTTGGCCTGCTTGGCGAGCAGCACGATTCCGGGCTTTGCTTCCAGTGGCGGACCCAGCGGGCCATCCGGGGCAATGGCGATGCTCTCGCCCGATCTCAGCACGTTGAGGGTGTCCAGCAGCCCCTCCGCCCCACCCCGGTTGGATGAGCCTCGGGTTGCCTTGAAATTGAAGCGGCGCATCACCTGATAAATCGCCTCCCCGTCCCGGCTTGCGCTGATGAGGGCCGTGAGGTGCAGGCTCCGGAACATCCAGATGCTGAAGAAGATGTCCTGATGCCAGGTGGAGACGAGGAAGGCACCGTGCTGCTGGCGAGCCTGCTCCGCCACCTCCATGTTGCGAACAACCACCCGCGAGGTCAGGGCCGTGGTCCGGAGCAACAGCGTGAGCATCCAAATCCCAAAACGCTCCTTGCGGCGCAGTTGGGGAGCGGAGGCTTCTGTGGATTCTGGCATGTGGGGTGGTTTGAAACCTTGAGCATTTGCAGTTGATTCGCCCTCACTTGTCATTCCCGCGCAGACGGGAATCCAGACATACGATCCAGTGCTCTGGATTCCGGTCAAGCGTCCGTCACCGTGAGTCGTTCGTAGGGAGCGTCCAGGGCGAAGTTGAGGGTGGTTTCCCCTGCGGAGTCATGGGCCACTTGGACCCCAAGCCGTTCATCGTGCAGGGTCAGCACAATCTCCAAATCCGCGACGGCGGCTTGCACCGCGACTTCGGTGAGCAGATGCCCGCAGAGGTCCGCTTCCTCCACTGACAAGACGGTTCCCTGAATCCGGAATCCGCCGCCGCGCTGTTCCACGCGCACCGGCTTGCCGGCTCGTTGCCGCAGCCAGTCCTTGAGTTGGCCTTGCGTCCAGTTCACTCCCAGTCCTCCCAAACCGGAACGGTTTCTGTTGCAGGCTCCGGAACTTCCTGCTGACGGCGTTCCCGCTCCAACTCCACCGCTTGGGCGAGTTCGCGGGTGAGTTCGGGCAGGCCGCATCCGGAAACCGCAGAAATCCGAAACACCCGCTCGCCCTGCCCCTCAAGGCGTTTTTGCAGGGCATCGAGGTCTTCGTCCTCGACGGCGGCATCCAGCTTCGTGAGGGCGATTCTGCGGGGTTTTCCGGGCAGGTTTGCGGAGAACTCCGAAAGCTCATGCAGCAGCGTTTCGTACTCCTGCCACGGTTCCTGTTCGCTGAAGCCGGAGACATCGAGCAGCAGCAGCAGCAGGGCGGTGCGCTCGATGTGCCGCAGGAAGCGGTCGCCCAAACCCCGGCCTTCGTGTGCGCCTTCGATGATGCCCGGAATGTCGGCGATCACAAAGGGGTCGTGGTCGGAATGCTTGACGACGCCCAAGTTGGGCACCAGCGTGGTGAAGGGGTAGTCCGCGATTTTGGGTCGAGCGTGGGAGACGCTGCTGATCAGGGTGGACTTTCCGGCGTTGGGAAACCCCACCAGTCCGATGTCCGCCATCAGCTTAAGTTCGAGTCGCACCCAAAGCTCCGTGCCCTCCTCGCCGGGCTGGTGGTAATCTGGGGCGCGGTTGGTCGAGGACTTGAAGCGGGCGTTGCCGCGTCCGCCGCGTCCGCCCTCCAAGAAGTGATACGGCTTTTCATCCACCACCTCCAGCAACACCTCGCGGGAGTCCTCGTCCATGACCACCGTGCCCAAGGGAACGGGGATGTGAAGCTCGTGCCCGGCACGTCCGTGGCGGTCCTGTCCGCCGCCCGCCATGCCGCTTTCGGCATGCTGGTGTTGCTGGAAGGAGAGGTCGAGCAGGGTGGTCTTGTCCGGATCGCCCACGAACCACACGTCGCCGCCCTTGCCGCCGTCCCCGCCGTTTGGACCGCCCATCGGCACATACTTCTCGCGCCGAAACGCGGTGCAGCCGGGACCACCCTTGCCGGAGCGGACGTGAATTTTGACGGAATCAACGAACTTCATGCCTCGTCCGCCGCAACCTTGAAGAACTGAGTGAACGACTCCGGAAGCTCCAGCCCAAGCTGCACATTGAACTGATCCACAAAGGGGCGCAGCGCCTCCTTGAAACAGTTGTGGAACGCCGATGGATCCTCCTGTGACTCCGCAGAAAGCTCCCGGAAGACATAGTTGGACTGGCGTAGCAGAATCTTGGCGTGAACGGGTGCTTGCTCCGCCTGCTCCGCCAGCGAGGTGAGCAAGCCTTCGTCCGGAGAACCGAGCAGCAGGTACGAAAACGAATCCTTGAAGCGGAACACGAAAAACGGAGTGGGGTTCAGAAAGTTGTCCCGGACGCGCTGGACAAAATCAATGAACTGCTCGCGCAACTCGTCACTCCCCCAAAAGTCGGTGTGCAGCGAACTCACGGTGGGGTCGCAAGCGAGGTTGAAACGCCGGAAGTAGCGGTAGTCCTTGTAGCGGATGACTTCCGGGTGGTTGACCAGCCGACGCTCCTGAAAGTGGAGGGCGTGCATGGTGGCCATCAAATCCTCCTGCGTGAAGGGGGTCGGGTCGCTTTCTGCGTGTTCGGTGTCCTGAAGCTGCTCCCAATCGGAAAGGAACTGCTGCTTGGCTTGCAGGTACTGCTCGAAGACTCCGGTTTTGGTGAGTTCCTGCACGTTTTGCAGCATTTCGGCGGCACTGCCATCGAGGTCCAGATCGTCCAGCAGGCTCGACAACTCCTGCAACTCCTTGCGGTCGGGGTAGGCGCTTTGGAGTTCCCGGACGGTGGCCAGGGTGCGGCGCACCTTGAGGCGGGTGCGTTTCTGAAACTCGGAGGCATTGACCTTTTGGGCGGCTTGCTCCTGAAAGACTTCCACCGGCAGTTGGCTGGCGTTCGGTCCGCGCAGAGAGAACGCCTTGGAAAGCGTGGGGGAGGGGGTGCCGTTGGTGTAGAACTCGTCCACCAACTGCGTCTTGAGCTGGGTGGCGGCGGCGTGCAGTCGCTCGTCAGACTGCAAGCGCGTCATCAGTTCTTCCAGTCCTGCCAGCAGTTCACTGGCGTGGGAGCGGCGTTCCGGCTCAAGGTTGACCGCCACTCCAGGCGTTCCAGAAGCCGAGAACAGGCCCGTTTGCGTGGATTCCGACTCGCTTTCTGTTTCAGGCATCAATGCTCTTCAAGACATGGAGGCTTGCTCCAATTCGACATGCAAGCATCCCAACAAACTATGGAATTTTTGGGGAAAACTCAAGCTGGACTGGCGGGCGGCGCTGCTTCGGAGGGGGAAGGGGGGTTATCGCCAGAATCCTTCGGGGTCAAGTTGATGGAGCGCCTCAAGTTCGTCAGCAGAAGGCGGCGGGGTCTCGCATAGCTCCGGGTGAAGTTTCAGGTTCCAACCCGTGTGTTCCCGGACGGAGTCCACGGATTCGCCTGTGTGGAGGGAATGGAGGTGGAGTTCACCTTCGGGGCCATGCGGGCGCAGGATGGACCGGTCGGTGATCAGTGCCGCCGGGCCTCCGGGCAGGCGGAGGGCATCGCGGGACGAGCGGCCCTCAAGGTTTCCCGGAGAGGTGACGAACGACACCCGTTCCACCAAACGCCTCCGTTCGTGGTTCATGATGGCGATGGTGCGCTTGGACATGGCCGCAATGTCGGCAGCACCGCCGGAGCCGGGGAGCCGGACGCGGGGGTTGCGGAAATCGCCGATGCAACTGGTATTGATGTTGCCAAAGCGGTCAATCTCCGCCCCGCCGATGAAGCCTGCGTCCACATGCCCGGACGGCAGTTGCGCCATGACGGGAAGCAGCCCCGCCGACCAAGCCGCTCCAAGCTGGTTGGGCGGATCGGCCATCGTGTAGAGCATTTCCTTGGAGGGGGTGTCCCGGACGATCCCACATTCGAACAAACCCACGGCATTGGGCGCATGGGTGAGCTTGGCGACGCCAAAGGCCATGATGGGGAGACGCATCCCGACAAAGACCACCTCGCCGTTCCCGATTTCTCGTGCGGTGGCGGCAATCATCAATTCCTGAGTGGTCCACGTCATGGCTAGTCCATTGCGTAGTTGGCAGGAGCCGAAAGCTGCTGTCCGCGAATGCGCAGGGTGTCCAGCCGTTCCCGGAGCTTGGTGCAGTACTGCTCATGGTCGGCAACTCCAAGCACCCACTCCTGCACCCATTCTGCAAACCCCTCGCGGGTGCGGGACTGCCGATGGTAGTCGTTGAAAAACTCCGAGTCGCGCTTCCAGTGCCCCACCATGGGCGAGGGGTGGCAACCTGCGGGAACGTGGCACACCGCCGTCACTCGAAAGCCCGGCACCAGAACCCGGCTGGGGTCGGAATGGATCACTTCCGTGCCAACCAACTCCTCCGCCAGCAGCAGCACCCTCTTGGACGCGAGAGCGGCTTCCTGAGCGACTCCGGAGTTGCCCCAGTGGTGCGCGTTGCCGAACTCGTCGGCCCGTGGAACGCTGAGAATCGTCACGTCGGGCGTGAGCGGAGGAATGCGCACGATGGGTTCTGCGGCACGGAAGGGATTTTCCGCCTCTTGAAACTCAGGGTTGGACCGCAGCAAGTCCGATCCAAGCAGGGTGCGGTTGGGCAGGTAGGGCAAGCCGTAGGCTCCGGCCAGCAGGGCAAGGCCAAGAGAGTAGTTACTGTGATCGTGAACGGTGATCGTGCGGGGAATGCCTTGCTCCACGGCCCGCCGGAGGTTGTGGCCCAGCCCCCCCGATACATTGCCCACCCACGCCCCGGAGACTTCCGCGACACATCCCGCCCCAATCAGTAAATCGGTGGACAGGTCCGAGATCGGGGCGATCATGTGCAGGTCGCACCGCTGCTGACGGATCAGTTCGCGGGTTGCGGCAAAGGGGATGTTGGCCTCCAAGCAGGCTCCCAACACCACCGAACTCCCGTCCGGGAGCCACTTGGAAATCGCCGTTGGGAGGGAAACAAGTTTCGACTGCACGAAGGATCGAATCAGACGCGGATTTCGACGATGGCCTCGATCTCGACCGTGATGTTGTTGGGAAGCGATCCCATGCCAATGGCGGAGCGGGCGTGTCGGCCCTTTTCCCCAAAGACCGCCACCATCAAATCGGAACAGCCGTTGATGACCTGCGGATGCTCCAGAAAGTCCGGGGTGCCGTTCACCATGCCCAGCAACTTGACCACGCGCTCCACGCGGTCAAGCTCGCCCAAGGCGTTCTTCATTACGGACAGCAGGTTCAGTCCGGTCAGCCGTGCGTCCTGATAGGCCTGTTCGGTGGTGACGGACTCCCCCACTTTTCCGGTGTGAAAGGTGCCGTCAGCCTCTCGCGGCCCCTGACCGGAAAGGTAGAGCAGGTTTCCCGTGATCACAAACGGGACGTAGTTCGCCAGAGGAGACGGCGAGTTCGGGAGTTCAATGCCAAGGTCTTGCAAGCGAGATTCGACAGACATGGAAACGTTTCGAAATTGAGGTGTTGCGAGCGATGTCGAACGCACGGGAGTCCGCCGCTGCAGACGATTTGCAGATTCGACAAGAATGAACGAAAGGAGGCAGGAAAATTCGGGAACTGACGGCGGGGTGCTTCCCTCAACCCAAGCCGTGCCTCCCAGAAGCCCCAGAAGGCACGGTCGGATTGTTTGAGGGGATGTGCCGAGGTGGGCCTAGTTTAGCAGGCAGTGTAGTAACAAGGCGGGGGTCCTACCCAGATTATCCCCGCAACTTCCTGAAGATAAAGAAAACTTGAAGTCAGTCGGTGAGGAAGTCGGCGTCCACCGTGACTTTTTGGAGTGAAAAAATACTAGCACATTCCCCCCCATACTTGCTCAGGGAAATCCCCAAGCAATGTACTCACCTTCTAACTATCCTGCCTGACAGTCAAGTGTTTTTTTAAATTTTTTTCAATCCCGCATTTTTTCCCACAATTCGGGAGCGCGGATGGGCAGTTTTTCAACGCGGATTCCGGTGGCGTTTTTCACGGCATTGGCGAGTGCGGCGGCCCCCGGAACAATGGGAGGCTCGCCCACCCCGCGGATGCCAAACGGCCCCACGGGCGAAGGGATTTCCACCAGCACGGGTTCGACCGAAGGAGCCTCGTCGCAGCGCGGAAGTGCGTAGTCCAAGAAAGACGGCGTTTGCAGGTGGCCCTCCTCGTCATACACCAACTGCTCCTGCAACCCAATCGCAAGCCCTTGCAGGGCACCACCCTGCAATTGGCCCTCGACCATGAGGGGATTGAGGGCAAAGCCGACGTCCTGCACCGCAACGTACTCAAGCGGCGTGACGACTCCGGTTTCCTTGTCCACCTTTACCCGCACCAGATGCGCCGAAGCCGCCGGAGCGTTGACCTCGACCGCCGAATTCCCGTGCGCCAACAGGGGACCGCCTTTTCCGCGAGAGGACTCCACCTTGCTGGCAAACTCCGCCAGGGTGACCGCCTTGCTGGGAACTCCGCGCACAAAGACCTTGCCCTCCTGAATTTCAATGTCGTCCTCGCGGGCCTCAAAGCGGTCGGCGGCCATTTTGGTGACCCGCTGCCGGATTTCGCTGGCGGCATCGGCAATGGCTCCGGCGACGCTGTACGTCACCATGCTCCCTCCGCTGACGGGTGCGGCTGGACCGGAGGTGGTGTCTCCTTGCGTGATGGTCACTTGCTCCGGAAGCACCCCAAGGGTTTCGGCAACCACATGAACGAAGCCGGAGTTCACGCCGGAAATGTCCACCGAGCCGACCAACACCTGCACGGAGCCGTCGCCTTCCACCCGCACCACGGCAGAGGCCGGAGCCGCGTTGCAACGCCACACGCCCGCCGCCAGCCCCACGCCCTCGTCCGGACGACTGGCGCGATTGGCCCACGCCGGATGCTCGCGCATCTTGTCCAGCACCTCGCGCAGGCTCAGACTCGGCCACGGATTGCCGTCAATCATGGGGTCGCCGCCCCCCGCCGCGTTTTGATAGCGGAATTCCAGCGGATCGAGTCCAAGCTCACGGGCGAGGTCGTCCATGTGCGACTCCATCGCAAACACGGCCTGCGGGGCGCTGGGGGCGCGGTAGGGTCCGGTCATCACCCGGGTCGAGTTGACTTCGTTTGCGGAGATGTTGATGTGCGGAATGAGGTACTGGCTCGCCAGCAGCGTCGCCGCCAGCCCAGACCACGGGGCCGAAAACGCGCCGTTGTCGAGGTACAGCCTTGATTCAAGAGCGCAAAGCTGCCCATCCTGCTTGACTCCCATCTTGAGGTCAATGCGATGCTCCGGGGCGGGCATGGAGGTGAGGAAGTCCTCAGTGCGGGTCAACTCCAGTCGCACCGGACGGCGTAGCTTGTGGGCAATTGCGGCCACCAGCGTCTCGATCAGGCCGTGCTTGCCTCCAAAGCCCCCGCCCATCGGCATCGGCACCACGCGGACTTGACTGCGCGGCATCTGCAACAGCCGGGCGACTTCCTTGCGAATCGTGCGCGGTCCCTGCGTGCTGGCATAGACCACCAAGCCGGAACTGCCTTCGGGAGCGGCGACTGAAGCCTGTGGTTCCAGATAACCCTGATGCACCGCCGGAATCCGGTAGGTACGCTCCAGCACGAAATCGGATTCGGCAAACCCCTGCTCGACATCGCCGCGAGCGTATTTGTTTTCCGTGTGGATGTTGCTTGGTGGGCCGGAGTCCTCTGATTCTTGCTGGTCCACTCCACCATGATCCGCAGAGACATCAATCGCGTCCTTCGGCAAGCCATTCGGCCAGAGGATCGGAGCGTCCGGGCGAAGTGCCGCATCCAAGTTCGGGATTGCAGGAAGCGGCTCGTAGGCGACTTCCAATGCCTCCACACCGTCCTGAGCGGCAGCAACCGTTTCCCCAACGACGGCGACCACCGGCTGCCCCTCGAACAGCACTTTCTCTCTGGCCAACACGGAACTCATGCGGGAACTGATGACCTGATCGCGGGTCGGCAAGTCCTCTGCGGCCAACACCGCGACCACACCCGGAACCGCCTCTGCCGCCGAGCGGTCTACGCCAAGGATGCGGGCATGCGGATGCGGGCTGAGTGCTACCCGGACGTGGAGCATCCCGGCGAGCTTCAAGTCTCCCGTGAAGCTGAGCAACCCCCGAAGCTTGTCCTTCGTGTCCACGGGCAAGGTGCGCTTGCCCAAGTAGCGGTATTCCGAAGTTCTCGTACTGTCCATAATAATTGCTATAAGTGAAAATTCAGGAAGGCGTTGCCAGTTCAGGCAACCTTCTTTTCAAGGTCTTCCGAGAGCATGTGCCCAATGCTTAAATGCAGGTCCAGATCAGGCCACTCGATCCCGGTTTTGCGGCAAATGAGCTTGTAGTTCTGGCGCTGCTGTTGGGTCGCCGATTGCAATTCCGGGTACCAACTGATCGGGGTCGCAATAATCCGCCCGTCCTCCAATTCGACTTGGAGGTACTGCTCTGTGACTTCAACGTCTCTACTGCTGATCAAAGAATGCATCCCGCTGCCTTTCCAACAAATCTTGGTTATCCTGAACGAGCCTTTTGGCCTTCTTCAGGTCCTTGGGATTGAGATAAGAATAGACCACCCTTAATGATCGGATTTCGATTTTTGCAAAATCATCATCACCGATCATGACGTGAACGTGCTTGGGTTCGTGGTCGTTTTTGTAAACAAAGAGCTTCAGTCCAAACTTTCTCAGCAAGGTTCCCATTACAAAACTCTACCACACTGGATTTAGGGCGCAATGCCCAATTCAGCTTGCCCGCAAGCCGGGACTGTGGGACAGTGCAAGGCTCCCAAGGAGAAACCTCGTTGTGCGGATGAAACGCTTTTCTGGAAAACTCCTGCTGCTGGTTTTGCTGGCCGCGCCTGTAGCTCCCGGCAACCTGCTGGCCAATCACGGGCTAGATTACGCCAAGCTTCGCAGAATTGTCGAGGCCAAGCAAAGCCCCTTCACGGAACGCTCCTCGCGATTCACTGGAAAGCTGACTCCGGGCGTGAAGAACAGCACCGTGAGGCGTCACGCCCAGGCCATGTCAAAGGAAGTCTGGAAGCCGCACCCACCGCTCGATTACGCCAAGTTGCTGCGCTCGGTGTACGAGTACCGCAATTTGCGGACTCGCGGCCCGATCAGGCGGCCTTGAGGTCAATCACGTGAACCAGTTGGTTGGGCCACTGGAGGTAGTCCTGCCACTGGGGATCCGGGATGCGCAGGGGCATGGACTTGGCGATGCTGACCATTTCCCAATAGCTCGGCTCGTGCGGCGGGTTGCTGGGACGGATCAGGTCCGACCCCTTGCTGAGGTTGCAGCGGTAGCAAGCGGCCACCACGTTGTCCCACGAGGTCGCGCCTCCCAGACTTCTGGGCAGGACGTGATCAATCGTGAGCTGTTCCGGAGTGAAAGGCTTTGCACAGTACTGGCAGTGAAAGCGATCCCTCAGGTAGATGTTGCGCCGCGTGAAGTACACGCGGTTGGTGCGCCGGATGTACTTGGACATCACCACCACGCTGGGCATGGGCATGGCGAAGTGCTGGGCGCGGCAGGGCCAGTTGCGGTAGGAGCGCAGCACCACCACCTTGTCAAGAAAGTACGCCTTGACGGCCTGCTGCCACGTCAGGGTGCTGAGCGGGGCATAGGTCAGGGGCTGGTGGTCCTGGTTCAGTAAAAGAACATCGCTCATGGTGCTACTCGTCACTCCAGTTGGATAGGGTGAACCCCGAATGCGGGAGAACCCGGAGGGCTGAGCCACCCTCCGGGGAGGTCAGCCGACTTAGGCTTCGCGCATAAAATTGCGCAACACGGTGTGCAGGATGCCACCGTTGCGGTAGTACTCGATCTCGACCTTGTTGTCGAGTCGGCAGAGGACCGGGATTTCGCGGTCGTCTGCCTTGAGGATGAGTTGCTGCTGGGGCCGCAAGTCATCGTTGAGTCCGAGGACGGAAAGCGTCTCGCTTCCGGAAAGCCCAAGGGACTCGTGAGTTTCGCCGTTGAGGAACTGCAAGGGCAGTACCCCCATGCCCACGAGGTTGGAGCGGTGGATGCGCTCGAAACTCGCCACCACCACGGCCTTGACCCCCAGCAAAAAGGTGCCCTTGGCCGCCCAGTCTCGTGACGACCCCGTGCCGTATTCCGTCCCCCCCAGCACGACCAGCGGCGTTCCGGCTTCCCGGTAGCGCATCGCGGCCTCGTAAACCGAGGTCACTTCTCCGGTCGGAAAGTGGGTCGTGAAGCCCCCTTCCGTGCCGGGAGCGATCTGGTTGCGGATGCGCACGTTGGCAAAGGTGCCCCGCGTCATGATGCGGTCGTTGCCGCGCCTAGAGCCGAAGGAGTTGAAATCCTTGGGGGCCACGCCCTTTCCCGTGAGAAAGCTCCCTGCCGGGGTGTCCGCCTTGAAGGAGCCTGCCGGAGAGATGTGATCCGTCGTCACGGAATCCCCGAGCTTGAGCAACACCCGTACGCCCTCAATGTCCTGAAGGGGCGAAACCCCGGTGCCCATGCCGGTGAAGAACGGCGGATTCTGGATGTAGGTCGAAGCCTCGTCCCAGTCATAGACCTGTCCGGGCTTGGCCTCGATCTCGTTCCACATCGGGGTCATCTCATCCACCCGTCCGTACTCCTTTTCGTAAAGGTCGCTGGTGATCAGCGCCTCGACCTCGGCGACCTCCTCATGCGAGGGCCAGATGTCCTTGAGAAAGACATTGTTGCCGTCGCGGTCCTTACCCAGCGCATCGTTTTGCAGGTCGGTGTTGACCGTGCCTGCCAGCGCGTAAGCCACCACGAGCGGAGGACTTGCAAGGTAGTTCGCCTTGATGTTCGGGCTGATGCGCCCCTCGAAATTGCGGTTTCCGGACAGCACCGACGTGACCACCAAATCGCCTGCGTTGATCGCCTGCACGATGTTGTCCGAGAGCGGCCCGGAGTTGCCGATGCAGGTGGTGCAGCCGTAGCCCACGGTCTGGAAGCCCAGTGCATCGAGATGTTCCGAAAGCTGCGCCTTGTCGAGGTATTCCGTGACCACCCGCGAACCTGGGCCGAGGGAGGTCTTCACCCACGGCTTGGAGCGCATTCCGCGCTCGTTGGCCTTCTTTGCCAAAAGCCCGGCGGCGATCATCACCGAGGGGTTGCTGGTGTTGGTGCAGGAGGTGATCGCGGCAATCGTCACGTCGCCGTGCGCGAGCGTCTGCCCGTCCAATCCCGGCACCGGAACCGCCGTTTGGGTGGCTTCGTCACTCAGCTCAAACCCACGCTCGCTGATCGGTGCCCGCAGCGTTTGCTGCCACGTCGGCTGCATTGCGGAGAGGTTCACGCGATCCTGCGGGCGTTTTGGCCCCGCCAGCGCGGGTTCCACGGTCGCAAGGTCCAGTTCCAGCGTGTCCGAAAACACGGGATCGGCCATGTCGTCGGTGCGGAACAACCCCTGCGCCTTGTGGTAGGCTTCCACACGCCGCACCACGGCATCGGGCCGTCCCGTGTTGCGCAGGTAGTTGAGCGTTTCGCCATCCACCGGAAAGAAGCCCATCGTCGCGCCGTACTCTGGTCCCATGTTCGCAATCGTCGCCCGGTCGGCGAGCTTGAGGCTGGAAAGTCCGGGGCCGTAGAACTCCACGAATTTTTCCACCACGCCCTTCTGCCGCAGCATCTCCACCACGCGCAGCACGAGGTCGGTTGCGGTCGCGCCCGCCGGAAGTTCTCCGACCAGCCGGAAGCCCACGACCTGCGGCATCAGCATGTAGATCGGCTGGCCGAGCATCACGGATTCCGCCTCGATGCCGCCCACGCCCCAGCCCATCACGCCGAGGCCGTTGATCATCGTAGTGTGCGAATCCGTGCCCACCACCGTGTCCGGGAAGCACACGCCGTCGCGCTCCTGCACGACGTTGGCGATGTGTTCGAGGTTGACCTGATGCACGATCCCCACACCGGGAGGAAAGGCGCGGAACTGCTGGAACGCGCTCTGCCCCCACTTGAGGAATTCGTAACGCTCGCGATTGCGCTCAAATTCGATGGCCATGTTCTTCTCAAGCGCATCCGCGCTCCCGGAATGATCCACCTGCACCGAGTGGTCAATCACCAAATCCACGGGAACCCGGGGATTGATCACCTCCGGGTCGCCGCCCATTTCGGCCATCGCCGACCGCAGCGAAGCGAGGTCCACCACCGCCGGAACGCCGGTGAAATCCTGCAACAGCACGCGGGTGGGCTTGTGCGGGATCTCCTTGTCGGACTTGCTCCCGTCCCAGTTTGCGAGGGTGCGGACGTGCTCTTCCAGCACCTGAAACTCGTCGTGGTTCCGCAACGCCTGCTCCAGCAGGATTTTCATCGAAACGGGGAGTCGGCTGATGTTGCCGCCCAGTTGCTTCTCCAGCGCTTCCAAGCTGAAAAGCTGTGCGCTGCCTGCGCCGCTGTCGAACTCGACTCGGCAGCCAAACGTGTTTTCGGTCATTTTTTTCTCAAAGAAAGATCATCAGAAAAACGCCTCCGAACCCCCCTGAACCCTTCACATTCGGTTGCGGTGAACCCCTTTAGCGTAGCTTCCGTCGCCGAAATCACAAGTTCTTGCCGAGGGGATCGAGGGTGTGGAAACTTTCCAGAAAATCGCGGGATTCGATGGCTTCTCCGCAAAAGTTCCAGTTTCGCCAACGAGCAAACTGCGCATAGACCGCCTGAACGGGGATTCCGGACTCTCGCATCTGCTTGAGAGTGGTGTCGCCTTTGGACTTGGAAAGCTTGGCTCCGTCGGGACGGGTGAGGAGGGGGTGGTGGAGAAAGCGCGCTTGCAGGAAGGGTTCGGCTCCGAGCCGCTGGGCAAGGTGCAACTGGATCGCGGAAGACTCGTGGAGGTCGTTGCCCCGGACGATGAGGGTGATGTCGAGATCCACATCATCCACGAGCGAGGCGATTTGGTAGGCGGGAATCCCGTCGCGGCGGCGCAGCACGAGGTCTCCCGCAGGCGCAGCATCCACAGAAGCCTCCGAGTCCGGCCAGCCGTGGATCGTCACGGGTGCAGAATCCGGCATCCGCAGTCGCCATGCGGTGTCCGGGCTGGAAAAATCGAGGCTGCGATTTCGGCAGGTTCCGGGGTAGCGTCCATCCGTGGAAAGCACCTGCACTGTTTTTCGAGAACAGGTGCAGGCGAAGAGGTCGCCCTGCTCTCGGAGTTGCGACAAGGCGATTTCGTAGCGGTCGCGGCGGTGTGCTTGCGACCACGCTTTCCGCACCGCGTCCGGACCTTCCGGACCAGCGTCCCAATCCAGCCCCAGCCAGTCCAAGTCCCGAAACAGCGATTCCAGAAACTCCGGCTTGGCGCGGGGAGCATCGAGGTCGTCCACGCGCAACCAGAGGTGCCCGCCCCGACTGCGCACCAACGCCCACGTCAGCAGGAAATTGAAGGCGTTGCCAAGGTGCAGGTGCCCGCTGGGGGTGGGGGCCAGACGCGACCGCAGCGTTTCAGAAGTCGAATTCAACTTGGTTGGGCGACTTCCGGGACTTGCTGCCAAACCGGATTGGCCTGCTGGAAGGCGTAGGCGAGTTGCAGCACGCCCAACTCGTCGCGGTTTCGCCCCACGATTTGCAGGCCGACCGGGAGGCCGTCTTCGGTGAAACCGCACGGCACCGAAATCGCCGGAAGCCCCGTCACCGTGATGAAAAAGCACGAGCGCATCCAGTCGAGGTAGGTTTCCATCTGGATGCCGTTGATTTCGGTGATGTACTCCTGCTCGATCGGAAACGGCGGCACCTGCGCGACCGGTAGGCAGAGGAACTCATGCGCCTCCATGAACTCCCGGACGCGGTGGTACAACTCCCTGCGTAAAATTTCTGCTCGGCCAAGGTCTGGCCCGGTAAGTTTCTGTCCGGATTCGGTGTTCCAAATCACTGTGTCCTTGATCTGATCCCGGTGTGTCTTAAGGTGCGCCCCACACTTGATCTCGTACATCCACGCCCGCCACGTTTTGAAAATTTCGTCGGCCCCGGAAAAATCCGGAAAGCCCTCGTTCAATTCGCAGCCAAGGTTTTCCAAAACGGAGCGTCCTTTTTCCAGCGTTTGCACCACCCGCGTGTCCACCGGAAGCCCGCCAAGGTCGGAACTCCAGCCGATGCGGACCCCCTTGAAGTCACGGCTGAGGGGTTGCCGGAACTGCTCCCCGGAATCGGTGAGGGACAAAGGGGCGCGTTGATCGGGCTGGGCCATCACGCTGAGCAGCAACCCCACATCCTCCACGGTGCGCCCCATTGGTCCATCGACCGGAAACGTGTTCCAGCCCGTTCCCGGCCACGAGGGCACCCGTCCGGGGGAGGTGCGGAAGCCCACGACGTTGTTGAAGCTCGCTGGGTTCCGGAGCGAGCCGCCGAGGTCGCTGCCGTCTGCAATTGGAAGCATCCGGCTTGCGAGCGACACCGCTGCCCCGCCGCTGCTGCCCCCGCAGGTTTTGCTGAGGTCGTAGGGGTTCTTGGTCGCACCAAAGACGGCGTTGAAAGTCTGCGATCCCGCTCCGAACTCCGGAGTGTTAGTCTTGCCGATCAGGACCGCCCCGGCTTCCCGCAGACGCTGCACGAGCAGCGCGTCTTTCGTTGGAGTGTTGTCCGAGAAAATGGGGGAGCCGTAAGTGGTGCGGATGCCCTTGGTTTCCACCAAATCCTTGTGAGCGACGGGCAGGCCGTGAAGCGGCCCCATCGCCTCGCCGCGAGCCGCCACCGCGTCCAGGGCTTTTGCCCGCTCCATGCCCTGCTCCGGAAGTAGGGTGACAATGGCGTTGACTTGCGGGTTGACGCGCTCGATTTGCGCAAGGTGGGCTTCCAGCACCTCAACGGCGGAAACCTCGCGGTTGCGCAGCAGGTCGGCGAGTTCGGTGGCGGTTTTGAAGCAAAGGGAAAGGTCGGGCATTTTGGGTTGTCGGTTGTTGGTTGTCAGTTTTCGGTTTTCAGCCGCGAAGGATGCGAAGGAATGCCAAGAGAAAAACCATTTCGTGTCCTTGGCGAACTTAGCAGCTTACGAGCAGATGGCGTTTTCGGTTTTCGGTTTTTCAGCTACGGAGGGCGGAGAAGCACGAACTCAAGCATAGTGCTGGCGCAGGGATTCGGAGTAGGGGGGGCGCAGGATGCCGCGCTCGGTGATCAGTCCAGAAACGAGTTCCGCAGGAGTGACATCGAAGGCCGGGTTGCGGACGGGCATGGCTTCCGGGGCGGTGCGCTTCGCTCCGAAGCTGGTGACTTCATCCGCGTTGCGCTCCTCAATCGTGATTTTGTTGCCGGAGGGGGTATTGAAATCAATCGTGGAGTAGGGGCAGGCCACATAGAAGGGGATTCCGAAATGCTTGGCGAGGATGGCCACGCCGAGGGTGCCGATCTTGTTGGCCACATCGCCGTTGGCTGCCACACGGTCGGTGCCCACGATCACGAGGTCAATCAGTTCCTCGGCCATCGTGGTCGCTGCCATGTTGTCGCAAATCAACGTCACGTCCAGCCCGGACTGCTGCAACTCCCAACTCGTCAGCCGCGCTCCCTGCAACAACGGGCGGGTTTCGTCCGCATACACCCGGAAGCGTGTGCCCTGCGCGTGGGCGAGGTACATTGCCGCCGTGGCCGTGCCGAGTTCCGAGGTTGCCAGCGACCCCGCATTGCAGTGGGTCAGCACCCCGGAGCCTTCTGCAATCAACGAGACTCCTGCTTCGCCAATGCCCCGGCAGAGGGCGCGGTCCTCATCGTGGATGGCAATGGCCTCTTCCGTCAGAGCTTGGTGAATCGTCCCAGCGGATTCTCCGGCAAACGGTTCCGCCTTCCGGACCATGCGCTGGAGCGCCCAGTGCAGGTTCACCGCCGTTGGGCGCGAACTGTCGAGGTAGTCGGCCTGCTGCTGGAGTTCCTTGAGGTAATCGGTGCTGGAAAGCCCCTGCTTTTCCTGCATCGCCACCACCAGCCCGTAAGCCCCCGCGATGCCAATCGCCGGAGCGCCACGCACCTTGAGTTGCTGGATCGATTCCCAAACCTGCACGACCGAATCTTGCCGTTCCTCCATCACTTCCAGCGGAAGCCGGGTCTGGTCGAGGAAGAAGAGCTGGCCGTCTTTCCAGCGCAGGGTTTGCGGAAGTTGCGGAACGGGAGCGTCCGCAGTCGTGCGGGCGGGCTGAGCTGGATTCACAGTGGGTTCAAGGGTCAGGTTTTCGGAGTTGCCAATCGTGTGGACACGAAAAAATCGAGGAGATTCACTTTTTAAGAAAGTGCTGAAAAAGTCCAGCTTAGGCGGGGAGAAGGCGGCAGACCTGCGGTTTCGGAAGGGAGTGCAAACAAAAAAAGGAGCCTCGCTCAACTGAACGAAGGCTCCTTTTTACTCAGCAAAACGGTAGGGAACGCTGCGCCTCACCCGATCGGATGCAGGTTGAACTGATGCGGGGCCGCCTGAGTGCGGCAGGCCAAGAAGTTTCGGGACTCCGGATGAGGGTCGGCAGTTTCAATACGCTTGATCTTCCCGCCCTCCTTGATGAACGAACGCACCGCATCATCGAGTTGTTGGTGGGTGTAGGTGATGCTGTGATCTGCTTTGAAGGAGTGAACGTTGTATTTATTGAAACTGGACATGCTTGTAACCTCTGTGCTGGATTCCAAACGCGGGGCCGAAGCCCCGCGCTGAGGAGAGAGAGGGATGGGATGGCAGGTCCATCCCTCACATCCGGGTAGGCAGAGCCTGAGCTACCACCCTGCCACCCAGTGCATACCCGATTCAGAGGAACTGGCTTCTGGGCTTCATCAGGGGATCCACTCCAAAAGCACTCACTGCTGGATCGGGCATTTTCGGAACGCTCTCAAACAACCCTGAACCCAAGGCTGTATACAGCGTTGTATTAACAATAATATACAAAAGGGTTTGCTGTCAAGAAAAAAACTGCTATTGTGCAGATAAAGTGTTTGGATGCTCTTGAGAGCTTGCCGCGCTTTTGAGCATTCGTCAGTGTTTTCAAATGCTTGTCTATGAACCTCCTGCGCAATTCAATCTGAGGCCGTGAGACACAGTAGCAAAGCTCAACCTGGGAAAGAGGGCAGCGTCGAGCATCTGCATCAGGTGCTTCAGGAAATGGCGATCGCCTTCAAATTCAAACCCGGGGAGCGGCTGAACGAGAGTGTGCTGTCCGAGCAACTTGGAGTGAGCCGGACCCCGTTGCGGGAAGCTCTGAACCGGCTCGCCGCCGAGGGTTTTTTTGATTTCGAGCCTGGAAAAGGGTTTTTCTGCCGTCCGCTCGAACCCAAGCTCGTGCTGGATTTGTATGGACTGCGGGAGGCGTTGGAGCGGGCGTCGGTTCGCTACGCCGTCCATCACGCGACCGATCCGGAGCTTGACGAACTGGAGGATTTTGTGCGCAAGACCAGCATTGCCTATGTTGAGCACGAAGGCACGGAACTGCTCAGGATTGACGAGTACTTTCACGAAAGCCTCGCGAGCTTCTCCAACAATCAGGAGATCGTCCGGGCCTTGAAAAACGTCAACGCCCGCATCCGCTTTGTGCGCTGGGTGGACATGGACGATCAAAAATCGCTCGTGCAGGAGGAACACCTGAGCATCCTTGATGCGATCCGGAAGCGCGACAGGCAGATGGCTCTCGAAAGAATCAGCAACCACATCCAGGTCCGCATGGACCAGATCAACGCCAATTTGAAGGAAGGGTACTCGCGGATTTATCTGGGTGGCGGCAGTGCCTGAG
>CAZQXS010000001.1:16184-18265 GCA_964597275.1 uncultured Pseudomonadota bacterium | reverse complement strand
CGCAGCCCGGTTCGCATCCGGTAGAGCCGCCCCGGATGGCAGAGGCGGGTGTAGGTCACAAGGTTGCCCTGACTCCAGGTGCGACGTTCCACCACAAAAAGCGCATCGTTTGTTCCAACGTCCAACAACTCGGCTTCTTCCGGACTGGCATTCGTTGCGGACAGCACATGCTCCGCATCGGTCCACGGCACACGCTCCACCAGCCAGCGGTTGGGGCCGATTTCCTCAAAGCTCTCTTGGCTGGCTTCTGGAACCGTGGCTAGGTTGATCCAGCGCTCCTCGAACTGGTAGGGCATTTCGTTCGCATAGTGCAGGCAGCGCAGATGCAGGGCACGGCCCTTGGGACCGGAATCCAGTTTTCCCCGAATCGCGGCAGGCGGCACTCCCAGCTTGCGATCCAGCAAGGCGTATCGGTAAACCGAACCGGTGTTCGTAATCTCCAAGTCAATGCGCGGGATCTCGAAGTTCGCCGAGCGAGTTTCGGGCACGGCCACACGGGTTCCGGCCTTGCGCCTCCGCTCCAGCACTCCTTCCTCGGCAAGCTCCCGCAGGGCGCGGTGGACGGTCACACGGGCGCAACCAAAATCCCCGGCCAGCTTCTCCTCACCTGGAATCAAGGCTCCGGGTTTCCACTCTCCGGCTTGAATGCGTTCGCGGATCACCTGCTTGACGTGCAGGTAAACCGGGTTCCCTTTGTTGGTTGTGGCCATCACTCTCTTTCTTGAAGTTGCCTGATCACCGAGCGGTAGCGCCGTTCGATCTGTTCGTGCTGCACATGCCGCCCGTTTTCCACCACGGCGCGTCCGGCAGACCAGACTTCGCACACGAGCGTGTCGTCTCCCGCAAAAATCCAGCGGTCCAGAATCTCGTCTTCCGCACAGCCCCACATCGGCAGAGCCTCCGCATCCAGCGTGAGCAGATCCGCCCAGCGACCGACTGCGATTCCCCCGGAATTGCGAGCCAAGGCCTGCGCCCCTCCAGCGAGTGCCCCGTCGTACAATGCACGGCCCACCGATCCGGATTCCGGCACCAGCACGTTGCGGGCCTGTTGCGCAAGGCGTTGGCTATACTCCAACAATCGCAGCTCTTCTGCAAGCGCGATTCGCACGTTGGAATCCGACCCCACGCCGTATTGTCCTCCGGCGGCCAAGAATCCCGGTCCCTCGAACGTGCCATCCCCCAAGTTCGCCTCGGTGATGGGGCACAGGCCCGCCACCGCACCTGACTTGGCGAACGCCTCGGTTTCCGCTGGAGTCATGTGGGTGGCGTGGATGAAGCACCAGTGGTCATCCACCGGACGGTTGTTCAGCAGCCACTCCACCGGACGCGCTCCGTAGCCTGCCTGAATCTCTTCGACTTCCTTGGTTTGCTCGGCAATGTGAATGTGAATGGGGCCGCTGGGCCGTGCGTCCGTGACCGTTGCCAGCGCATCCGGGGAAGCCGCCCGCAGCGAGTGCGGCGCGATGCCCAGCACATAATCCTCCGGGGCGCGGTCCAACTCGGCCTGCGCGTGTTCCAGCAGACGCGCAAACTCGTCGGGAGAGTTGCCAAAGCGCAACTGCCCTCCGGCGAGGGGTTTGCCGTCCACCCCGCCCTGCATGTAAAAAACGGGCAGGTGCGTGAGGCCGATTCCGGTTTGCTGGGCGGCGGCAATGGCCCGGAGCGAGGTTTCCGCAATGTTGTCGTGGTGTGCCCCGTTCACTTGGTGGTGAACGTAATGGAACTCGCCCACGGACGCATAGCCGCATTCGAGCATCTCCATGAAGACCAGTGCGGCAATCGCCTCGATGTGCTCCGGGGTCAGGCGTTCGAGAAAACGGTACATCAGTTCGCGCCAACTCCAGAAGCTATCCCGTCCGGTCAGCCGCTGCTCGGTCAGCCCGGCCATCGCCCGTTGAAAGGCGTGACTGTGCAGGTTCGCCAGCGCCGGGAGCAGGATTCGGTTTTTTAACGGCTGATCCTCAGCGTTGGCCTCCACTCCGGATTCCACGGAGGCAATGCGTCCAGAGTCGTCAATCGTCACACGGACGTTTTTTTCCCAGCCTGTGGAGGTCAGGGCCTGTTCTGCAAAAAGTTTCATG
>CAZQXS010000001.1:8727-16084 GCA_964597275.1 uncultured Pseudomonadota bacterium | reverse complement strand
TTGATGTCACAATTTGTGACATCAAGTTTGCAAACTCCTGATTACTAAGAACAAATGAAAAATCTTCAGGGAATCGGGCAGGGTTTCTGGACACCGCTTGATTCAGGGATGTGGTGGTCACTCCGTAGAGGTCAGCTAGGTCCGAGTCGAGGATCACAGCCAGTCCCCGAATGGAATGAACGCGGTCTTGAATGATGGAGAGTTGTGTTTCGTCCATGGCCGATAGGGTTTATTGGATGTCTAATTTTTGTATCGACAAATTCATTTTAGTAGCATATAAATGAACGGCAAGATGAATCGAGACGCAGCTGAGGAGAAGGTCAATGGGGGCGAATACCACCGTCTATAACAACACACAGATTGCCACAATGGTCCGTGGAGATCAGCCCTATGGGTTGATCGAGCAGGGGGCCTTGGTGGTTTCCAAAGGAGTGGTCACTTGGATCGGCCCGGAGAGCGAGCTGCCGGAGGCTTACTCCAGTGCAGAAACCCAGAACTTGGGGGGGCGGCTGGTCACGCCCGCGCTGGTGGACTGCCACACGCATCTGGTCTATGCCGGAAGCCGCGCCACGGAGTTTGAACTGCGATTGGAAGGCGCAAGCTACGAGGAAATCGCCCGTCGCGGCGGAGGCATCCTCAGCACCGTGACGGCCACCCGCACTATCTCGGAGGACGAACTGGTGGAGCAGTCGCTGCCCCGGCTGGACGCTTTGCTGTCTGAAGGCATGGGCACGGTGGAGGTCAAGTCCGGCTACGGGCTGGACATCGAAACGGAACTCAAGATGCTGCGCGTGGCCCGCAGACTCGGAAAGATGCGTAACGTGTGCGTGAAAACGACCTTCCTTGGGGCACACGCGATTCCCCCGGAATTTTCCGGGCGGGCCGACGAGTACATTGACTTGGTTTGCCAAGAAAGCCTCCCTGCCGCCCACGCCGAAGGGCTGGCGGATGCGGTGGACGGATTCTGCGAAGGTATCGCCTTTTCTCCGGAGCAGATCGCCAAGGTGTTCGACACGGCGAAGTCACTGAGCCTTCCGGTCAAGCTCCATGCCGAGCAGCTTTCCAACCTGGGCGGGACTGCGTTGGCGGCATCCTATGGAGCCTTGTCCGCCGATCATCTGGAGTACCTTGACGAAGCCGGGATTGAGGAACTGGCGAAATCCGGGACGGTGGCGGTGCTGCTTCCCGGTGCGTTTTACACGCTGCGAGAAACCAAGCTACCGCCGCTGGACGAACTTCGTCAGGCGGGTGTGCCCATCGCCATCGCCACCGACTGCAACCCCGGATCGTCGCCGCTGACCTCGTTGCTGCTCTGCCTGAACATGGCCTGCACACTCTTCCGGATGACTCCGGAGGAAAGCCTTGCCGGAGTGACCCGCGAGGCTGCAAAAGCGCTCGGCATCGCCGATGAGGCAGGAACACTGGAGGTTGGCAAAAAAGCCGAATTCGCCGTCTGGAATGTGGATCAACCCGCTGAACTGGCTTACCGTGTCGGCTTCAATCCGCTCCATCAACTCATTCTTGGAGACCCTTCTTGACCCTTTTGCTGCAACCGGGTGGCACCACCCTTGAGGAACTGGCGCAACTTTACTGGGATCGTCCTGCCGTGCGGCTGGCCCCCGAAGCGCGGGGAGCCGTGGAAGCGTCCGCACACCGCATCGCCGCCGCCGCCGCAGGAGACGATCCGGTCTATGGCGTGAACACTGGCTTTGGCAAGCTCGCCAGCACCCGGATTGCCCCGGATCAAACCGAACTCCTGCAACGCAGCCTGATCCTTTCGCACTGCTGCGGGGTGGGCGATCCGCTTCCGGAACAGGTGGTGCGGCTGATACTGGCGCTCAAGCTGCTCTCGCTGGGACGCGGCGCTTCTGGAGTGCGCTGGGCCGTGATTGAGCAAATCGAAGCGCTGTTGGCCCACGGCGTATTGCCTGTGATTCCAGCGCAGGGTTCGGTTGGTGCCTCTGGAGACCTTGCACCGTTGGCCCACATGACCGCTATGCTGATTGGCGAAGGGCGAGCCACGTTCGAGGGACGGGAGGTTTCCGGAGCGGAAGCTCTGTCCGCGATTGGACGCACGCCGCTGACGCTGAATGCCAAGGAAGGGCTGGCACTCATCAACGGCACTCAGGTTTCCACGGCCCTTGCCCTTGCTGGGGTGTTCGAGGGCTGGCGTTGCGCTTTGGGTGCCTTGATTACCGGGGCACTGACCACGGATGCGGCGATGGCCTCCACCGCTCCGTTTCATCCAGAAATCCATGCCCTGCGCGGCCATCAGGGGCAGATTGATGCGGCCCAAGCGCTACGCAACCTGATGTCCGGGTCGGAAATCCGTGAATCGCACCGCGATGACGACGTGCGGGTGCAGGACCCCTACTGCATTCGTTGCCAGCCACAAGTCCTTGGGGCCTGCCTGGATTTGTTGCGCAATGTCGCCCAAACGCTTGTGGTCGAGGCCAACGCCGTTACAGACAACCCGCTGGTGTTGAGTGACGGCAGCATCGTTTCCGGAGGGAATTTCCACGCAGAACCCGTGGCCTTTGCCGCCGATCAAACGGCTCTGGCCTTGGCCGAGATTGGAGCAATTGCGCAGCGGCACATCGCCCTGCTCGTGGACCCGAACCTCAACTTCGGGTTGCCGCCGTTTCTCTCTCCGGAGGCTGGAGTGAATTCGGGCTTCATGATTGCCGAGGTCACGTCCGCTGCGCTGATGTCCGAGAACAAGCACCTCGCCACGCCCTGCTCCACCGACTCCACCCCGACAAGCGCCGATCAGGAGGATCACGTTTCGATGGCCGCTCATGCGGCGCGGCGGCTGCTGCGGATGGTGGACAACCTTGGGAGGATTCTGGGGATCGAGCTACTCGCGGCTTCCCAAGGCTTGGAGTTCCGCAAACCGCTCACTACCAGCGCCCCCCTGCAAAAAACCGTGGAGGTGGTACGCTCCGAAGTCCCCGCCGTCCAGCAGGACCGCTACATGGCCCCGGATTTGGAGTTTGCCGCGCAGTTGATCCGGAAAGGTTCACTCCTCAAATCCGTGGGCGACAACCTGTTTCCGAGTTTGTGAGATGGTTGACTGGTCGTATCTGCCAACCGTTCGTGCTGAGCCTGTCGAAGTACGAAACTTTACACCGCGACCCTTCGACAAGCTCAGGGCGAGCGGTGAACATTCAACCAACGACTTTCACGCATGAACCCCGTAGAAATCTCCGAGGGGGCAAGCCCCATCATCCTTGGGCAGCCGCATGGCGGAACGCACCTCCCACCGGAACTGGCGGAGCGGCTGACCGAGCGTGGGCGCGACCTCGCGGACACCGACTGGCACATCCATCGGCTTTACGACGGATTGCTCCCGGAAGCGACGGTCGTGCAGGCGGCCTTCTCGCGCTACGTCATTGACGCGAACCGCGACCCTTCTGGCGCATCGCTCTATCCGGGGCAGAACACCACAGGCTTGTGCCCGACCGTGGATTTTGAAGGCGAGCCGATCTATTGCGCAGGACAGGAGCCGGACGAGGCGGAAATTGAGCGGCGGCGGCTGGCCTTTCACGCGCCTTACCATGCCGCTTTGTCGGAGCAGATTGAGCGTGTCCGCAAGCAGCACGGGGTTGCGCTACTCTTCGACTGCCACTCGATCCGTTCCCACCTGCCCTTCCTGTTCGAGGGGCGACTGCCCGATTTCAACCTCGGCACGAACAATGGGGCCACCTGCGCTCCAGGAATCGAGCAGGCCGCCATTTCAGTATGCTCGGCGGCGGAAGGGTACACTTCGGTGTTGAACGGTCGCTTCAAGGGCGGCTGGACCACTCGGCACTACGGCGACCCCGCCAACGGAGTTCACGCCATTCAACTCGAACTTTCGCAAATCACTTACATGGATGAAGTCACGCCGTGGTCCTATCGCAAGGACCAGGCGGATGCCCTCCGGCCCCATCTCAAATCACTCCTGACCCATCTGGAAGAAGTTGTGGCGGGATTCACCAACACCAACACAAAAAACCAAAATGCCTGACACCCACCACGCTCCACGAACCATCCGCGCCCCGCGTGGCCCGAAACTCAACTGCCGCTCGTGGCTCACCGAAGCCCCGTACCGGATGATCATGAACAACCTCGACCCGGAGGTTGCCGAGAATCCCAACGAACTCGTCGTTTATGGCGGCATCGGCAAGGCCGCCCGCACTTGGAAGGACTTCGACCTCATCACCGAAACCCTCAAAACCCTGAGGGACGACGAAACGATGCTCGTGCAGTCCGGCAAGCCCGTCGGGGTGTTCCGCACCCATGCCGACGCCCCCCGTGTGCTGATCGCCAACTCGAACCTCGTCCCGTACTGGGCGACGATGGACCACTTCAACGAACTCGACCGCAAGGGGTTGATGATGTACGGCCAGATGACGGCGGGCAGTTGGATTTACATCGCCTCGCAGGGCATCGTGCAGGGCACTTACGAAACCTTTGTCGAAGCCGGACGGCAGCACTACGACGGCAATCTCTCCGGGCGCTGGATTCTCACTGCCGGACTTGGCGGCATGGGCGGGGCGCAACCGCTGGCCGCGACCATGGCCGGAGCCTCCTGCCTCGCGGTGGAGTGCGATCCCACCCGCATTGATTTCCGCCTGCGCACTCGCTATCTGGACGAAAAGGCCGACACGCTGGACGAGGCACTGGCGATTCTCGACCGCGCCAAGGCTGAGGGCCGTGCCGTTTCGGTGGGCTTGCTTGGCAACGCCGCCGAGATCGTCCCGGAACTGGTAAAGCGCGGCATTCGCCCGGACCTTGTCACGGACCAGACCTCCGCGCACGATCCCGTGAATGGCTACCTCCCCAGTGGCTGGACACTGGAGCAGTGGCGTGAAAAGCAAAAGAGCGATCCAAAGGCCGTGGAACAGGCCGCCCGCGCCTCGATGAAGGTGCATGTTCAGGCGATGCTCGACTTCTGGAATCAGGGCATCCCCACGGTGGACTACGGCAACAACATCCGCCAGTTCGCGCTTGAGGAGGGGCTGAAGGATGCCTTCGCTTTCCCCGGATTCATCCCGGCATACCTCCGTCCCTTGCTCTGCCGGGGCATCGGCCCGTTTCGTTGGGCGGCGCTTTCCGGCGACCCGGAGGACATCTACCGTACCGACGCCAAGGTCAAGGAGTTGATCCCGGACAACCCGCACCTGCACCACTGGATTGACATGGCGCAGGAGCGCATCGCCTTCCAAGGGCTTCCCGCCCGCATCTGCTGGGTCGGCCTCGGCGACCGCCATCGGCTGGGACTCGCCTTCAACGAGATGGTTGCTAAGGGCGAACTCAAGGCACCCGTGGTGATCGGGCGCGACCATCTTGACGGCGGCTCGGTCGCCTCCCCCAACCGCGAGACCGAGGCGATGAAGGACGGCTCCGATGCCGTTTCGGATTGGGCTTTGCTGAACGCACTGCTAAACTGCGCGTCCGGGGCCACTTGGGTCAGCTTCCATCATGGCGGCGGCGTGGGCATCGGCTTCAGCCAGCACGCTGGGCTGGTGGTTTGTTGCGATGGCACTCCGGAAGCGGCCAAGCGAGTGGGGCGAGTCCTGTGGAACGATCCTGCGACCAGCGTGATGCGTCATGCTGATGCAGGTTACGAGGTCGCCCTCGACTGTGCCCGCGAACAAGGTTTAAACCTTCCGGGCATTCTTGGCAACGAACCCCAAACCAAAGGAGGTCGCAACTTGTAAATTAGACACAAACTGTTGAAGTTATGACTGAAATCCAGTCATTTCTTTGTTTTATTCTACTCAAAACCGAGGTATTCAATGAAACTCAAATTATTCTTTTCTTTCATCACAGCGATGGCTCTGACCATCGGAGTTGTCTGGGCCGACTCTGTGAAAATCGGCTTCAATGTCCCACTCACCGGCTTTGCCGCAGCCGATGGAGAATCCGCCCTGAACGGAGCAAAGCTGGCGGTGAAGCAAGCCAACGACGCAGGCGGCATCAATGGCAAGCAGATCGAGTTGGTGGTCTATGACGACCAAGCCTCTCCCAAAGAGGCACTGCCAATCGCCAACCGTCTCATCGAGAAGGACGGGGTGAAAGTCGCCGTTTCTGGAAGCTATTCCGGTTCGACTCGTGCAGCGGCGGGCGTGTTTCAGGCCGCAAGCATCCCCTACATTTCGGCCTATGCTGTCCATCCGGACATCACTCGCAGCGGAAAGTACGTGTTCCGCACCTCCTTCATGGGAGAGGTGCAGGGACGCGCCGGAGCCTTGCTGATTGGGCAGACCATGCAACACAAGCGTGTGGTGGTGATCACCCTCAAGAACGATTTTGGAAAATCCCTCGCCGCCGGGTTCAAGGCTGAGGCAGCCAATTTTGGAATAGAGGTTCTCAACGAGTACGAGTACTCGATCAAAGATCGGCAGTTTGGTCCCATCGTGGCCAAGGTCCGTTCGGACAATCCTGATGCGATCTATGCCTCTGGTTACTTCTTCACGGCTGGCCCCTTGGTGAGCCAGCTTCGTTCCGGAGGGGTGAGCGCCCCAGTGATTGGACAGGAAGGCTATGACGGCCAACAGTTCATCAAAATTGCCGGTCCCGCTGCCGAAGGAGTCCTAATCACCACCTCGTTGGACCGTGATTCCACGGACCCGGAAGCTCGCACTTTTATCACTGAGTATGAGAAGTTTTCCGGACACAAGGTGGATATGGTGTCGGCCTCCACCCACACCGCTATCAAGGTCGTGGTTGCCGCATTGCGCAAGGCCGGAGCCAGCGATCCTGATGCCATTCGAGAGGCGATTGCCAACACGAGCCTCAAAGCCGCAACGGGCGACATTTCCTTCAACCAACTAGGAGAAGTCCGCAAGAATGTGCAGGTGCAAATCGTGAAGGGCGGTAGCTGGCACTACCATTCTGAAATCAGGGATCGAGTCCTGCTGGCTCCTCCCGAGTCCTGATTCCTGAGTAATCCATAGGGGAGCAACGCTTAGTCCAAGGGCGCTCCCCTTCCCTTTTCGTATTTCTCAACCATGCTATACATCGAACTGTTCCTTCAGGGGGTTCTGCAAGGAAGCATTTATGCCCTGATCGCAGTGGGACTGACTCTGGTTTACGGGCTGCTGCGCATCCTGCATGTGGCCCATGCCGGACTTTACACCTTGGGGGGCTATTTCAGTGTTCTGGCTTTCAACAGCACTGGAAGTCTGGCGTTAAGTGCGGTCGTTGCCATGTTGGGTGTTGGGGTGTTGGGGGTAATCCTCTATCGCCTGTGCTACGAGCCGATTCTGGATCAGCCTCCCTTCGTGCCCTTGATCGCGTCCATTGGCCTGTTCATCGCCATGGAGGAGTTGTATCGAATCCTCTTCGGATCGTATGGGGTGTCCTACAC
>CAZQXS010000001.1:0-8627 GCA_964597275.1 uncultured Pseudomonadota bacterium | reverse complement strand
ATGATCGTGGGCATTCTCAACAATCTTGTGGAGCCGACCATGGGGAGCGTCCCAAGTTACAAAGCTCTTGCGATCATCGTCTTGGGGGGGCTTGGCAGCGTCCGGGGAACCTTGGTTGCGGCGTTGGCTCTTGGAGTTGTGGAGTCTTATGGAACGATTTACCTCGGCGATCTGCTGAGCCGCGATGCCATCGCCTTTGTGTTTTTGATCCTTGTGCTGATGGTCCGGCCACAAGGCATGTTCCGGAGGGTGTGATGGGTTATGAAATCAGCCTGCTCACCGTGATGGGCATCAGCATCATCGGCAGCTTGAGCCTCAACCTGATCACAGGATTCTGCGGACAAGTCAGCTTGGGGCACATTGCCTTTGTGGGCATTGGCGCTTACACGGCAAGCCTCCTGACCAAGGCCGCAGTTCCCTTCTTCGCCGCGCTTGCCGCAGGAATGCTGGTCGCGGGGATTTTTGGGGTCGTTGTGGGCTTTGCCAGCCTCCGGGTTCGTCATGACTTCTTGGCCATCACCACCATGGGGGTGAACTTCGTGTTCCTTGGGGTGGTCCGTCAGCAAGAATGGCTGGGTGGCGAATTGGGAGTGTCCTCCATACCTGATCCGGGATTCGGCAAGGTGGGGTTTCTGCTGGTGGTGTCGGCAGGGGTGTTGCTGGTGGTCTTGTTGAGTCTGCAAATCCGGCGTTCCTGGATGGGGTATGCCTTTGAGGCCATTGCGGGGGATGAGGACACGGCCCGGATGTTGGGCTTGGACGTTGCCCGCTACAAGCTCATTGCTTTTGCGCTGGGCACCGCCTTGGCCGGGCTTGCCGGGGGGCTTTATGCCCACCACGTGCGCTTCATTTATCCGGACAGCTTTGCGTTTGTGGAATCCATCACCCTGCTGGCGATGGTGGTGGTTGGGGGCAACGGCTCGATCTGGGGAGTGATGCTCGCCTCCGCATTGCTGAGTGTGCTTCCTCAGTGGTTCCAGTTCATCGACGACTACAAACTCCTGCTCTACGGCGGCTTGCTGTTTGCCGTGATGCGTTTCAGTCCCGGCGGCTTGGCAGGGATTGCCCAGCGCTGGATGCCTCAAGGCCCAAAGCCCCTTGTGGCCAAGGAGGGCGGATGAGTTTACTCGAAATTCGGGACGTGTCGGTGCGCTTTGGAGGCGTTCACGCTCTGGAGCAGGTTTCCCTGCATTTGAATCCGGGGGAGTTGCTGGGACTGATTGGCCCCAACGGAGCAGGGAAAACGACCATGCTCCGGGTGATCACGGGAGTGGTGCGGGCGAACGAAGGCGTGGTTCGGCTTGAGGACAAGTTGATCAATGCCCTGCCCACCCACCTCCGGGTCCGCTTGGGATTGGGATTTGCCCAACAGCTTGTGCGACCCTTCAAGGAGATGACGCTTTTGGAAAATGTCGCCCTCGCGGTGGGCTGCCAGCACACCCGTCACCCTTGGCGCTCGATCTTAAAAACTGGGCGCAAACCCGAACTGAGCGAGGCGCGGGAGTGGCTGGCCAAGGTGGGGATTGCCGATGCCGCCGATGCTCTGCCCACCGAGGTGCCACTTGGGTTTCTGAAGCGTCTGGAAGTGGTACGAGCCTTGGCAATGCGCCCCAGAATGCTGTTGCTGGATGAACCTCTTGCGGGATTGAATCAGGCAGAAGCCTCCGCGTTTTCAAACATTCTCGTGGAACTGAATCGAGGCGGCCAGACCATCTTGCTCATCGAACACAACCTCGCGGAAGTTCGCCGCATCTGTTCTCGGCTGGTGGTGTTGGACAACGGACGAAAACTGGACGAAGGGACTCCCGATGCGGTTTTGGAGAATCCTGCTGTTCAAGAAGCCTACATTGGCCAAGGGACGGTTCATGCTGGAAATTGAAAAACTGTCCTGCGGGTACGGCCCCCTCACGGTGGTTCATGAACTGGATTTGACGGTTCGATCCGGAACCATCCACGCCCTTGTGGGTGCGAATGGTGCCGGGAAGACCACCACGCTGATGGCCATTTCCGGTCATGTTGAAGTGAAGTCCGGAAGTATCCGGATGGGGGCCATGCACTTGGATCAAGTCGCTACGAAAGAGCGGGTGCGACAGGGCATTGCTCTGGTACCGGAGGGCCGACGCTTGTTCTCCGATTTGACCGTTCTGGAAAATCTGGAGGTGGGAGGCTACTCCCGGCCCAAACTGCGCCTCTCGCAAAACCTTGACCGGGTGGTGTCGCTGTTTCCCCGCTTGGGAGAGCGGCTGGGTCAGCAGTCCGGCTTGCTTTCGGGAGGGGAACAGCAAATGCTGGCCATTGGTCGGGCCTTAATGGCCGAACCCAAACTGCTCTTGCTGGATGAACTCTCTCTTGGCCTCATGCCGCGTATGGTTGAGGACTGCTACGCCGCCCTGCAACAGTTAAGGTCCGAAGGCATGACCATGCTTTTGGTCGAGCAAAACACCCGTCAAGCCCTCGATGTCGCCGATGAGGTCTGTGTTCTGGAGTCGGGAAATTTGACTTGGCAGGGCACGGCAGCACAGGCCCATCAAGATTCCGGCCTCCTTGAAGCCTATATTGGGCTGCGGCGTTGAAAGGGGCAAACGAGGCTTCTGTATCCAACTTGAAACACCCCTCCGGAGAACCAACGACAACCCACAGCCAAAAGGAGGAACCGATCACACGGGAACGATTACATCAGAGTGTAACGCAGTCAACCTTTTTTCTAACCAAACAACCCGATGAGGCTTTCATGTTCAATCGTGTTTTGAAATCCATCACTATCGCCACCGTTGCCGTGGCGGTTTGTCTGCTGTCCGGAACGTCCTTCGCCGGAGAGAAAGTGCTGAAACTGGCCAGCTTCGTGCCCCCGATTTATGTGCTGCACAAGCCGATCTTCCTGAAGTTCGCGGATGATCTCTCGGCGGCGACAGACGGCTCCGTCAAGGTGAAGGTGTATCCTTCCGGGGAGTTGGGCAAGGGTCCGGCAGAGCAGTACATGCGGGCGGCCAAGCGCATTGCCGAGATCACCTACGGGTTACCGGGCTACACCTCGCCGATGTTCCCGCGCAACCTGCTCATTGAACTCCCCGGAGTCACACAGGGGCACCGGGATGCCACCGAGAAAATCTGGAAGGTAATGGACCAGCACCTCATGGGCGAGTACAAGCGTACCCGTCCGTTGGCGGTGTTCGTGACCCCTCCAGCGGTCTTCATGATGCGTGACAAGCCCGTGCGCAGTCTTGCGGACCTGAAAGGGATGAAAATCCGGGTGGCCTCCAAGTCCGCAGCCGCCATCATTGAGGCGTATGGGGCGACTCCGGTGCAGATGCCCGCGAACAAGGTCTATACCTCGATGAGCACGGGCGTGGTGGACGGAGCGCTGATGGGATCGGATTCGCTATTGATCTTCAAGCTCATTGAGCCGACCAAGTACGTCACGACGGGGCTTCCGGAAATGCCGACGACGATCTTCCTCGTGATGAACGAGAAGGCCTACAACGAACTCTCCTCCAGCGAGCAATCCGCTTTGGATTCGCTGACGGGGCTGGGCATGAGCCTGCGGGCGGCGGATGGCCTGGCCGGGTTTGGGAAGTTGGCACTCAAGAAATTCGCTGGAATTCCGGGCAAGGAGATCATCGAACTGTCGGCGGCAGAACGTGCGAAGTTTGATGTCGCCGCTGCACAGGGCATGAAAAACATCATCCGCGATCAGAAGTCCAAGGGCATTCCTGCGGACGAAATCGTGGCGGCGATGAAGAATTGATTGCCGAACTCACACGGATCAGGCGGTAGGTCATGAAACTGTTGGATCGCCTTGCCGGCGGACTGGCCCTGTTCGCGGGAGTGGTTTTGTTTGGGCTGATCTGCCTGATCTTCACGGATGTAGTCTTCCGCTACCTGTTCACGGCCCCCATCCTTGGTGTGGAGGACACGCTGCAAATGGGGATGGTGGCCGTGATCTTTGGCGCGGCCCCCTACGTTTGGCGCAATGCCGAACACATCGTGGTGGACCTGTTGCCGGAATATCGGCTGACGGGCCTGCGAATCCTGCGAGACCTGACCATCCGCCTGCTGATCATCGGACTGATGGGGTTGCTGGCGTGGCAGGCATGGGTGGGTGCCGAGGATGCCGAGTTCTTCGGCAACGCCACCAACATGATCGAAATCCCTTACCAGCCGTTTTACTGGATGATCGCGGGGTCCACCGCCTTTCATGCGCTGCTGGCCCTCGTCGAAGCCTTCCAAATCTGCACGGGAAGAGACATCGCGTCTCCCACTGCTGACGACTCCCCCGGAGGTGAAGCCTGATGGATCCCATTTACATTGGAATCGCAGGCACGGTGCTGGTCCTCGTGCTGATGAGCCAGCGCCTGCCTGTTGCTTTTGCGATGATGGTGGTCGGTTTGGTCGGGCATGGCATGCTCGATGGCTGGCCCTCAGCGTTCTCGACCTTCATCACCGAAACGTGGAGTACGACGACCTACTACGAACTGGTGGTCATCCCCATGTTCGTGATGATGGGCAATATCGCCAGTCTGTCCGGAATGAGCCGCGACCTCTACAACGCGGCCTATGCGTGGGTGGGACAATTCCGGGGCGGGCTGGCTCATGCCACTGTGATCGGTTGCACCGGATTTGCCGCGCTCTCCGGCTCCTCGGTCGCCTCGGCCCTCACGCTGGGACGGGTGGCCATGCCGGAAATGTCGCGTTTCGGCTACAACTCGCGGCTGGCCGCAGGCGCAGTGGCTGCAGGGGGCACGCTGGGCATCTTGATCCCGCCTTCCACCGGGTTCGTGATCTACGCGATTCTCACGGAAGAATCGGTCGGACGCCTGTTTCTCGCCGGGGTCTTCCCCGGATTGCTGCTCGCCAGTCTGTTTCTGGTCGTGATTTTCCTGCAAACCCTGATTCGGCCCGAACTCGGCCCTCCCGCCCAACCCTTTCAGTGGCGGAAGCGGCTGGAGGCTCTGGGTCAGGGAACGGGAATCCTGCTCATCATCTTTGTCTCCATCGGCGGAATTTACGGTGGGGTGTTCACTCCAGTCGAGGCCGCTGCCGTGGGAGCCATGCTGGCCATGATGATCTCGGCCCTACGCCGTAAGCTCAGCTTCGGCTTGTTGGGCAAGGCACTGATTCGGACGGTAGGCACCACCGTGATGATCTACTTCATCATCATCGGAGCCAACGTCTTCTCGCCGTTTCTGGCACACACCCGCATCCCGGACGCCCTTGCCGAAATCCTCGTGGAACTCAACTTGGGGCCTGTGGCGTTTCTTGCAATCATCCTCGGCACCTTCATCGTCCTTGGCACCTTTCTGGACGGCTTTGCGGCGATGGTGCTGGTGCTGCCGATTGTGCTTCCCTTGATTGAAAGCTCGGCGGTCCCGGAAATGCTGGGCTTCGCCGCCGATTCGTCCGACCTGCGGATTTGGTTTGGCGTGGTCATGGTGATCATCATCGAGATGGCGCTGATCAGCCCTCCGGTGGGCATGAACGTCTTTGTGGTGAAGGGGGTCGCCCGCAACATCCCCATGCGGGAAATCTACATCGGCATCCTCCCGTTTTGGGCCGCGATGATCGTTGCCTTGCTGCTCTTCATCCTCTTTCCGCAGATTTGCCTGTACCTGCCCAACAACATGATTCACTGACCTTTGGCAAAAAACATCTGACGGAGAGATACGAATCAAATGTACGCTTGGCAATCGAAAGAGGATTTGGGGATCGAGGGTTTGGTGCAAGTGGAATTGCCTACCCCAACCCCTGAGTGTGGAGAGTTGTTGGTCAAAGTTGAAGTTGCCGCACTGAACTATTCTGATCTGTTGATGATTAACGACACCTACCAAATCAAGCCGCCCCGGCCTTTTACGCCGGGACAGGAGGTCGCCGGAACGGTGGTGGATGTTGGTGAAGGAACAGGAGTCGCTGTGGGACAACGGATTGCCAGCAAGGTCTTGTTTGGTGGATTTGCAGAATATGTGATCATCCGTGCAGACATGGCCATCGCGGTTCCGGATGCGATGCCCTTGTCTTCCGCTGTCGCTTTGCCGGTGGTGTACACCACGGCAATGGTGGCACTTACACAAATGGCCCCCGTTCAAGAGGGTGACGTTGTCCTGATCCATGCGGCTGCGGGGGGACTGGGGTTGGCCGCTGTTCAGCTTGCCCGGCACTTGGGAGCGAGGGTTCTTGCAACTGCCGGAAGCGAGGACAAATGTAGAATTGCCCAAGAGTCCGGGGCGGAGCTTGCTGTCAACTATCGGAAACCAAACTGGCGACCGGACCTCATAGCCGCCACAGAAGGCCGAGGGGTGGACATTGTTTTTGACTCGGTGGGAGGCGAGATCACGAAAGAAAGCATCAAGTGTCTGGCATGGCAAGGGCGTTTGCTGATTGTGGGGTTTTCCAGCGGGAATCTGCCCAGCTTGCCCGCCCATTTGCTGCTTCTGAAAAACGCCAGTGCGATCGGGGTGTACTGGAGTCACGACCGCAGTCCAAAAATGCTTGCCGACGTTGGAAAGCAGCTTGTTCAGCTCTGTGAAGCAGGAGCCCTCCAACCCATCATCCGGAACCCCTATGGATTCATGGATTTGCCTCAAGCACTTCAGGATCTGCGAGACCGGAACTCTGTGGGCAAGCTGGTCGTGAACATCAGCGAGGAAAAGGAGAGTGCATGAGTTGCAACAGCAAGCGGGTGCCACTGCTTGAGGGGGTGCGGGTTCTCGACTTCTCGCGCGTCATGTCCGGCCCCTTCTGCACGTCCATGCTGGCTGACATGGGGGCTGAGGTCATCAAGGTCGAGATGCCGAATTCCGGGGATGAAGCCCGCAGGCTTGGCCCCTACAAGGATCATGAAAGCACCTACTTCATGTTGCTCAACCGGGACAAGCAAAGCCTCACCATCAACTTGAAGAAAGCAGAGGGAGTTCAACTGATCAAACAGTTGGTGCAACAGTGCGACGTGCTAGTCGAGAATTTTCGTCCGAACGTGATGCGGCGGCTAGGACTGGGTTATGAAGCCCTGAAACCCTTGAAGCCGGACCTGATCTACGCCAGTATTTCAGGCTTTGGGATGGACAGCCCGCTGGCCGACTGGCCCGCGTTCGATTTGGTCATCCAAGCCATGAGTGGGTTGATGAACCTCACAGGATCAAAGGATGGCCCTGCCACCGCTGTTGGGGAGTCGGTTGCTGATGTTTGCACGGGCATGTATGCCGCATGGGGCATTGTTGCCGCACTTTACAACCGGGAGCGCACTGGGGAAGGACGCGAGCTTGAAGTCTCCATGTTCGACTCTATGTTCTCCATGCAACTCACCGGACTCAGCCAATGTCTGTATTTTAACCGAGAGCCACAGCGTGCAGGGAACCGTCATCCCATCACTTATCCGGTGGATTCGTTTCCAACACAAGACGGTTTGATTGTGATGGTTGTGACGGACGATGGAGTTTTCCGGAACCTGACTCAGATTATGGGACAACCGGAACTTGCGGAGGATGCGCGTTACACCGACAACCACGCTCGCAACCAACACGAGCAACAACTCCGCACCCAGATTTCCACATGGACGCAATCCGGAACGACAGAAGAGATTCTGGAACTCCTGAAAAAAGCAAATGTTCCCTGTGCCCCTGTGTGGTCTTTGGGGCAGGCCGTTGAGAGCGACCATCAGCAAACCCGTTTGTTGGTGGAGTTGGGCACACACCGCAAGTTGGGTGACATTCCCCTAGTGCCTCAACCGGTTCGCTTTAGCGGCAGCGGGTACCCTCATGCCCAGCAAGTTCCCATGCTGGGGGAACATAGTGACGTGATCTTGACCGAGTTGCTGGGAAAAACCAAGGACGAGCTGGACGACTTGCACCAGCAGGGTGTGATTTGAACCAGACGAATCAACCCTGGATTCATTGATTCTGCAACCTGAAACAACGGAGAAAAAATGGGTTTTATGAAATCGCTGGGCGATGCCCCGCACCTCTACGACGTGATGAAGACCTCGCCGCGCATGGCGATCTTCCTCTTCAAGATGACCGATGAGATCATGCTCACCGAAGGTCCGCTGACTGCCGCCGAGCGCGAGATCATCGCCGCCTACGTCTCCGGGCTGAACGCCTGCTCGTTCTGCTACCGGGGACACAAGGCGATCGCCGAGATTTTCGGGGTCGAAGAAGGCTTGATTGACCAGTTGGTGGAGGATTTGGACTCTGCCGAGTTGTCGCCCAAAATGAAGGCCGCGCTGGAGTATGCCCGTAAACTCACGGAAACGCCCGCGAAGATGGTGCAGGCTGATGCGGAAGCCCTTTACGCCGCCGGGTGGGACGAGGCCGCGCTGATGAACATTGTCGAGGTCACGGCGGTGTTTGCCATGTACAATCGCATTGCGGACGGCACCGGAGTGATTGCCGCCAACACCAAGACCACCCTGACCAAGAAGAAGCTCGGCACCTACATTGACAACCTCGTCAACTTTGGGCTGGAGGTTCCGGAGGATTTGAAGCACGTTGTGTGAGGTTTTTTTTCTACCATTGACAACTACAAATCACAATGACCACCGCACCGAACCCGACTCAGCACAACCAGTGGTACCCTTTTCAGGACCGTCCCTTGCCGTCTGGAAACGGCAAGCCTGCCGAAAATCCCGCCGTCGTTCC